>CAYNSG010000029.1:0-15947 GCA_964399885.1 uncultured Bacteroides sp.
AATAGTTTATTTGTCGCCGAGGTCTTTCAGCTTGTCGGCTGTTTTCTGAGCGGCGTTGCCGGCTTTGTCGGCTACTGTTTTAGCGACATCGGTAGTCTTGTCGGCTACGTTTTTGGCAACGTCGGTAGTTTTGTCGGCCACTTTTTCTGCTGCGCCTTTTACGGCATCCGTAGCCTGTGAAGCTTTATCCTTCACGGCATCGGTTGCGTTATCGACAGCGTCGGCTGCAGCGTCTTTGGCCGCTTCGACTTTGGAGTCAATGCTATCGCTGACAGCTTCTTTGGTCTGTTCTGCAGCGTCGGCAGCAGTTTCTTTAGCTGTATCGGCAGCTTTGCCGATAGCGGCCTGGACGGCGGTAAATGTGCCGGCGAGTGCGGGAGCTTTCTCCTTCACAACGGGTTCAATCTTAGCCATAAACTCCTGAGCTTCTTTGATTTTGCCACTATTGACGAGCGTCTGGACATATTCGTTGGCCTGATCTACGTAAGCTTTCAGGCTGTCAGGGTTGGTGCAATTCTCAATCTTCGAGGTCATTGCTGAGGCTTTTTCTGCAGTCTTGTCTGCGGTTGAACATGCCATCATGGCTGCGCCGGCAACGATTGCTACAGAGAGGATTAACTTTTTCATACTCTGAGGGGTTGAATTATGTTAGATATACGGTGAATTAACTTTCGATGGTTGAAAAAAGTTCAGAAAAAGTTAAGAAACGGCGATATTTTAACATTTATGCGACTTCGAGAGGAGGCAGTATGTCAAATTGTCAAGTTGACAAATTGTCAAATTGACAAAGAGACAGATTTGAACGCGAGCGGAATTGGCACGGAATTTGAGCAGTATTTGTGGTTATTGAAATAAATTGTCGTAACTTTGCACTCTAAAACATACGAACCGCGAAACAATGGAAGTTATCCGTACAGTAAGCGGCCTTAAAGACCGCGTACGAGCTGCCCGCGAATCCGGGCTCTCAATAGGACTCGTACCCACCATGGGCGCTCTCCATGCCGGACATATTTCGCTGATCGACCGCGCACGCCGTGAAAACGACGTGGTTGTAGTCAGCGTCTTCGTCAATCCGACACAATTTAATAACCCGGATGATTTGCGAACCTATCCGCGCACCGAAGAGGCTGATTGCGAGAAGCTTGAGACTGCCGGCGTCGACATCGCATTCATTCCGAGCGTTGAAGAGATATATCCCGAACCCGACACACGCACGTTTGACCTGGGACCGGTAGCCGAGGTGATGGAAGGCGCAATGCGTCCCGGTCACTTCAACGGCGTAGCTCAAGTTGTCAGCAAGCTGTTTGCTATGGTTGAGCCGGATCGGGCATATTTCGGCGAGAAGGATTTCCAGCAGATAGCCGTTATCCGCAAGATGGTCGACCTTGAGGGCTTCAACTTGGAAATCATTGCTTGTCCGATAAAGCGCGAGGACGACGGTTTGGCTCTTTCGAGCCGCAATGTCAGACTGACTGAGTCGCAGCGCCAGATAGCTCCTGCTATCCACCGCACGTTGGCTTCGAGCGTCGATTGGAGCAGCGATCACTCGCTGGAGCAGACAAAGCGCTATGTTATCGACACGGTCAACTCGTTCCCCGAAATGCAGGTTGAATATTATGAGATTGTCGACCCGCTCACAATGCAACCTCTCACAGTATGGCCCGAAGGGACAGACGCCGTTGGTTGCATCACGGTTTACTGCGGCGATGTTCGTTTGATTGACAACATTAAATATCCCGCACGGTCATGATGATAGAGATGATGAAATCAAAAATCCACCGCGTGACCGTCACGGAGGCTAACCTTAATTATATAGGTAGCATCACGGTGGATCAAGATTTGCTCGATGCCGCAGGGATTTTCGCGGGCGAACGCGTTTATATTGTGGACAACAACAATGGTGAGCGTTTCGATACGTATGCCATAGCCGGCCGCCGAGGCTCGGGCGAGATTTGCCTGAACGGGGCAGCGGCGCGTAAGGTGCATCCGGGCGACATCGTCATCATTATGGCCTACGCCAGCATGACTCCCGAGGAGGCAGCCACGTTTCGCCCCAAAGTGATTTTCCCCGACACAACTACCAATTTGTTAACAACTTAATCGACAAGAAACACAACGATGTTCGAAAACTTATCAGAAAGCATTGAACGCAGCCTTAAAACTCTCAAGGGCCAGGGCAAAATAACTGAAATCAACGTTGCATCGACGATGAAGGAGGTTTTGCGCTCCCTCACTGCTGCCGACGTCAATTATAAAGTAGCCAAGCAGTTTATCGACGAGGTCAAGAAGAAAGCTCTTGGCCAGAACGTGCTGACGGCCGTTAAGCCCGGCGAGATGATGGTGAAGATTATACACGACGAGCTGACGGCGTTGATGGGCGGCGAAACTGCGAAACTTAACGTCACCGGTAATCCGGCTATAATCTTGATGTCGGGCCTGCAGGGTTCGGGTAAAACAACGTTTTCCGGTAAGATCGCTAAAAAGCTCAAGACAGAGAAAAACAAACGCCCGCTGTTGGTTGCTGCCGACGTTTACCGTCCGGCGGCTATCGAACAGCTGAAGGTTCTTGGCGAGAGCATCGACGTTCCGGTCTACACGGAGCCCGGCAACAACAATTCGGTAGAGATTGCTGAGAATGCTATCCGCGAGGCGAAAGCCAAGCAGTACGACCTCGTGATTATCGACACGGCCGGTCGTCTGGCTATCGACGAGCAGATGATGACCGAGATTGAGAACATCAAGAAAGCCGTTAAGCCACAGGAGACACTTTTTGTCGTCGACTCGATGACCGGTCAGGACGCTGTCAACACCGCCCGGACCTTCAATGAGCGCTTGAACTTCGATGGCGTAATCCTTACGAAGCTCGACGGCGATGCGCGTGGTGGTGCAGCCCTTTCGATTCGTCGCGTTGTCGACAAGCCGATTAAGTTTATCGGTACGGGCGAGAAGCTCGACGCTATCGAGGAGTTCCACCCCGACCGAATGGCCGGGCGTATCCTCGGCATGGGCGATATCGTTTCGCTCGTTGAGAAGGTTAAGAACATTGCCGACGAGAAGGATGCAGAGAAGCTGCGTCGCAAGTTGGTTAAAAATCAGTTTGACTACAACGACTTCCTCGAACAGATTCGTAAGATTGAGAAGATGGGCGACATCAAGCAGGTAGCCTCGATGATTCCCGGCGTTGGAAATGCTCTTAATAACGTTGAGATTCCGGAGAATCCGTTCAAAAGCGTTGTTGCAATAATCAACTCGATGACTCCGGCGGAGCGCGAGCTGCAAGTTGTGCTGAACGAATCGCGCAAGCGTAGAATCTCAAAAGGCGCCGGAATGTCGTCGGTTGAGGTGAACCGCGTAATCAAGCAGTTTGAGCAGATGCGCAAAGCTATGCACGGCGTAGCGAAGATGAGCCCGCTGCAGATGATGAAGCAAGCCCGAAAGATGCAGCAGCAGATGGGCAGAATGTAATAATCAAAAAGACTTCAAACTAACAACAAGATAATCAAAGATGTTAATCGACGGAAAGAAGACCTCGGATGAGATTAAGGCGGAAATAGCCGCAACGGTCGAGGATATGATTCAAAAGGGGATGAAGCGTCCTCATCTTGCCGCCATTCTTGTGGGACACGATGGCGGTAGCGAGACCTACGTTGCCAACAAAGTCAAGGCCTGCGAACAGTGTGGCTTCACCTCAACCCTGATTCGCTATGAGGATAGCGTCACGGAGGAGGAGCTTCTTGAGAAGATTGACTTCTTGAACCACGACCCCGAGGTCGACGGTTTCATCGTGCAGCTGCCTCTGCCCAAACATATATCAGAGCAGCGCATAATCGAAGCAATTGATTATCGGAAAGATGTCGACGGTTTCCATCCGGTCAATGTAGGCCGAATGATGATAGGTCTGCCGTGTTTCCTTCCGGCAACGCCTGCCGGAATCTTAGAGCTCCTTCGCCGCCAAGGAATCGAAACTCGCGGCGCAGAATGCGTAGTTCTCGGTCGAAGCAATATCGTCGGTAAGCCGGTAGCAGCCCTGATGATGCAGAAATCTGCCCCCGGCGACGCTACTGTTACTGTTTGCCACAGTGCTACACGCGGATTGGCCGATATTTGTCGCAGAGCAGATATCATCATTGCCGCTCTTGGCAGTCCGGAGTTCGTTAAGGCTGATATGGTCAAGCCCGGAGCTGTAGTAATCGACGTCGGGACAACTCGTGTCCCCGACCCGTCGCGCAAGAAAGGATTCCGCCTCTGTGGCGACGTTGATTTCGCCAACGTTGAGCCGAAATGCTCTTGGATTACGCCCGTGCCCGGTGGCGTCGGTCCGATGACGATTGTTTCGTTGATGAAAAATACTCTGCTGGCTGCGCGCCATGAGATTTATCCCGAATGACCCATTTCGTGCTGCTTCCGCTGATAGTCTCGCTATTCTCAGCGTTGACCGAGCCTGAAGAGATTGAGATTCTCTTTGCGGGCGATGCGATGCAGCATGAAAGTCAACTTAATGCGGCTCGTCGTAACGACGGGTCGTTTGACTACTCGGACTGTTTCGGCCGGATTGCTCCCTATGTCCGTTCGGCCGACTATGCGGTTGTAAACCTGGAGTGTCCGTTAGGAGGGAAGCCTTACAGCGGGTATCCGATGTTTTGCGCGCCCGACGAATTCGCCGTTGCGCTGCGCGATGCAGGATTCGATTTGGCCCTGAACGCCAACAACCACACTCTCGACCGCCGCGACAAAGGGTTGGCAAGAACCATCAGCGTGCTCGACTCAATAGGTCTGCGCCATACGGGGACGTATTCACCGGCCGAGTCGCTCGATTCTTTAGTGCCGTTTATAGCTGACATCAAGGGGTTTAAGGTCGCATTTTTGAACTATACCTACGGCACAAACGGAATCCGACATGGCAGGGGAGTCGCCGTCGACTATATCGATACAGCAAAAATTCGTCGCGATATAACCTCGGCCCGAGAGTGTGGTGCGGAAGTGGTCGCGGTTTGTCCTCATTGGGGATTGGAATATCATCTGTTGCCGGAGAAATCGCAGCGCCTGCTTGCCGCTCAGATAAAAGGCATGGGCGCCGATATGGTTATTGGGGCGCATCCTCATGTTGTTCAGCCTATGGAGCTGCTGACCGATACGACCGGTCGCCGAACGCTGACAGTCTATTCGTTAGGCAATTTTATCTCGGGAATGCGCACGATTGATACTCGCGGCGGAGCGGTGGTCACGGTCGGTCTGCGACGTGATGAAAACGGACGTCCGGTGATTGACCACGCTACGTATCGCACGGTGTTCACCGTAGCCCCGTCGGGTAAAAACTGTTATTATAGACTGATTTTCGCCACTGATTCAATCGAAGATGCAACGCTCGATAATCTCCGCCAAGAGTTCGACAGCCGCTCTCGCGAGGTTTTCGACAAACATAACGTTAACGTTGCATCCGATACTACTCAACTAGCACAATTGCTGAAAGAGAGAGCGTTGCGCACAAATTTTGTGGTCAATGATGAGAATTGATGTAGATTCCGTGCTCCGGCAGCGTTTGCCGCGTCACTACAAGTTTATCCCTCGGCCGCTTATACGCTGGATTGAGCGGACAATCTGCCAGAAAGAGATGAACGAACTATTAGAGTCGACAGGGGAGTTGCGCGATGCCGACTTCTGTCGCGCGGTGATTGATTATCTCGGAATCAAGATAAGCGTCGAAGGGCGTGAGAATCTTCCGGCATCGGGCCGGCAAGTGATTGTCTGCAACCATCCGCTTGGCGGGCTCGACGGAATCGCGATGATAGCGTTTTTTAGCTCGGTTTATGGTGATAATCTGCATTTTGTAGTGAACGATTTGCTGATGGCCGTTGAGCCGTTGCAGGGCGTATTCCTTCCGGTCAACAAGTTCGGGCGTCAATCGCGCGAAGCCACTGAGGCTATTGACAATGCTTTCAACTCCGACTCGCCAATCATTGTATTCCCGGCCGGACTGGTATCGCGCCGCCGCGGAGGGAAGGTCGCAGATTTGAGATGGCACAAGATGTTTGTCAATCGGTGTATCTCGAGTGGCCGAGATGTAATTCCCGTCCATTTTAGTGGCGAAAACTCAAGTTTTTTTTATACTTTTGCAAATCTTAGAGAGCGTTTAGGCATTCGGCTTAACATCGAGATGGTCTATCTGCCGCGCGAAGTGTTCAAGGCGCGAGGCGGTAGCTTCCGGATAACGATAGGTAAACCGATATCCTACAGCGACCTTGCCGGCGGTCGACAGGTTCAGCAAACAGCCGATCGACTGCGCGAAGAGGTTTATTCGCTCCCCTCCAAGACAGAATCTGCTTAACGCAATTTCGCGACAAACAGGCTCAATGGCAACAAGTTAAAAATGACAACCTTAACAATGCGACAACAAATCATAGAGCCGGTGGCCATCGAGGAGCTGCTGGCGGAGTTGACTCCCGAGAGATTGTTGCGTCCCACCAACAAGGGACACAATCAGATTTATGTGGTCGATGCCCATGAGGCGCCGGCTGTGATGCGTGAGGTTGGTCGCTTGCGGGAAATCTCTTTCCGACAGGCCGGCGGCGGTACGGGCAAAGATTGCGACATCGACGAGTTCGACATGATGACACCCCCTTGTCGTCAATTGATAGTCTGGGACTCCGACTCTCAGCAAATCTTGGGAGGCTACCGCTACATAACCGGTAAAGATATCAGAATCAATCAGGATGGACGCCCTCGGATAGCTACATCCCACATGTTTAATTTCTCTCGTCGTTTCATAGAAGAGTTGTTGCCCCACACGATTGAGTTGGGACGTTCGTTTGTTCGTCCGGAGTATCAGTCGTCGAAAGCCGGAGCAAAAGCCCTCTACGCGCTCGACAATCTATGGGACGGTCTCGGCGCGCTCACTGTTGTGCATCCCGAGATTCAGTATCTGTTTGGCAAGGTTACGATGTATCCGAGCTACTCGCGCGAGTGTCGCGACCTGATTCTCTATTTCCTGACAAAACATTTCCCCGACCCCGACTGCTTGGTGCGCCCCATAACACCGTTGGCAACAGATATCGACACTGAGGCCATGGAGAAACTGTTTGTCGGCGAGAACTTTGCCGACGACTATCGCATTCTCAATCGAGCAATCCGCGCCCACGGCTATAACATCCCGCCGCTGGTCAACGCCTATATGAGCCTGTCGCCAACGATGAGAATGTTTGGCACGGCCATCAACGATGAGTTTGGCGACGTTGAGGAATCGGGTATTTTCTTTGCTATCGACGAGATTTTTGAAGAAAAGAAACAACGCCATATCGGCACGTACACCCACCATTGATGAATAAACCGATGAATAAACAGGTGATCGACAACAACTGATGGATAACGAGACCTTGAAATCGCATTCGCCATATAAGCGTGGCGCCGACGACGGACTGATTTTCGGTCTGTTGCTGACCGCTATGTTTTTTTCGGCAGTGATGTCGGTTAATTATCCGATATTCTCGATGATAACGGCGTTGCTGTTCGTCTCGGTGCCATTTGTAATCTATCGCTTTCTGCGCCGTTCGTATGTTGCAGACTTCGGGACGACTCAGATTTCATCGCTGTGGATGCAGGGGATTATGACTTTTGCCTGCGGCTCGCTGATTTGCGGAATTATCGCTGCAGTCTATCTCAAATGGATCGACCCGGATTTCATCCATGAGCGGATTGGCGATGCAATCAGTTTCTATCGCGAAAGCGGTCTCGAATCGGGTGAAGAGCTGGCCGATACGCTTCAGGCTATGGTGAAAGCGAATCTGATGCCCACGGCGGTTCAGATTGTCGTGGAGATGATTTGGCTTTCGATTTTCTCCGGCTCGCTGCTGTCGCTGCTGATGGCTTTACTTGCACGCGCACGCAGCATACCCGACACTAATAAACGTTGATAAAACACAGGAAACAACACGATGGATATTTCAGTAATTGTTCCACTCTATAACGAAGCTGAGTCGCTTCCGGAACTCGAGCAATGGATTGCGCGAGTAATGGATCGCGAGGAATTCAGCTATGAGATTCTTTTCATAAACGACGGTTCGACGGATTCGTCGTGGGATGTCATTCGCTCGCTGTCGGCTCGAAATCCGGCCGTGAAAGGCGTCAGCTTCCGCAGAAACTACGGAAAGTCGCCGGCGCTGAACACGGGTTTCGTCCGCGCTCAAGGCGATGTCGTTATCACAATGGACGCCGATTTGCAGGATAGCCCCGATGAGATTCCCGAACTTTATCGGATGATTAAGGAGGAAGGCTACGACCTCGTCAGCGGTTGGAAGCGTAAACGCTACGACCCGCTGTCGAAAACTATCCCGACAAAACTTTTCAACGCCACGGCTCGCCGGGTCAGCGGAATTCATAACCTGCACGATTTCAACTGCGGATTGAAAGCCTACCGCAACAAGGTTGTGAAGCATATCGAGGTTTATGGCGATATGCACCGCTATATTCCTTATCTGGCTAAAAATGCCGGTTTCAACCGCATAGGCGAGAAAGTAGTTCATCATCAAGCTCGTAAGTATGGCAAGACGAAGTTTGGTCTCGACCGCTTTGTCAACGGCTATCTTGATCTGGCAACCCTTTGGTTCACGAATAAATTCGGGGTCAAGCCGATGCACTTCTTCGGACTTCTCGGAAGCCTGATGTTTATAATCGGCGTGATTTCAGCCATCGTTGTCGGCGCGGTAAAACTCTACAACATGCACGCGGGCAACCATTATTCGCTCGTAACGGATTCGCCGTATTTCTTCATCGCTCTGACAATGATGCTGTTGGGCACGCAGCTGTTTCTCGCCGGATTTGTCGGTGAGCTTATAGTCCGCAATTCTCCCCGCCGCAATCATTATGAGATTGAAGAGGAGTTGGGTATTGATAACGTTAAGACCGAGGATTGATATGCGAGGCTTACTGACGTTGATAGCCGTTTGTCTGTTCTTGGGCTCCTGCTCAACCACGGGGTGCCTTGAGAATCAGAGCAGTTTGCCGATAGGGGGGTTCTACTCGTCGGCAACCGAAACGACAATCAGCATCGATTCTCTGCAGATTTGGGGAATAGGGTCGCCCGGCGATTCGATGCTCGTCAACGGCGTGGCTTCGCGAACCTATCTGCCGCTGCGCTCTTCGGCGTCGACGAGTTCGTTCTGCTTCCATTATGCTCAAAAAGAGCTGAGTAATCCGCAGCTCAACGATACACTCACGATAACCTACACATCGCGTCCGCAGTTTGTGAGCGAGGAGTGTGGTGCGATGTATTTCTATGAAATCACGTCGGCTACGATTACGACCCATCTCATTGATTCCGTGACAATAGCCAATCCGGTTGTTGACAATTTCGACCGTGAGACGCTCAAGATATATTTCAGAACCGAAACTCCCGATGAAGATTTAGAGGAAGAGTTATGAACAAGACTTCACTACATATCGGTCGCTCGGTTTTCGCGATATTGATTGCGCTCATGGCGTTGTGTGTCGCACTGCCGGCTGAGGCTCAGCGACGCATCACGCCGGTGGAGATTCCTGCAACTCCTATAAAAAAGAAGGAGAAGAAAAAGGAGTTTGACCGCTCGCGATTGGCCGAACGCCGCGACGCCAACGGCAACATTGTGCTGGTCGACACCGTTACCGGCAGCGAATTCATCGACTCGACAGCTATTGCCCCGGCGGTCGGGAACATTTATCCGTTGCTACATGCCGTTACGGTCGGCGTCGACTTCATCGATCCGATTCTGCACGCATTCGGCCAGCAGTATGGCGGACTCGGCGTCTGGGGGGAGGTGAGTCTCCACAACCGCTTCAAACCGATATTCGAAACCGGACTGTCGTCGGCGTCAATCAGCCCCGACGGATTGAATTATACGTTCAAGAGCCCGTTGGCGCCGTATTTTAAGATTGGCATGAACTACAATGTGTTCTATAACTCCAATCCCGACTATCAACTGTGCGTCGGGCTACGCTACGGGTTCTCGCCTTTCAAGTTCACGATAACCGACGTGACCACCTCCGACGGTGATTACTGGGGAGAAACAACTCCGGTTGAATTCCCCTCGCAATCCACAGCTGCCGGTTATTTTGAGTTCGTGATGAGCATCAAGGTCAAGATTATTAGTAACATATCGTTGGGTTGGGCGCTGCGCTACCATTCGGCTCATGGCGGAAAGACGGATATCGGCGAGGCGATGTATATCCCCGGATTCGGAAAGCGTGCCAACAAACTTGCGGCAGGTTTCAGCATAATGTACATTCTACCACTGAACAAGAGCAGTTTCAAAGACGTTCTAAAAAAGAACTAACTGACCTTGGCATGAAAAAAATTGTTGTAATCGGAGCCTCATCGGGGCTTGGATATAAAATAGCATCCGACTTTGCCCGCGTTGGATGCCGCGTAGGCATAGCCGCGCGAAGAGAGGAGCGTCTCGAAACCCTAAAGCAGCTCTATCCCGACCGGATTGCGAAAATGACTATTGACGTTACGGCTCCCGATGCCGTCAAGCGTTTCTATGATTTGATTGAGCTTATCGACGGCATGGACTATTTGGTCTATTGTGCCGGCGTAGGGTTTGAGGACCCGGAATTGGACGACGCCAAAACGCGCTCGATGCTCGAAACCAACGTTGTGGGTTTCGGTCGCATAATTGCCGCGGCCTACCGTTATTATCGCGACACGGCCAACGACTATACGGGCCATATCGCCGCAATTACGTCGATTGCCGGCACTCGCGGAATAGGCGTTGCGGCTGCCTACAGCGCGTCGAAAACATTCCAGCAGCGATTCATGGATGCGCTCGAACAATTGTCGTATCAGCAGGAGGTGAATGTGCGCTTCACTGATATTCGTCCGGGATTTATCCGCACAGAGCTCCTCGACATTGACAAACAGTATCCGATGTGCATGTCGGTAACGGAAGTAGCTCCGACGATTGAGGAGGCTATTCTTCGCGGCAAACGTCGTCTGGTAGTCGATTCGCGTTGGCGCGCTGTCGACGCTGCTTGGCGTGCGGTGCCCGATGCGCTCTGGAAACGTACGTCGATTCTCTTCTAAGTAAAATAGTATAAAGCGGATTGCGCTTACAGTTTTGGGCTGCAAGCGCAATCTGCTTTATTTGTTTTTTCCGCAGCAGTTTTTGTATTTCTTGCCGCTGCCACAGGGGCATGGGTCGTTGCGCCCGACTTTGGGCTCACGTTTTACCCATGGGGTTATTTCGTTTTTGGCAATGTATTCTCCGAGGACGTCGGAAGATTCGTCCTCTTCGACGTTGTTGCCGACAAAATCTTCAAAGTCCTCAATAATCTTATCGCCCAAAAGTTTCGCGATTTCTTCCTCGTCCATCCCTTCCATTTGTTTTAGCATATCGCCAAAATGGGTGCGCGGCTTAACTTTTCCGCGATTTTTTATAGCTGCTTGGTGGGCTTCGACCGACGAATGTCCATAGAATTCGAATCGAGGCAAGGTGTTGTTCATCTCTTGCACAAAGTTTAACGCCTCATTGAGATTCATATCCAGAATATCCAATTTTCCGATTGTAGTTTTTATGAAATCCATTGGAGACAAAACCTGGAGAAAAAGCCACCGTCCAGTGATAAATCCGATAGCTTCGCGTTCGGAAGCGAAGAATTCCCGCACCTTTTTAGCCAGAGGATTCACGATTTCTGCCGGCAACTGAGGCATGGGGAACAATGCGGCTTCCATGACTGTCCGATAACTGAAAATCGGGAGTAAAGTATGTGTTTCGCGCTTCGCTATTATACCTGGAGCAGATTCCATTCGGACAAAGTTATTGCTGGCAAACCAGATATCTTCAGGCATATCATCGACGTCGTCGAATTTTGAAAACATCTTAAAGCCTTTGAATAGGTTTGGTAAATCAAATTCATCAACTTTCGGCAACTTCTTTTCAGTTGCAATTGCGATAAGAATCTCTTGCATTGAAAGAAAACCGCATAAATTGAGTAGCCCCGAAATATATGTGCGAACGACCGACTGTGTAGTTCTACGCTTGATGTCTATGGCTGCTTTTTTCAGAGTCTCGGAATAAGCATTAAGTGTGTCGTCATAGATAATAGCCACAATTTGAGAATCATTGTCGGTTGTTAATCTGAAGGCATCGAATAATTTCAGTTCTTGAATCAATGAAATTGTGAGGAAATCAATGGATGACTCCTCTAAATGCATAACTTTTTTCTCGGCGAGTTCGTTAAGCCAGAGAATTTCGCCGGGGGTCAAACATTTGATAACTTTATGCGGCAGGTTAAGGACATAGTAGGCCAGTGCAGCTGCGCGTTCCTTTTTTTTGATATTTTTTTTAGGTTCATCGAGTCCTAAGCGATCGTAAAGATAGTTAAGCTCGGCGACAGTATTGCGTGCCTGGAGACGATCTGCTAACTCTCTATGGCGCGCTGAATTGTAGAGCTCTTCAATTTGTTTGTTCATGGTATGTTATTTAAGCAGTTGTTCGATAGCGGGTAGGCGTCCGGCCACGAGATCATCGTAGGCTTTATGCAGGCGTTCGATAGCGGTCTGTCGGAACGATGCATTTTCAAGATGTCCTTTGTTATATATTGGCGAAAGAGTCTCAAGATTTTCAATAACAATTGATAATCGGCGCATAAACTCCTCGTCGATTTTTGCGGTTCTGACGCGAGAAGCAACATAATAGAGCACATCGGAAGGCGAGACCGACAGAATCCAATAAAGCACGTCGTCGAAATATGTGATTGCCGCGTCGAATCGGTCGCTTCGATAGAGGGCCTCCATCAGAACGTCGTTGATGGGCTGATCGGTTGTTTTCGATTTAGCTAAATAGAGTGTGGCCGCAGCTGAATATTTTTGTTCCGCGGCCAAAATTTGCGCATAGTTAATGCAGCCGTCGGAATTATCAGGATATTCGCTTATAACCGGTTTCAGGATATCGGGGTTGACTGCGCCTTCGCTTATCTCAACCATTTCATAAACCACCTGTGGAGTGTCGGGATGCTGGCGGCGATAGTTTTCGAGCGTGTTGAGCGCCTCGAGTTTGCGACCGTTTTGGTTGAGAATCCGAGCCTTCATGAGGCATGCCTCGAGGTCGTCGGGATTTTGCTCCAGAATCCGGTCGAGCGGTTTGATGGCCTCGAAGGTGGGTCGATTCAGCCCTTGCAAAGCCTCGGCTTTAAGGCGTAGCGCGAAAGGGGAGTCGGGGTTGATTGCCAGAGCATATTCTACAGCGTTGAGGGCTTTGTCGTGCTCATCGTTTGCGGCGTATTCGCGGGCGAGTATCTCCCAAAAATCAGAAGAGAACGGCTCGAGCGTGGTTAGCTCCTCGGCAAGAACCTGTGCGCGAGGGTAGTTGAAGCTTTCGTGATCAATATTGACGAGGTCGTAGATCAGGGTCTGAGGATACGACGTCTTGGCACACAGCTTATCCTTGTTCTCAAACAGCCATTCGGTCAGCATCAACTCCTGGGCGGTTTCCGATAGGCGAATGAGCCATTCGTCCTCGAATTCGGGCGTAGATTCAACGATTTCATTGAGCTTCTGAAGTCGCTCTTCTTGCGAAAAGTCGCCGGTGCGCAGTTCAATCAGTTTACGCATGACGCTATCGGCCGGAAGCAGCCGAGCCATATCGCCGGCGGCTTCCGTTAGCCCGAGGTCGAGATACATAAATGCCTTTCGCTCAATGAGCGGGGTACTCGTGGGGTAGAAGGCGGCGGCATATTGAATCACTTCCAACTTAACGAAATCGTCGTTAATGTCGGTAGCGTAGTCAAATATGTCGACGAGGTCGTTCTCCTCGAAAAACTCGTCGGTGTTGCTTCGTTTCGCAAACTCAACGAAGCGTTTCAAGAGCTCGTTGCGCTCGTCGTTAGCATCTCGTTCGTCGTCTGACATGCAATCGGTTGTTATTTATTGCGTTTATTTTTTCTGCTCTTTCTCCCAGCTGTCTTTCAGGGCGATAGTGCGGTTGAAAATCAATGCGCCGTCGCGCGAGTCGGTGTCGGGGGTGAAGTAGCCGATGCGTTGGAATTGGAAAGGACGTCCGGCTACGGCATTTTCGGCCAGGAAGGGCTCGACTTTCACTCCTTCGACAACTCGCAGAGAGTCGGGGTTGAGAAGCTCGCAGAAGTCGCGTTCGGTTTCGGCTGCAGGGTTTTCAACATTGAAAAGGCGGTCGTAGAGGCGAACCGTTGCGTCGACGGCGTGTGAGGCCGAAACCCAGTGGAGCGTTCCTTTTACTTTTCGCATGCTGCCGGGCATTCCGCTGAGGGTCTCGGGGTCGTAGGTGCAATGGATCTCGGTGATGTTGCCATCGGCGTCCTTGACCACGTCGGTGCATTTAATGATGTATGCGCCTTTGAGCCGCACTTCACCGCCGGGAGCAAGACGGAAGAATTTTTTTGGCGGATTCTCCATGAAATCGTCGCGTTCGATGTAGATTTCGCGAGTGAACGGCATCGTGTGCGTGCCGGCTTCGGGATCCTCGGGATTGTTCTCCATGCTGACGGTTTCAACTTTGTCGGCAGGAAAGTTGGTGATTACCAATTTCACGGGGTTCAGAACGGCCATGCCACGGGTTGCAACGGCGTTCAAGTCGTCGCGCACTGCATGCTCGAGCAGCGAAACGCTGTTGAGAGCTTCGTATTTCGTGTAGCCGATGAGGTCGACGAAGTTGCGAATCGAGCGGGGAGTATAGCCACGACGGCGCATTCCGGAGATGGTGGGCATTCGCGGGTCGTCCCATCCGGCAACGAGTTCCTCCTTGACGAGTTGAAGCAGCTTGCGTTTGCTCATCACGGTGTAGGTCAGATTGAGGCGGTTGAATTCAATCTGTCGGGGGCAGTAGGAGTCGTCGGCGAGCTCCTTGACGAAATATTCGTAGAGCGGACGGTGAACGACGAATTCGAGCGTGCAGATTGAGTGGGTAACGCCTTCGAAATAGTCGCTCTGGCCGTGGGCAAAGTCGTACATCGGGTAGACTTTCCAGCGGTCGCCGGTGCGGTGGTGGGGCGTTTTGATTATGCGATACATAATCGGGTCGCGGAAGTGCATGTTGGGCGATGCCATGTCGATTTTAGCGCGGAGCACGCGTGCGCCCTCGTCGAACTCGCCGGCGTTCATGCGCTCGAACAGATCGAGGTTTTCCTCGGGAGTGCGGTTGCGGTAGGGGCTTTCGGTTCCGGGCGAGGTGGTTGTGCCTTTCTGCTCGGCTATCTGCTCTGACGTCTGGTCGTCGACATAGGCTTTACCTTCTTTAATAAGGCGTACGGCCAGATCGTAGAGCTGGGGGAAATAGTCGCTGGCGTAGTATTCTCTGTCGCCCCAGTCGAATCCGAGCCAGTGGATATCTTCGCGAATCGAGTCGACATACTCCACATCCTCTTTTACAGGGTTAGTGTCATCGAAGCGAAGATTGCACGTGCCGCCAAACTTTTCAGCAATGCCGAAATCCATGCAGATGGCTTTAGCATGACCTATATGAAGATAACCGTTAGGTTCGGGCGGAAAACGAGTGTTGAGTCGTCCGCCGTTTTTGCCGGCTTTCAAGTCGTCGGCAACTATCTGTTCCACAAAGTTGAGTCCACGTTTCTCGGTGGTTTCCTCCTGAGGTTTTACTTCCATATCCGTAGTTGTGATAATTTACCGACAAAGTTAGCAACTATTTGCTTAATGGCAAAGCGAAACGCCCCGGTGCGCCAAAATATCTGCCGGCGTTATGTGATGGCAAATTAGCATTATGATGATTGGCCTCGACGTTCTCGCCAAATCCCTCAGGTTCTGTTTAAGGGAGCAATGCAACCGCTTCTGCGTTTTAATTTTCCTGGTTAATAAATAGTTCTGCGTCCCTTTTGCGGGTTCTGCCCAAGCGCGAAGCGCGTTTCTGCGTTTATATTGCCCGCAAACCGGTCTGTTAATCTATAACTTTCATCGAAGTTACGTAATATCCCAGCCAATCTCTGCCATG
>CAYNSG010000030.1:0-14443 GCA_964399885.1 uncultured Bacteroides sp.
TACAACAACCGTCAGCAGCGCGGCGGCTACAACAATAATCGTCAGCAGCGCCACAACCAGTTCGGAATGCCCCAGGGCGGCAAGAGCTTCACTCCGCGTCCGAAACGCGTTGAATACGAAATGCCTATTCCCGATCCCAACGAACAGATTCGTCTCAACAAGTTCATGGCCAACGCCGGCATCTGCTCGCGTCGCGAAGCCGACGAACTGATCCAGAAAGGACTCGTGAAGGTCGACGGAAACGTTGTCACCGAGCTTGGCACAAAGATAAGCCACTCCGACGTTGTTGAATACGACGGCAAAGTTGTGGCACTCGAACATAAATGCTACATCCTCCTCAACAAACCGAAAGATTGCGTGACAACGTCGGATGACCCCAACGGACGTCTGACCGTCATGGATATCGTCAAGGGCGCTTGCGACGAGCGCATCTACCCCGTAGGTCGTCTCGACCGCAACACCACCGGCGTGCTGCTGCTCACTAACGACGGCGACCTCGCCTCGAAGCTCACCCATCCGAAATACGTCAAGAAAAAAATCTACCACGTATGGACTGACAAGGATATCGCCGAAGAGGATATGCAGCGCATCGCCGACGGCATCGAGCTTGAGGACGGACCGATCCACGCCGACGCTATCTCCTATGCAACCGAAACCGACCGCAACCAGGCCGGCATCGAAATCCACTCCGGACGCAACCGCATCGTGCGCCGAATCTTCGAGCACCTGGGCTACCACGTGACGAAGCTCGACCGCGTTTACTTCGCCGGACTCACCAAGAAAAATCTGCCCCGCGGACGTTGGCGCTACCTGACTCAGGACGAAGTCAACTTCCTCAAAATGGGCTCTTTCGAATAAAAGAACTCATTCAAACTTTTTACCGAATGTCAAATGAGTTCATGTAAAAAATAATTCTTTTATTCACCTTTTTGGTCTTTTTCGGTCGCTTTTGCCAATTTCATCGGTCACGTAGCACGCTACGCTCCCTCTTCAATTGACAAAATCGCCTCGAAAAAGCCTCAAAAATGTGAATAAATAAAAAGTTGGAATGAGTTCTATGCAACGAACCAAGATATCACAGATTTTCGCCACCGAACCCATCGACACTGAGGTCAGCGTGATGGGTTGGGTGCGCAGCCGCCGAGGCAACAAGTACGTACAGTTTGTGGCCCTCAACGATGGCTCGACAATCCGCAACCTGCAGATTGTTTTCGACATGGCGAAGTTTACCGACGAGCAGCTCCGCCCGGTTACGACCGGCTCGGCTATCCACGTCGGCGGTCGCCTCGTGGCTTCGCAAGGCAAAGGACAGACCGTAGAAGTGCAGGCTGAAACCCTCGAAATTTTCGGCACCGCCGACCCCGAGACCTACCCGCTGCAGAAAAAGGGCCACACGCTCGAATTCCTGCGCGAGAAAGCCCACCTGCGCCCCCGCACAAACACGTTTGGCGCCGTGCTCCGCGTGCGTTCGGCTCTCGCCTTCGCTATCCACAAGTTCTTCCAGGAACGCGGATTCTTCTACCTCAACACGCCGCTGATCACGGCCTCCGACTGCGAAGGTGCCGGCGCAATGTTCCAGGTGACTACGCTCGACATCGCCAACCCGCCCCGCAATGAGGAGGGAGCCGTCGACTACTCCTGCGACTTCTTCGGCAAGCCCACGGCCCTGACCGTCAGCGGCCAGCTCGAAGGCGAGCTCGGAGCAACTGCCCTCGGAGCCATCTACACGTTCGGACCGACATTCCGCGCCGAGAATTCCAACACTCCGCGCCACCTCTCGGAGTTCTGGATGGTTGAGCCGGAGGTTTCGTTCTTCGACATCGCCGACAACATGGATCTCGCCGAGAGCTTCATCAAATACTGCATCAACTATGCGCTCGAGCATTGCGCCGACGACATCGAATTCCTCGCCGAACACTACGACAAGGATCTCGTAAAGCGTCTGCACGACGTTGTTGCAAGCGATTTCGTGCGACTCACCTACACCGAAGGCGTCAAAATCCTCGAAGAGTCAGGTCGCAAGTTCGACTTCCCCGTCTACTGGGGTGCCGACCTGCAGAGCGAGCACGAACGCTATCTCGTTGAGGAGCATTTCCGCCGCCCGGTAATCCTTACGGACTATCCGAAGGATATCAAAGCGTTCTATATGAAGCAGAACGACGACGGCCGCACTGTGCGCGCCATGGACGTTCTCTTCCCGAAAATCGGCGAAATCATCGGCGGTTCGGAACGTGAAGCCGACTACGACAAGCTGATGACCCGCATCAACGAGCTCAACATCCCGATGAAGGATATGTGGTGGTATCTCGACACACGCCGCTTCGGCTCCGTGCCCCACGCCGGATTCGGACTCGGCTTTGAGCGCCTCGTGCTGTTCGTGACGGGCATGACCAACATCCGCGACGTCATCCCCTTCCCGCGCACGCCCAACAACGCCGAATTCTAACGTCTTCTCATATGTTTTATTTTAGGGAGCTCTGAAGTTTCAGTCGGGAATCCGACTGTAACTTCAGAGCTTTTTTTGCCAATCACGCCGCCGCAATGGATACACAACTGCTACCGTTCGCATTTCTTTGCTTCACATCGTTTTTCACGCTGACCAACCCGCTCGGCACGATGCCCGTGTTCCTGACAATGACCGAGGGACTCGACGACGCGGAACGCCGCGCAATTGTCAGCCGCGCGTGCATAATCTCTTTTGTGACCCTGATGGTGTTTACGCTCTTGGGGCAGTTTCTGTTCTCGTTCTTCGGAATTTCAACCAACGGTTTCCGCATCGCCGCGGGCATCATCATCCTGAAAATCGGCTACGATATGCTCCAGGCACGCTACTCCCACACGAAGCTCAAGGACGAGGAGCTGAAAGCCTACGCCAAGGATATCTCTATCACGCCGCTATCAATTCCGCTGCTCTGCGGTCCGGGCGCGATTGCCAACGGCATTATGATGATGGATTCCGCAACGACGTGGCAGCTGAAGGCTATTCTCATCGGAATGATTGCGCTGATCTATCTGCTCACCTACTTTATTCTGCGTGCCTCGACGCGCCTCGTTAATGTTATCGGCGAGACGGGCAACAACGTGATGATGCGCCTTATGGGACTGCTGCTGATGGTGATTGCCGTTGAATGTTTCGTTGCCGGCGTCCGCCCGATAGCCATCTCAATCCTGCAGGCCGCTAACTGATTAGTCGCCACTAACAGATCAGTCGGCTGTGCGGATATTGCGGGTGATGGTTGTTGAGAACCGCGAGGCTACGAGCCCGATCAACAGCCCGATGGCTGCTACGAGCAGCATCACTGCCGCAAGGTCGGGCAGCTGAAGCTCAACGGGGTAGGCCGTGACCGACAGCTGCGACGGGTCGCCGCTGAGGCGGATAAAGCCGCCATACTGCTGCGCGAGCACGAGCGCTACGCCCAGCACGACGCCTATCGCTCCGCCCAAGAGCGAAATCAGCCACCCCTCAAGCATGAAAATCCGGCTGATCATAGACGGCGTGGCGCCGAGAGCGCTGAGCGTAGCTATGTTTGATTTTTTCTCGATAATAAGCATCGACATCGTGGTGATTACGTTGAACGACGCCACAGCGAGAATAAACGCCAGCATTGCAAACGTAATCCATTTCTCAACGGCTATCATCCGGAACGAATTCTCCTGCTGCTGCAGGCGGTTTTTGACGCGGTAGCCATCGCCAAGGCGCGCGGCGATCGCGGCGGCTGTTGCTGCTTCGTCGGCGCCGGGCGCGAGTGCTAATTCGAGCGCTGTGGCCTCGTCGGTATAGTCGAGCAGGCGGCGTGCGGTAGCCAGAGGCACTATAATGCGGTCGGTGTCGTACTCGCTCTGCTCAAGCTCGTAGACCCCGGCTACAATCAGCGTGTCGGCGCGGAAAGCGCTCATAGGCAGTGCCGGATTTATGCGCCCCACGCGGCGGGGAGTGTAGAGCCCGAGCATATCGTAGTAGCCTGGGTGAGCGCCGAGAGCAACAGCGGCACCGACGCTCAGCGTTGCGCAGGGATAGTCGCCGTCGCCGAGCGTGAATTCGCCGTCAATCAGCAGTGGTTCAATCTTCGCTAACTCGTTGTAGCCGTCGGGTATTCCCTTGATTGTCACCGGCAGCTGTCGCCCGGCATAGATAGCCAATGCGCGCTCCTCAACTACCTCTTTTACCGTCGTCACGCCCTCAATCTTTGCGACTACGGCCGCCATAGAGTCGGCGCAGGCTATGATTTTGCCCGCCGTAGGCTCGACGCGCAGCTGCGGGTCGATTTGCGACAGGCGCGAGGATGTGAGCGACGTGAAGCCGTTGAAAACCGACAGCACGCAGACAATCGCCGCCGTGGCTACGGCAACCCCTGCCACGGAGATCTGCGAGATGATGTTGACCGCAGTGTGGCTTTTGCGCGAGAAGAGATATCGCAGGGCTATGCGTAGAGTGACCATGCGGCGATGTGACTGTGTCTGATTGGTTTTTGGGGGTGAGTTAGGGAGGTTAATCCTCCTTAGCCGGGGTTTCGGTTGTTGTGCCGTTTGTGGTGTCGGCCGATTCGGGCTTCGATTCGGCGAGGCGGGCGGCATCGTCGGCGAGCAGCGTGTCGATATGCTCAATGTAGTCGAGCGAATCGTCGAGATAGAACGCCAGCTCGGGGGTTTTGCGCAGCTGGAAGCGCACACGCTGAGCGAGCTCATAGCGAATCGTGCGGGCGCTGTTGTTGATGCTCTCAATCATCTCCTGAGCTTTGGCCGAGGGGAACACCGAGAGATATGCCTTTGCGACGCTCAGGTCGGGCGAGACGCGAACGGCGCTGACCGAGACTATGACGCCGCGGGTTTTGGCTGTCTGTTGGCGGAAGATTTCGCTGAGCTCTTTCTGGAGCAGGCGTGCTATTTTTGCTTGACGTGTTGATTCCATAATTCCGATGCTTTTTTATGAGACAGACTCTTAGTTGGGGCTCCGATGGGGAGCTCTGATGAAGAAACAATCGAGCGAGCGATTTTGCTCAAACCGGAGGCTCAACGCACACGCGATTCGTGCGCCCCCGCGCCGGGGCTGTTGATTTCCGGCTTTGTGGGGACGCACGAATCGCGAGCGGCAGCGCAGCGCGTTGTGTGTGCCGCCTGATGAGGTTGATTAGTTCCCGGTCTCGGCTGCAGGAGCTTCAGCTGCGGGCTCTGATACGGGGAGCTGTTCGCCTGCTGCGGGGAGCTGAGTGTCGTAGTTGCCGCCGGTGGTCTGCTCAACGGCTACGGGAGCTTTCACGCGTGAGCCTGAGCGGTCGAGCGACGAGGGGAGGACGAACGTTGAGAGCACGGCCAGAACAGCGATAGCGCCGGCAAGAGTCCAGGTCATTTTCTCGATGAAGCTGTTGGTGCGGCGAACGCCCATAAACTGGTTATTTCCGGCAAATGCCGACGACAGACCGCCGCCCTTTGATTTCTGAATGAGCACAACGCAAATCAGAAGGATTGCGGCGATGATGGTTAAGATGGTGAAAAATACGAACATATCTTCGTTTAATTGTTTGCTTTACGGCGTTGGTTAATGATTAGTTTCTGCAAGAAACGCATTTGGTCTGCAAAGTAAATACTTTTTTCCGGATAATTCAAGCTTAACGACCGGATAATTTCAAAAGCTTTATCATATCGGCCTCGGCGCACATAGATTTTGGCGAGGCTTTCGCTCAGCGGGGCGTCGGCGTCGGGCTTGGGTCGGGCTGATTTCGGCGAAGCTTTCGGCGCGGGTTGTTCTTTCGCCTCCTCAGCTTCGGCGGGGGCGGCATATTTGCCGAGGAAGGCGTCGAGGAGCTTATCTTGCTCGTCGGCGTGTTTCTCGGCGGGTTTGTTGTCGGCCTGCTGTTGGGCTTCGCTGGCAAGCACCTGCGAATAGTCGGCCACAGGGTTGAATATCAACCGTTCGAGGAGCGCGGCCTCTTTCGGGTCGATGTTGCCGTAGGTAGAGAGGAATGTGTCGATGGCCGAGTCGGTTGTGGGCGTCGAGTCGGCTGTCGGGGGGTAGAAGTTGGCGAAGTCGTTGCCGTCGCGGTCGCAGAGGCTGAAAAGCGAGCCGGTGTCGGGCGAATTCAGGGCGAGCTGTGCCATGAGCCGGCGGCGTTCGTCGTCGGTCAGCGTTGCGGCAGCGTGTTTCATCAGCAGCGATGCGCCGAGGGTGAAGTAGGGCGTCTCGGCGGCAACAGCCAGCACGTCGTCCTTCGCGGGGGCAGCCTCGTTGGCGGCTGCCTTTAAAATCCGTTCTGCAGCAGTTGCCATTACCAGTTTCCGAGCGTTGCGTTAAAAATCTGGAGCACGAGCTCGTCGCAGATCTCCTCGCAGAGCTGATCCTGCACGTCGGTGATCATCTGCGAGCTGTCGAAGTCTCGGTAGGCCGAGAATGTCTGATCAACGTCCTTGTTCTCCTGCTTGTTGTCGGTAAACTTCACGCGCACCGAAATTGTCAGGCGCGTCTTCGAGGCGTAGGCGTCCTCGGTGACGGCCTGGGGCGTCAGGTTGTAGCCGGTAATCTCGCCTTCGAGCATCAGGTCACTGCGTCCGTCGGTGGTCTGCAGGCGGGTGTTGCGCGTGATATAGTCGAGCAGATCGTTTTCAAACATCTGCTGCAGTGGCGGATAGACCAGCGCCGCGCGTATCGGGAAGTTGTCGATATGCACGGTTTTGTAGATATTGTAGTCGAGGGCGGCACCGTTGAACTTATAGCTTATGCGGCACGACACCGCGGCGACGAGCATCGCTGCAGCAGCCACCCCGAGAAGGAATTTTGTAGTGAAAGCTTTCATGCCCGCAAAGTTACGCATTTTTCCCGACATGGAATAGAGAACTCTGAGAACTCAGAGAACTCTGAGCTCTCTGAGAGAGCGCGTTTGACCTTCCGCTGATGTCGGACGGCGGGCGGCCGGGCAAAAGGAAGGGACCGCCGGTCGACACGGAGGTCGAACGGCGGTCCCGAACGGAATTGTTGAGGGTGTTAGCTAATTAACCTTAACTTTATAATATGTGTGTAGTTCCGTGGTTGGGTAAACGGCTTATTTGATAGCATATTCGCCACCGGTTGTGGGCCAGTTGATGTTCTGATACATGTTTGATGTCTCAGCGCGGCGGTCGGGCGAAGCCGAGGTGATGTCGACTGATCCGAGGGGATAGAGATAGAATGCTTCCATCCACTGGTATCCGTCGCGGAGTTCGTTGGTGTTCAGCATCGAAATCGAGTAGGGACGGAGGTATTTGCCGAGATCCTTGCTCGAAACGGTTGCGTTGGAGCTGCCGTCGGAGATGAGGCCGAATTTCGGTGCGCCGTTCTCCATAACGACGTCGCCATTCTCATCAACCTCAGCGTAGTGTTCATTCTTGTACATTTCGTCCCAGAAGTTAACGCCCTCGGGGATCCACTTCGTAGTAATCAAGTTGTCGAACGAACGCCAGCGGATAAGGTCGGCGAAACGGAGTCCTTCGTTGAACAGCTCGCAAACGCGTTCGCGGCGAACGTTGAACAACAGCGGAGAAACCTGAGTTGTTCCGGAGTAAACGCTGAGCTGGAGCTCTTTGCTGAGGTCGGTAGCGGCAACGGTAGCGCGGAAGTCGGTGCTGACGCCGGCGCGTGCGCGGAGCTTCTGCCAATAGTCGGAAGCTGTTCCGTCGACATCACCGTTCTTCTCTACGCAAGCTTCCATATAGTTGAGCATGGCTTCTGCAACACGGAAAATCGGGCAAGCGTTTACGCCGAGAATCTGGTCGTGCCAGGTCTGAGAGTAGTCGTAGGTGAGATATTTACGCGACTGATAGCCGGTGATGGCACGAGTTTCAGCGAGCTGGTCGGCAACGTCGGGTACACCGAATTTTGCGCCATAGTCGCTTGCGAAGCGGCTGTCGCTGTGAGCCAATGTTGATTCGCTCCACATGAAGAGCTGCAGACGATAGTCGCGGTTTTTCTTGGTGTCGTCGACTGATTTGTCGCCTTGATAGAGCGGGCTTGCATAGCAGGGAAGACCGTCGGTCATCAGCATGCCCTCAACGAAAGCGCGTGTCAGACCATCGTTGCAACCGAGGAGTGTACGATACGGAGCATTGTGTTTCACATTCAAACCGGCATTATACTCTTTCCAGAGAAGAACCTCATCGACGTTTGAAAGTGAGCTTTGGCTGTACATTTCGAAGTAGGGGTTCCAACCTGAAATTTGGTCGAGTTCGGGTTCGAGAACAAAATTGTTCTCAGTGAGAGCTGTAGTTCCTACGGCTGCCTTGGCGGCATCCATAGCCTGAGTGAGGAAGTAGTCGATTTCGGTGTCGATGTTGAAGGTCTTGCCTGAGTTGTAGCTCATGGCAGCTCCGGGCCAGTTGGCATCGCCGGGCACGCGGCCTGAACCGCGATGATATCTTTCAAATGTACCCTCGAAGAGAGCCACGCGCGATTTGAACAGCTGAGCGGCCTGTTTGTTGACGCGCTGGCCGCTGAAGAGGGTGCGGTCGCCGAGCATGCTGATAGCGGTGTCGAGATCTGCAATGATGAAGCGTGCAACTTCATTGCGGGGCGAGCGGATAGAGTTTTCAACGATAACATCATCAATGTCGGGGATAACCTCAGTGATAATGGGAGCATCGCCGAAGTAAGCGAGGATGCGGTAGTAGGCAAGCGCGCGGAAGAAGTGGCCTTCACCGATGTAGTTGTTGATGAGCGACTCATCGCCGGAAATCTCACCTTTTATCTTATTGCACTGAGCAGTGTTGATGAAGTGGTTCCAAACGCGAACGTATGAATAGTAGGTTTGGAGCGACTTACCGGTTCCGGTTTGCCAGTGGTTTGGGGTGAAGAATGTTGTGCTTCCATCGCCGATGCAGGCGATGTCGGTGTTGATGTCCGAGCGGTTGAGACCGTCGGTATAGTCGGCCTGGTGATACATGCGAGAATAGTAGCTCCAGGGGTTAACCAGGTGGGCGTTGTAGTAGTTGTTGACGTAGTTGGCGAGCTGGTCGGCAGTCTTGTAGTAGTCCTCCGGAGTAATCTCAGTGATAGGCTCCATGTCGAGAGCGTCGTTACATGAGGTCAGACCGCTGATGCCGGCAAACGCGATAGCCGCGAGTGCTATGTTTTTTATTTTGCTTTTCATGTCTGTAATCTGATTAGAAGTTGAGGTTTACACCGACAGACCAAGTGCGTGTGAGCGGGTAGAGTTTACCTGCGCCCCATGAGCCGCTGAGAGCTTCGGGGTCAAACACACTCGACATGCTGGTGATGGTGAAGAGGTTGTCGACCGACACATAGATGCGGCACAATGAGAGGCCTGCTTTGGCGATGGTCTTCGTGGGCAGAGAGTAGCCGAGCTGCATGTTTTTGCAGCGGAGATAAGCGGCGTTCTGAATATAGCGGTCCGAATTATAACGGTTTTTGCTAGTGCCGAAGTAAGGACGGGGATAGTAAGCGTCGGTGTTTTCGGGAGTCCAGTAGTCCAAATGTTCTTTGAACACGGTTGACTGCCACATACCGCCTGCACCACCCCAGAAGTAGGGTTCGCTTGATCCGAAGAGCCAGTCGCGCTTCATAACGCCCTGGAAGAATGCCGAGAAGTCAATGCCTTTCCATTCGAGGCCGAGGTTGATACCGATGCGGTAGCGAGGCGATGAGTTACCGATAACCACGAGGTCGCCATGGTCGTCGATTGTTGCTTCACCGCTGTTCACCTTTCCGTCGCCGTTGAGGTCCATGTACATGATATCACCTGCGCCCCAGTTGCTGCCCCATGAGGGATTGTTATTGGCAATCCATGCGTCCATTTCTTCTTGCGAATTGGCGATGCCTGCAACTTTATAGCCCCAGATTTCGTTGAACTTCATGCCGTTGTGGTAGCCGCTATAGCTTTGTGCACCGAATTCGCCGTCGTAGGGATATTCAAGAATCTTCGAAGTGTTGTCGGAGATATTGACGCGTGCGTTGTAGTTGACGCTGCCGATGCGGTCGTTCCAACCGATTTCAATTTCCCAACCGTTTGTGCGCATGTCGCAGTTGTTTGTGTTGGGAGCATCTGTTCCGAGCACTGAACCGAGGATGGGAGCCGGGCCAATCATGTTTTCGGTTTTGCGGGTGTACCAGTCGAAAGTTGCGGTGAGTCGGTTGTTGAGAGCTGCAACATCGAAACCTATATCGATAGTCTTAACGGTTTCCCAAGTCATTGTAGCGTTAACAATCGAGGGGAGCGAAGCGGTGTTCTGCTGGGCACCGTTGATAAGCCAACCGCTGTTGTTAGCTCCAATTGACTGCTGCTGATAGAAAGGATACCAATCCCAGAACGAGCTGTAGGCCGAGCTGGTGTTACCGAGACTACCGTAAGAAGCGCGGAGCTTGAGGGTTGTAATCTGATTGGTGAGGTTGCGGAAGAAGTTTTCGCGAGCGATATTCCAACCGGCAGAAACCGAGGGGAACCAAGCCCAGCGGCGGTCGGCGAGGAAGCGCGATGAACCGTCGTAACGGATATTGCCTTCAAGGAGATATTTGCCGTCGTAGTCGTAGTTCAAACGGGCGAAGTAACCGGCAGTAGCGCGGTGGTTGTAACTGTCGGTAGCGGAGAAGTCGCTCTGAGTCTGGCTCAGATAGGGCTTGCTGTGGTCGGTCATGTCGGAGCCGTCACCATAGAGATAGTCGGTGTCATATTTTTCGTAGTTCATACCTACGAGAATCTTACCATTGTGGAGTCCGAACGAGCGGGTGTAGTCGGTATAGATGTTGAGGGAGTAGTAATTGGTGCGTGTGCGCTGGTCGACAACATAGGAGGTTGTGCCGTAGTCAGAGTCGCGGATGAAAGGCTCGTCGTTGCAGTCGTAGTAGTAAACCGGATCCATATTGTATTTCGTCTTGGCGTTGGTTGTTGTCAAACCTCCGTCGAACACGATGTTCCAGCCTGCGAGCGGGGTGAATGTAAACTTGAGCTGCTGGGTGAGTTTGTCGGTTTTCTCATAATAGATACCCATATCCTCAAGCTCGGCGATTTCCATTTCGTTCATATAGTGGCCGTTGGGGTCGATAACAGGGCAGGTGGGCCAGCGTCGAGCGATGTTGTGATAGAAGTGGCCGTTCATGTAGAAAGGACGCTCGTAGTCGACGCGCGACCATTTTGTGGAGTAGTCAACGCGTGCCCATGAAGCGAGCTCTGCACCGATTTTTGCGTTCATGGTGTAGCGGTTATATTCGTCGTGACCGTGACGGATAAGACCGTTGTTGAGCAGGTAGCTGCCGCTGATGAGCCACTGCACTTTCTGTGTGCCGCCGCTCAAGCTGAGGTTGTGCTGAGTTGAGGGAACATTCTTTTTGTAGTGTTCGGCAAACCAGTCGGTATTTGCGAATGCGCTTCCGTAGTTGTTCCAACGGCCGTTAGAGCCGGCTGTTGTGCCGTAGTATTCGGGAGTGCTGGGGTCGGTGAATTCGCCGTTGAGGAATTTCTGGATGTTTTCCATAGTCTCGGGCGAGAACACGTAGCCACCGTTCTCGTTGTACTGAGCTGCATTGAAATATGTAGCCCATTCAAGAGAGTTGGCCATGTCGGGCAGCTGAGTGGCGGTAGTGAAACGAACGTCGCCGGAGTAGCTGATGTTCACCTTGCCGTCAGAGCCGTTTTTCGTAGTGATGAGGATAACGCCGAATGCAGCACGCGAACCGTAGATAGAAGCAGCGGCAGCGTCCTTGAGGACCGATACGCTCTGGATATCGTTGGGGTTCACCATGTTCATGCTGCCTTCGATGCCGTCGATAAGAACGAGCGGCTGGGCTACGGAGCCGTCACCGATTGTGCCCGTACCGCGAATATCCATGCTCATCGAAGCGTTGAGCTCACCGCCGGAGGTTGTCGTGTTGAGGTTAAGACCGGGGATTGCGCCCTGAAGAGCCTGCTGAACGTTGGTGACAGGACGTGAGGCGAATGCCTTTTCGTCGACCATCGACACAGCGCCGGTCACGTTAACTTTTTTCTGCACGCCGTAGCCTACAACAACAACTTCGTTGAGCACGTTGCTGTCCTCGGCGAGAGTTACCTGAATCGGAGCGCCGTCCCAGACTACTTCCTGAGTTGTGCAGCCGATGTAGGTGAATGTCAGTGTTGAACCGATTTTGAGGTTGTTGATGGTGAATTCACCATCGATGTTGGTCGTGGTGATCACTTTCGAATCCTTGACGCGGACGGTAACGCCAACCATCGGGTCGCCGTAAGTGTCAAGAATCGTGCCTTTACAAGTCCCGGTTGCGTCGGGAGCTGCGGCTACGAGCGGAGCAGATTCCGTGGCGGGAGCTGCGTCGGCATAACCGTTGGCGGCAAGTGCTGAAGCCAGCACTAATGCCCATGTTTTGAAACGATTTGTCATAAAGATACTATAATTTAAGGGTGTAAGTTTAAGTTAAATTTTGAAAAAAGAGACGTAGAATCACGTCGATGTAACACACGTTCGCGACAAAGGTAGTAAATAAAAATTAACAATATTTAGTTTCACCCCCCCCATTAACGATATTTAACTAAAGTTTTCTTATTTGTCGACCGCCGGGCAACAAAAAAACGCCCAGCAAAGGGGCGTTATGGGGGTTCGGCGGGTCAGAGATCTCTGAGGTGGGCTCAGAGATCTCTGAGGAAACGCTGTTGATGACCCGCTAATGGCGGGCTGCTGCCGGGTCAGAATTTGCCTTCGAGGACGCGGGTGGCGGCGTCGTAATCGGGCTCGTGGGTAATCTCTTCGACCATCTGGCGGTAGACTACGCGGCGGTTCTTATCGAGGATGATGACGGCGCGGGCGAGGAGTCCGGCGAGGGGGCCGTCGACAATCTGCACGCCGAATTTCTCACCGAACAGCGGCGACCGGAATGCCGAGGCGGGGATGACATCTTTCAGCCCTTCGAGGGTGCAGAAGCGTCCCATGGCAAATGGCAGGTCCATCGACACGCATAGCACCACGGTGTCGTCGAATTTCGAGGCTTCCTCGTTGAAACGGCGCACGCTGCGGGCGCAGACCTCCGTGTCGAGGCTCGGGAATATGTTGAGCACCACGCGTTTGCCGACGAATTTCGAGCAATCGACGTTCGAGAGGTCGGCGCCGGTAAGATGGTAGCATGAAGCGATTTCGCCAACTTCGGGCATTGAGCCGTAGGTGTGGCACGGCTCTCCTTTCAAATAGATAGTGTTCATTGTTGTAGGATTAGCATTTTCTGAATAACGTCTGAGCGGAGGTTATTGTTGAATCCGACGATGGCGTCGGCAACCGTGCCGTCGGTGCTGACAATCAGCAGCGAGGGGAGCGAGGCGGCGCCGCAGTCGCGGGCAAGTCCGCGTCCGCTCATCAGAATCTCCTCGCCCGGGGCGGGCGTGCCGGCTACGGATTCGATATGGTCGGCATTGGTGTCGGTGAAGGCGAGAATCAGGCGCGCGTCGAACGGCAGCTCGGCGAGAGCGTCGCGCACGTCGGCGATAAATTGCTCGGTGAAGCCGCCGCCGGCTTCGAGCATGGCGATGACTGTGGGCGAGGGCAACGGGTCGCCTTTATGGTAGGTGAAGCGCTGGCCTGTGAGGGTCGGTAGGGCGAATGCGGGCATGCGTTGTCCGGCGAGGGTCTCGATGCGGAAGTTGCTCGTGCGGAATCGCGAGAAAGCGTCGGCATAGAGTGCTACGAGCTGCTCCTCGTTGTCGGGCGGGCAGGCATCGGCGCCGGTCGACACCTTATAATATAATGCTTCGGCGCTCTGCTCGCTGATTGTGCCGGGCGAGTTCTCAAGCTGAATGCGCAGGGGTAGCGCCGACAATTTGTCGAAAAGATATTCGCTCTCGGTGGCGACGGTTCCGCCAACAATCATCGTGGCGCAGACAGCAGCCACGCGGTTGCCGCCGGCGAGGGTGTCGGGGTTGAAGGTGACGCTATAAGAGGGGTCGGAAAGCATGCGGCGCAGGTCGTCGGCAATCAGCGCGGGCAGCAGGTTGGCAAACTGAGCGGTGCGCTGCACGCCGTCGCTGCGCATCCCTGCGAGTCGCGCGGGCATAAACGGCACAGAGTCCCAGTCGAGGTGATACTCCTGCATGCGGTCGCCCGAGAAGCGGTAGTGATGTCCTGCGAAATAGGCCGAGAAACCCTCCGACTCGCCCTGCGGGCCGCTGAGACTCCAGTCGATGAGGTAACGGCAAGGGAGGAGAGTGTCGCCCTCGGCGGAACCTTGGCGGAGTGCTACGCGGTAGACAACGTCGTCCGACAGCTGCGGCATGCTCACAGTGAATCGCACCGTGTCGGCATAGCATTGCTGCTGCGACAGGCGCGCGATGATATCTTCGATTAATCTTACGGGTTCCGCTTGGTCGCGGGCGGTCGCAGCCAATATACCTGCTGCGACCGCCAGCATCGATAACAAAACTTTTCCCTTCATAAATAATAGTTCACTGTTGACATAATTATAACGCGCCGCCACGCCGAAAGTTCATCC
>CAYNSG010000030.1:14543-15915 GCA_964399885.1 uncultured Bacteroides sp.
GAGGGTGGCGCGGAGGCCGAGGCGGGCGTGGGCGGCGAGGGCGGCGGTGCCCATGGTTCGGCGAAAGTTGATCTCCACGGCGGGCTGGATGGCGTTGCCGGCGGCGGTTCGGTAGGTCAGCATGTCGATGCCGATCCAACCGCGATAGTCGCTGCCGGCTATGAGTGCCGCGAGATGGTGCGCGATGTCGGCGGCGAGATAGCGCGGGTCGAGCCCGATGGCGGCGACAATCTCGGCCTGCGGAGCTACGAGATTGCCGCGATAGGCGCCGCGCTCGTCGGTCTGAAATGCCGACAGTCCGCGAAACTCCACGCCGGCGCCGTCGGCATGGAAAAGCATGGCGAAGTCGCAGGCGCGCTCGCGGGCGAGCTCAACCATTACGCTCCCCTGGCGGCGGATAAATCCGGCGGCATAGCGGCTGAGAGTAGCGGCGTCCATCCCTGCGGTGCGGAACACTCCGCGCCCGCTCCCCGACCATGGCTGTTTAATATAGGTGTCGCCGCCGAAACGCCCGACGGCGTCGAGGGCCTCCTCGACGGTAGTGGCCTCCACGGGGAGCTCCGCGGCGGGCTCGCCCAAAAGCCGGCGCAGCTCGCGGGCGGTGCGGCGATGGCTGAGCTGTCGCCAGGCGGCAAGCTGCCGGTCGTCGGGTAGAATTGCGCTGTCGGCCCCTGCCTCGGCAAAGCGGCGGCGCGCATCGAGACTCCAGCCCCACGGTTCGCAGCCGTCGGCGGCTTCAGGCACTGCGCTGACTACCTCGGCTTTCAAGCCCAGGCTGCGCATCTGCGCGAGTCCGGGGTGAGCAGGCGAAGCGATGACCACGTCGTCGTCGGCAGCCCAAAGCAACGGCAGCAGCGCCCCCGCCTCGGCAACAGCGCGAGCGGCGGCAGGCGGCGTGTAGCGCAAGCAGTTGGCCGCCAGCGCCAAATCATTCTCCGGATTAAACAGATGAACCTTCACGCCCGCAAAGTTACGCATTTTCAGCAGAACTCGCGGGAATATGGCGCCCTCACTGTCGTCAGCATTTTGCGGGTTCTGCCGAGAGAGCGTAGCCCCTAGGCGCCGCTTGCTGAGTCTCGCAACGCTCACCTCAGCGCGCTCTGCCCAGGGTTTCTGCACAAAACGAGACCTCCGGCCTCGGTAGACACCAGACTTCGCCCGCAAATATGGTTGTTACCAGGTCGGCAAATTGGCATTTTGAGGAGGAATCGGAGGGGAATTTTGATTTTTTTTTAGTTAAAAATTGTTTGGTAATCGGAATAATTGCTTACATTTGCGAATTGTAAGGGGAAATGTTCTCCGAGCAAGGCAATATAGTAATTAACCTAAATAACACAACTCACAATGCCAAAACGTATTTTAGCAAGTGTGT
>CAYNSG010000031.1:0-15843 GCA_964399885.1 uncultured Bacteroides sp.
GTCATGCTGCAAAGTTAATGATTTTACAGCTAAGTCGGGGCATTCGAGGGGGGGGCACCAACCGCTCCTGTCCGCTGACCCGAATTTCATTGCTATTTGACCGAAATTTCGTAACTTTGCAGTCAGAAAATGCAACAGCAGTCGACGACCGCCATCGCCGACCGCCAACAATCTGACTAACAAGAAATAAACCAATATGAAAGCATTCGTTTTCCCGGGTCAAGGTGCCCAGTTTGTGGGCATGGGAAAAGACCTCTACGACAACAATCCCGTTGCTCACGAGATGTTTGAGAAAGCCAACGAAATCCTCGGATTCCGCATCACAGACATCATGTTCGAAGGTACCGACGAGGATCTCAAGCAGACAAAAGTGACTCAGCCCGCAATTTTCCTCCACTCCGTAATCCTTGCCAAGACCATGGGCGAGGAGTTCAATCCCGACATGGTTGCCGGTCACTCTCTAGGCGAATTCTCGGCACTCGTCGCCGCCGGAGCTCTCAGCTTCGAGGACGGCCTGCGGCTGGTTGCTGCCCGCGCCCGCGCCATGCAGAAAGCTTGCGAAATCAAGCCCTCAACGATGGCTGCCGTTCTCGCCCTCCCCGACGAAAAGGTCGAAGAGATTTGCGAGGGTGTCGACGGTGTTGTTGTCTGCGCCAACTATAACTGCCCCGGTCAAATCGTTATCTCGGGCGAAATCGAAGCTATCGACAAAGCTTGCGAACAACTGCTCGCAGCCGGCGCCAAACGCGCTCTGAAGCTGAAAGTCGGCGGCGCATTCCATTCGCCCTGCATGGAGCCCGCTCGCGCTGAGCTCGCCGAGGCTATCGCCGCTACTGAAATCCACGAGCCCATCTGCCCCGTCTATCAGAACGTCTATGCTCACCCCCACACCGACCCCGCCGAAATCAAAGCCAACCTCGTAGCACAGCTGACCGCTCCCGTGCGTTGGACACAGACCGTCAAGAACATGATTGCCGACGGCGCTACTGAGTTCGTTGAACTCGGCCCGGGCAAAGTACTCCAGGGTCTCGTGGCTAAAATCGACCGCAGCGTAACTGTCAGCGGTCGCCAGTAAACCGCAATAACCGTTAAGCAAGAAGCTCTTGACTAACGAATCAGAAGCAACTTATTTCACGCTATCCTCCGGCTTGAGGGCAGTCTGCCTGCCCTCGGTCGGAGGCGTGGATTATTTTGGTGTGTCGGTTAACGCCGGAAGCCGCGACGAGTCGACGACCGAATACGGGCTCGCCCATTTCGTTGAGCACACAATCTTCAAAGGCACCCGCAAGCGCCGCGCATGGCACATTCTGAATCGCATGGAGCGCGTTGGCGGCGAGCTCAACGCCTTCACCACTAAGGAGGAAACCGTAGTCTACACCATCGCTCCGAGCGGCAACCTCGACCGAGCCGCCGAGCTCGTTTCCGACTTGATTGCGAATTCGGTTTTCCCCGAAGCTGAGCTCGCCCGGGAGCGCGACGTCGTCGAAGATGAGATAAGCTCTTATCTCGACACGCCTTCCGAGGCCATCTACGACGACTTCGACGAACTGATTTTCAACGGGTCGGCACTCGCCCACAACATCCTCGGCTCGTCGGAAAGCCTCTCGCAGCTTAGCTCTGCAGATTGCCGCCGATGGCTCGAAACGCATTTTGCCGGCTCCAACCTGACGCTCTTCTATCTCGGCAGCGCCAATCCGCAGCGCGTTGCAGCGATTCTCGAGCGTCGTTTCGGCAATTTCACGGCGTCGACCGTTGCCAACAACCGTCGACAACCGTTGTTACTGCCGCCGTTCGACATCAGCCGCAGCAACGGACTCCATCAATGCCACACCGTATGGGGCATGCGCATTCCGTCTATTTTCAGCCCCGACAGCGTCATCTTCTCGCTGATTTCCAACCTCCTCGCCGGACCGGGAATGAACTCGCTGCTCAACGTCGAACTGCGCGAACGCCGCGGCCTTGTCTACACAGTCGAATCGACGACGGTCAACTACACCGACTGCGGAGTGCTTTCAATCTACTACGGCTGCGACACGGAGTCGAACCGCCGATGCCGCGACGTGATGCGTCGCACGCTCTCCGACGTTGCCTTGGGACGAATCACCCGCCGCCGTTTCGAAGAGGCCAAGCGTCAATACGTCGGGCAACTGACTGTAGCCTGCGAGAACAACGAGCAGCGCACTTTATCGGCCGGACGGCGCATGATGTATTTTGGCGAAGTCACATCATTCGAGCGCCGCCGCCAGGACATCGCCGACATAACATTCGAGCGATTCTCCGACATAGCGTCCACTCTCTCACCCGACAACTTTTCCATTCTGACGCTCACATGAAATCATTGTTGCTTTTTCTCACTCTGCTTCTGCTCGCGCCTGTCGCAGCTATTCCGCGAACAATCAAATCGGTAGTCCGCAAGCCCGGAGGAATACAGATTGTCGACAACCGCGGATGCCGCTCGCCCATAATAGCCATAGCCAACGGAAGCGACCTGATGGGCACCAACGATGCGTTCTGCATTGTGCGTCGAGGCGCCGAATACCATTTCTACGACCCTGCCGGACGCCGCTATCTGCGGGTCGACACCGCTCAGGTTGGTAAAATCTTCGCCGTCACTGGCGATACGTTCTCGGCTGGAAACGATTCCGTACGCACAACCTACAATTCCGACGCCACGCGCCTTTCGTCGCGACTGATAGCCCGCCCCGACACCATCACGGCCGACACCGTCGCCGCTAGGCAGCAGAATCTGGAATAAAGTAGCATAAAACTGGCTAAAAACGGAACAAAATTTGTCGCGGCAATTTTTTCTTCTTAACTTCGTAATTTGTTGAATCTGCTATGAAAATCGGAAACATAGATCTCGGTCCGCGCCCAGTGGCACTCGCCCCTATGGAGGATGTCACCGACCCCTCGTTCCGCCTTATCTGCAAGGAACAGGGAGCCGACATGACCTATACGGAATTCGTCTCGGCCGATGCTCTTATCCGCAACATCACCGCCACAACACGCAAGCTGCATATCAACGAAGGCGAACGCCCGACAGCCATTCAAATCTATGGCCGCGAAGTTGAGCCGATGGTCGAGGCCGCAAAAATCGTTGCAGAGGCCAAGCCCGACATTCTCGACATCAATTTCGGCTGCCCGGTGAAGAAAGTTGCCGGAAAGGGTGCAGGAGCGGGAATGCTTCGCGACATCCCGAAGATGCTTGAAATCACGTCGGCCGTAGTCAAGGCTGTCGATATCCCCGTAACCGTCAAAACCCGACTCGGCTGGGATTGCAATTCGATTATCATCCGCGACCTCGCCGAACAGCTTCAGGACTGCGGAGTTCAGGCCATTACGATCCATGGGCGCACGCGTTCGCAGATGTACACCGGTCGCGCCGACTGGGAAGCCATTGCCCGCGTCAAAGAGAATCCGCGGCTTACTATCCCGGTTATCGGCAACGGCGACCTCGCCACGGGGGTCGACGTCGAGCAGGCTTTCAGCCGCTACGGGGTCGACGGCGTTATGGTCGGACGCGCTTCAATCGGTGCGCCGTGGGTGTTCAGCGAAATCAAAAGCTGGCTCAGCGGCAACCCCTCGACGCCTACCGACGCCAAAAAGTTTGCCCTGCTGCGCCGCCAGATTCGCGAAAGCATCGACCGTATCGACGAGTATCGAGGCATTCTCCACATACGCCGCCACCTGGCCGCATCGCCCCTCTTCAAAGGAATATCTCATTTTCGCGAAACCCGCATCGAGATGCTCCGCGCAACAACCTACGCCCACCTCGACGAGGTGCTCAACCGCGTCGAGCAGCTCCTTTCATCCAACGAACGAAACCAATCAAAACCCACAGAAATATGAACAAACCACTGATGTCAATTGCCTTTGTTTTCCTGGCTGCTTTCTCGGCCGTAGCTGCCGGACCGACACGCTATGAGCTCGACGTGAAGGATTTCAGCGAACTGAAAGTAACCGATGGCATAAACGTTGATTATATCTGCAACCCCGACTCGGCAGGAAAAGCCGTGTTCATCGCTACAGCCGACCAGGCCTCACAAATTCTTTTCGTCCCCAACAAACAGAAACTCGAAATACAACTCGCCACCGACGAGAACGGCACGCGTCGCGATATTCCGCGCGTAACGGTTTACTCCAACATCCTTTCCTACGTTGAAAACTCCGGCGACTCGCTCGTCAGAGTTCTGAGTGTTAATCCCGGTCCTAGATTCCGCGCTCGCGTAATCGGCAACGGTCGCATAGTTGTCAGAAACGTCAAGTCGACCCAAGTCGACGTTTCGCTCGACACCGGCAAAGGTTCGCTCGTTGTCAGCGGTTCGGCCGAAATTGCCAACCTCTCGTGCACCGGCACCGGCTCAATTACCGCCGACGATCTCATCGCCGAAACCGTAAAATGCAAATCGTTAGGCACCGGAACTATCGGCTGCGCCCCGACTAAAAACCTCTCCATAATGGGTCTCTCCGGAACCATCTACTACCGCGGCACACCCAAAATCAAAAACCGCTCGATAGGCGTCAAGATTGAGTCGCTCGACACTCCCGCCAAATAAATCGCTCTCGACATGGCTGAGCCGAAAGCCGAAATGAAGCTGCGCGTGGCCCGCACAGTTAAGTGGAACGCCATCGATAAACTGATATCGATGGTGCTCTACACTGTGACTGGCGTTGTGCTCGCGCGCGTTGTCCCGAAAGAAGATTTCGGTCTCGTCAGCGCCATTTTGGTTTTCCAGGCGTTTGCCACACTGTTTGTCGACAGCGGTTTCTCGTCGGCTCTGCTTCAGAAAAAACGAGTGTCGCGACTCGACTACAGCACCGTGCTGTGGTTCAACGTCGCGATGTCGGTCGTCATCTATCTGATTCTCTTTTTCTGCGCGCCGTTGATAGCCGATTGGTATCAGGGCGACCAGCGGATAATCCCGCTGAGCCGAGTTATGTTCGTCGTATTCATCCTCAACGCAACGGCTATCGTCCAGACCAACCGCTTGATGAAGCGGATGGACATCAAAATGATAGCAATTGCCAACAGCGTCGGGCTTATCGTCAGCTCTATTGTTGCGATATGGATGGCCCTCGTGGGTTTCGGCGCCTGGGCTCTCGTCTGGCAAGCTATCATCAACGCCGCGCTGAAAAGCCTACTGCTTTGGCTCACGGGTAATTGGCTTCCCCGTCTGCAATTCTCGCTGACCGCCCTCCGGAAGTTCTTCAAAGTCGGCTCGGGAATGATGGGCGGCGCATTTCTCAACATCCTCTTCCGCAACGTCTACTCGCTCGTGATTGGCAACCGCGCCGGCGTGCTACCGCTAAGCTACTATGGGCAGGCCGACAAATGGAGCACGATGGGCATCTCTTCGCTCTCGGCAATCCTCACCCAATCGTTCCTCCCCGCGCTCGCCGACTATCAGGACCAGTCTCAAAAGTTTGCCGCATCGTGCGCCAAGATGAACCGCTTCACCTCCTATCTTCTCTTCCCGAGCTTCGGAATCCTCATCGCCGTGTCGACGCCGCTGTTCCACACACTTTTCGATACGAAATGGGATGCTGCAATCATCCTTTTCCAGCTGCTGCTCCTGCGGGGAATCTTCACCGTGCTTTCGTCGGTCTACAACAACTATATCCTCGCCCTCGGCCATTCGGGCTGGATTGTCGGCACAGAGCTTATCCGCGACGTAACGGCGCTCGTCGCCATCGCCCTGACTTGGCCATACATCGATTTGGAAACGCCCGACGCCCCGGTAGCAGGCATTGTCATCCTTCTGTGGGGACAGATTGCAGCCTCGGTTCTCACGTGGGCTATCACTCTCGTCGTAGCCGCCAAACTTTCGGGCCGCAGTTGGTGGCAGTTCTTAACCGACAGCTTACCCTACGTTGCAACGTCGCTCTTCGTCGTTACCACCATAGCCTTGCTCGGCTTCCTGATCGAATGGGATTTGATGCTGCTCGTTGCGCAAACCGTTCTTGGCGTGGCGCTATATCTCGCGATAAACCTCGCCTTGGGCTCAGTGATTCAACGCGAGGCTCTCAACTTCATCCTCGCCCGCTTCCGCCGTTAAATAAAAACGCCCGGACACAGCCAAGCTGCATCCGGGCATCTCCTATCTCCTTCTATATTCTTATTAGTTGAAGTTCATTTCGTCGAAACCATCAGCGTCAAACTCGTCCTCGTTAAACTGATCCGAGCCGTAGAAATCTTCGTCGACGTCGGTCTCTTCGAGTTGCTTCGCTGCCTTCTCGTCGAGCTGCTGCTCGAACTCATCCATGTCGATAAACTGTGCCGGAGGCGTGCCCATCGAGAGGGTGCATAGCGGTTCGCTGAGGTTTTTGCCTGGTTCGGTCTTTTTGAGCTCGATGAAAAACGAGCGTTCGGTCAGATAGTCAAAGACGAAAATCAAACGCTGACCCTCATCCTCAAGATAGTCGCTGAGGATGCACTCGTCCATCAAGTAGACATCGTCCGACGCGTCGATGCCCATATCCTCGAGGGTTATCTCCTTGCCTTTCTCCCAGCCGTCCTCACAAATGAAAAACGAGTTCATCTGCGACTTGTCGTAGGCTACCGAGTCTAAGATTGCATTGCGCAAGGTCAGGAACGTATCGTCGGCGTCGATTTCAATCTCGCGCTTGAAGTTGTCAACTTCGTCTGATACCAATCGGAACTTATATATCATATCTTAAGGTTGTTGTTCAGGGTTAAAAAGTTTTACGGTGCGAATATAGAATATAAACATCATTCCAACAAAAAAAATCGCAAAAAATCTGCAGTGGCGTGTTCAGGTGTTTCTCTTGGTCGTCATACCGGAGCTCTTTCATGAGATTTTCTTTGAATTTTTTACCGATTTAATTATCCAAGATTCTAAAAGTGTCACTAAATTTGCACAAATTTATAAACCCGTATCAGAAATGTCTCCGTTCGGTTTCAATATTTCGATTTCAAAAGAGCAACTTGCCACGCTCCCCATCGAGGAGTTTGACGGGGAAATCTCTGTTATCGAAACATTTGAATCGGCCGAAGAAGCCCTGAAAAGCATCCGTAAATCGGAAACCGTTGGGTTCGACACCGAAACAAAACCGTCGTTCCGCAAGGGTCAGGTCAACAAGGTTTCGCTGATGCAAATCTCCACCGGCGACCATTGCTATCTTTTCCGTCTCAACAAGATTGGTCTCTACGAAGGGCTGATTCAATTTCTTGAGGATGACACGATAACCAAAATCGGACTATCGCTGAAAGATGATTTCAGTGTGCTCCATTGCGTTGCCGAATTCAACCCGGCGGGATTTATCGACTTGCAAAGCCGCGTTGGCGACTATGCCATAACCGACGCAAGCCTGCAGAAAATCTATGCCATCATCTTCAACCGCCGAATCTCTAAGAGCCAGCGCCTCTCCAACTGGGAAGCCCCGGAGCTGACCCACAGCCAGCAAACCTACGCTTCAATCGACGCCTGGGCTTGCCTGCGCATTTTCAACGCCCTGAACGAATCGCGTTTCATCCCCGAGCATTCGCCCTACAGAATCGAAATCCAACCCGACGAAAACAGCCATGAATAAGTTGAAACGTTCAACCGTCATTCCGGTCATTTTGTTCGTCTATCTTTGTGTTATGGCCGACATCGGACGCGGCGAATTTCTGGCCGGCAACTACCTCTACTATTTCGGCATCATTGCCATCACGCTGACAGCTATCGTGCTGCTCCACTTCACACTTAAACGCCGCGAGCGTAACCGTAAGCGCTGCCCCGGCGGCGTATTCCCCACCCTGCCCAAGCAACAGCCAGCGACATCAGCGGGCTCAGGATATTGAAGATGCAATAGGGAAGATAAGCAATTGTAGCCACTCCGAGCACTGTGCTTTGCGTCAGTCCGCACGAGTTCCATGGAATCAACACCGACGTCACCGACACCGAATCCTCAAGCGCACGACTTAGCACCTGCGGCTTAAGCCCCGCCTGGCGATAAACCGTCTTATACATATTACCGCCAATGATGAGCGACAGATACTGGTCGCCCGTGCAGGCATTCAGAAACAGTCCGCTGCCTACAGTAGTCCCGACGAGTCGCAGCGGCGAACGCAGCCGCGATGTGAACCAGTGAGTCAAGCTTCGCAACATTCCCGTTCCCATCATTGCCCCGCCAAACACCATAGCGCTTAGCACAAGCCAAACCGTCAGCAGCATCCCCTCGACACCCGAAGTCGACACGAGTGAATCCAACAACTCATTGCCCGTAGTGATAGAAGTTAACGTGAACAGCACAGCCGCCGACATTTTGACTGCATCTGCCACGCCGCCAAGCTCGGCAACGATTTGAGGCTGGAAGATGAAAATACCGGCGAGGCCGGCAACGGAACTCAACGCCAGCGTGACGTCGGTACGAAACCGTAGCGCTATCATCAGAGCCGTCAAGGCCGGGATTATAAGCGTCCACATCGAGATATTGAAGCGCTCCGAGAGAGCCTGAGTCATCTTTTCCGACTGCATCGTGCCAATTCCATCGGTCATATACCCGACTATGGCATAAACAATCAATGCCGTAATCATTGCCGGAGCGGTCGTGATCATCAAGAAGCGTATATGGCGGAACAGATTGACGCCCACGGTCGATGAGGCCAAAACCGTCGTGTCGCTCAGCGGCGAAATCTTATCGCCGAAATATGCGCCTGAAATTACAGCTCCCGCAATCCAACAGGGCTGAAAACCCATGACCGTGCCGATTCCCATAAAGGCTACTCCGATTGTTGCGATGGTGGTCCACGATGTGCCGGTGACGACCGAAACTATTGCGCAAACCGAGCAGGCTATAACCAAAAACGCATCGGCATTAATCAGATTCAACCCATAATATATAAGCGTGGGCACGACGCCCGAAAGCATCCACGTGGAGCTCAGCGTTCCGATAAATATCAGAATGGGGACCGCCGGCAATATCTGTCGCGAACTTTTCGCAAGTCCGGCTAATAGCTGACGCCGATGAACGCAGCGGAAGGCCAGTGCTAGAGCCAGACAGAGCGCTGCTGCTGCCGAAAGAATTACATAACCATAATCCTGAACGGCATCAGTGCCTTTGGTAATAATAATCACCAAGAGCGCCGACAGCAAACCAACGACGGGAATTGCCGAAATGGCTACTCCCGGCTGTCCTTTCTCGCTGCCGAAAATCAGTTTCTTCAGATTAGTTGCCTTATTATCAACCGTATTATCGAATTTCTTACTTTCCAAAGTCGTTAAGTGTGCGTTAAACGGCTGCAAAATTACTCATCCCGGCCGACATGCGCAACTTTATCAACAAAAAATATGCAAATATTTATTCAAACTCACGGCAAACTCACTGCAACATCTCTCTTATAAAGCGATTGCCCCGACGGACAACCGCCGGGGCAACCAAGCACAACATGTGTGTATCTATATAGGAAAGTGTATTTCGATTACTCGTATCTGATGGCCTCGATCGGGTCGAGACTCGATGCTTTCTTGGCGGGATACCAGCCGAAGAACACGCCCGTTATCGTGCAGACCGCGAACGACAGCACCACGGAATAAATCTGAATGTAGACCGGCCAATGAGCTATGACAGTTATGAGCCACGACGCGAGCATACCCAGAATAATTCCGATAACGCCGCCGGTAACGCTGATAATCACGGCCTCTATCAGGAATTGCGAAAGTATGTCGATGCCGCGAGCTCCAATCGACATGCGCAGACCAATCTCGCGGGTGCGCTCGGTGACCGAAACAAACATAATGTTCATGATGCCGATACCACCAACCAACAACGAGATTCCGGCGATACAAGCCAACAACACCGTCATCATATCCGACGTCGAGTTCATCATCTCGCTCAGCTCTTGCTGCGAACGGATTTGAAAATCATCCTCTTCGCCATCCTTAATCTTATGGCGCTGGCGTAGAACCTCAGTGATTTGGTCGATGGTTTCGTCGGTCATATCCTCATCGGTAGCGCTGGCGAAAAGCCCTTGGATATAGTCGATGGCGAGCATACGTTTCATTACGGTCGTGTAGGGCGCCAATACGACATCATCCTGGTCCATGCCCATTGAGTTCGTGCCTTTCGGTTCCAAAACGCCTATGACGGTCATCGGGATTTTACCGAATCGAATCACTCGCCCAACAGGGTCTTCTCCGTTTGGGAACAGATTGTCGACAACGGTTTTGCCCAGCACGCAGACTTTGGCGGCCGATTTGATGTCGTGCTCAGTGAATATCGTCCCTTCTTTGACTTTTAGTTTGCGGATATCGAGATAGTCGGGAGTCACGCCGTAGACCGTCGACGGATAGTTGTTGTTGCCGTTTACGAACTGACCGCCGGAGTTGACCGAGGGTGATATTGCCGCAATTCCGGGAAGCGACTGCAAAGCCTCGTAGTCGGCCACCTCGAGCGTCTGCATATCGTCGGCACTTTGGCGCACGCCGCCACGCTGCATATTTCCCGGATGAATCATAATCATGTTGGAGCCCATCTCGGAGATCTGCTCCTTGATGCTGTTTTTCGAGCCTTGACCGATAGCGAGCATCGTGATAACCGACGCCACGCCGATTATGATTCCCAACATTGTCAGAAAGCATCTCAGCTTATTGTTGTTGAGCGCTTTGAGAGCTATTTTGAGTAGATTTGCAAAATTCATCAGTCGTTATCTTTTGGAAGTGCCTCGAGAGCTTCGCGGGCCGATTTGGGATTATCATTATAGGTGTCGGAGACAATCTTGCCATCGCGAAGCACAATGTTGCGCGACGAGTAATCGGCAAGCACGGGGTTGTGGGTAACAAAGATTATTGTTCGTCCGCGGCGATGAAGATCCTGAAACAGAGTCAGGATGCTGAACGACGTGCGAGTGTCGAGGTTGCCGGTAGCTTCGTCGGCGAGAATTATCACCGGGTCGTTAACGAGCGCTCGCGCTATGGCTACGCGCTGCTGCTGACCGCCCGACATCTGGTTGCTCTTGTGATAGATTCGATCGTGGAGCCCCACGGCATCGAGAGCCGCTATGGCGCGTTCGCGACGCTCGCGAGAGTTGACCGACGAGTTGTAGAGCAGCGGCAGCTCCACGTTCTCAATCGCTGTAGTCTTCGGCAGAAGGTTATAGTTCTGAAAAACGAAACCTATCTTGCGGTTGCGCGTGATTGCACGCTGATTCTTGCTCATCGATTGCACCGAAACGCCGTCGAGCTCATAGATGCCCAAAGTAGGGGTGTCGAGACAGCCGAGCAGATTCAGCAGCGTCGACTTTCCCGAACCCGAGGCGCCCATTATCGTGACGAATTCGCCCTCGTGAATCGTGAATGTCACTCCACGCAACGCTTTGACTTTTTCGCCGCCGACAATAAACTCTCTGCGGAGTTTCTCAACGTGTATAATCTCTTTCTTTTCAGCCATAACGCAGATTATTTCTTTTTGTTACGGTCCGGGGGTTGCGGGGCGAACGGGCTTTGCTTGTCGGAGGGTTCGTCGGGCTTGTCGTTGCTCACCGCTGTGGTGTAGCCTACCGCAACTTCCGTACCCTCTTCTATGCCGCTGACAATTCCGGTCTTTATGCCATTCGATACGCCTATCTTCACGGCCTTGTTGACGAGTTTGTCGCCATCCACAACCCATAGCGCACGCTCGTCGGCCGAGAGCTTCGATTTGTCGATTGGTGCTCCTGCCTCGGGCAGATTTTTAGCGTCGGCAAATGTTTCCGGTTCAAACGTGAACACCGATGCCGGGAGCAGCAGGATATTCTCCTCGCTCATCGTGTAGATTGTCAGATTGGCAGTCAGTCCGGGGATGAGCTTATGCTCGGGATTCTCGGCGCTGACGATTACTTCGTAGGTGACGACGTTGCTCTCCGTCGTCGGCGACAGACGAACCTGCGTCACTTGGCCTTCGAACAATTCGTCTGTGTAGGCATCAACGGAAAATGTAACCTTCTGTCCGACTTTCACCTGACCTATATCAGCTTCGTCGACGTTACCAACAACCTGCATGTGGTCCAAGTCGGCGATAACATAGAGATTCGCTACGTTCATGCTCGACACGACCGTCTGGCCAACCTCTACCTCGCGCGAGATTACAATGCCGTCGATCGGCGAGTAGATTTCGGCATAGTTAAGGTTTTTAGCGGCTCGCACGCGGTCGGCCACGGCTTTGTCGTAAGCGGCCTTCGAGACCTCATAATCTTTCTGCGATGTTTGAAATTCGTAGTCGCTGATGAGTTGTTTGTCGTGGAGGGCTTTGTCGCGCTCGTAGTTCGTTCGGTTATATTCATAGGTGTATTTCGCCGAGAGCACGCTGGCTTCCGCGCTCTTATAGTCGCTCTCCAACACCGTCTTTTCGATTTCGGCAATAAGCTCGCCTTTCTTCACAACGGAGTTGAAATCGGCATAGAGTTTATCGATAATACCGGTAACCTGCGTGCCGACGTCGACTTGCGTAACCGACTCCAATGTGCCCGTTGCAGTGACGGTTTCAGTCAAGTTACCTCTCTCGGCCTTTACGGTTTCGAGCGTGACTTTTTTCTCATTCCCGCAGCTTGCAGCCATAACCAAAAATCCTGCCGCCAACGCTGCGTTTATAATTTTATTCATAGTGTTACTGTTGATGTTCTGTAATATTCAATCATTTTCTGTCCGAGCAAAGCCATATATTTTGCCTGCAACAAAGCCTGCTGAGCCTCAACAAGATTGTTGTGTGCGGTCATCAGCTCTATCGGGTTTATCAAGCCGACCTTGAACTGCTCGCCGGTCAACTCGGCGCTTATCTCAGCCGATTGCAACTGCTGCACGGCCGCCTTGAAACGGCTCTGAGCCGATCGGGTATCGATATACCAGTTCTCGACCGATTGGGCCAGCTCGGTCAGCCGCGACTCGGAGTCGAGCTGCGAGTTGAGCTGCTGCACTTTTGCACGCGCTACGGCCGTCTTTGTCCGTTTATTATCAAAAATCGGAATCGCGAGCGTCAAACCGATGTTCTCATTGATGCCCTGTTTCAGCTGCGTGCCGAAATTGCCGCCGGGAACGAAGTAGTTTGTCCCGACTCCGGCACTAAGCGAAATGCTCGGACGTCCCGAAGCTTTTGCGATATCAACGTCGAGCGCTGCGCCGTCTTCGTCGAGCTTCAGGCTCTGAAGTTGCAGGTCGGTTGCTACAGCGAGTTGATAGCTCTCCTCAATCGGGGGGAGTTCGGCCATGATCTGCAGATTGGTAATCTCAACGGCGGCAAGATCAATCTCGCGCTCGATACCGATTTCGAGCAATCGCTTGAGCTCCATTCGGCGCGTGTCGTAGGTGCCTTGAGCGTTTACCAGATTATACAGGTCCTGCTCGTGCTGAGCTTTAAGCTGGGCGTAATCAACTTGCGATGCTTTGCCCGATTGCATCAGGGCTTCCATTCGCTGTGCCTGCGCGAGGCTGAGCTTCTCGGCCTCGGTGTAGATTGCTATAGCTTCGCGGGCGTAGAGGATGTTGAGATAAACCTGCAGAAGGTCGGTCTGCAACGTCCGCAAAGCGTCCTGAGTCGCAAGGCTGCTGATTTGAATGTTCAGTTTGTTTCGCTCGATATTCTTCTCGCGCTCGCCGCCGTTCCATACGGTCCAGCCTGCATTCAGTCCGAAATTGCCGTTGAGCGCGTTCTTGTTGCCGTCGCCCCACGGCATATTCGTGTAGCCATGAGTCGTAGCGAAGTCGAGCGTCGGTTGCCATTGCGCCTGAGCCTCTTCGAGGTTGTAGTCGGCGGTTTGTTCGCTGAGCCGAAGTTTCTGCAGATTGATGTTGTGGCTGCGTGCATATTCTACGCAGTCGTTGTAGGTCCACAAATCGTCGGCTGCCGAGGCGACAATAGCCGTCAATGGCAGAATTGATAAAATGGATATTGCTTTTATATTCATCGGAAATATATTTTCTGCTACAAAATTAGGTGTATGCTGAATTTTGGTCAAAAATTTTCAACCAACGCCCCGGATTGTCCAACGAAACGGTTATCTCTTGCCGGTTCCGATAGTGTGCGACGACAGATATTCCTGAAATGCCGCGCGATAGCTATCGCCAATCGGGATGTCGGTTCCGTCGTCCATAACTACTCGCCCCTTGCTCACCGAGCCGACACAATCCGCATTTATAACATACGAACGGTGGATTTGGATGAAACTCGCCGGAAGTTTTTCTTTTATGGCGTTGAACGAACTCAGCGTGACGATAGGGCTCCGCTCGCCTTTCAGAAATATTTGCAGATACTCGCCGTAGCCTTTTATATATACAATCTGCGAGAATTGAACGCGCACAAACCGATAGTCGACCTTAACGAAGATAGAGTCGGCGGTGTCGGACGCCGGTGCCGCCGGTTGAGGGTTTTGTTCCGTCGCGGCCTTGCGAAGGTTGTATTGCTGCAGAACTTTGTTGGCGGCACGCTGAAAGTCGGCAAATCCGTAAGGCTTCAGCAGATAGTCGACGGCCGAAAAACGATAGCTCTCAACGGCATAGTCGGAGTAGGCGGTAATGAAAACGACCAACGGGGGGGTCGACAGCGAGCCGATAAACTCCAAGCCATTCATGTCGGGCATATTGATGTCAGTGAAGACCGCGTCTACACTCTCACGCGTCAGCACCTCCATCGCCTCAATCCCGTTGCGGTATGCAGCAACAAGCTCCATAAACGGCACTTTTTCTGCATACGCCCGGAGTTTCTCGAGCGCTATCGGTTCGTCGTCAATGACTACAGTTCTCAGTTTCATAAATTGGTAAGGATAGAGTGACGGAGTAGACTTCTCCTGTTTGATTTATATCGAGCGAGTAACGGCTGCCGTAAATCAGGTCGAGGCGGCGGCGCACGTTTTCGAACCCAATGCCGCGATGTTGGTTGTTATCGTCGGCCTTATGTCGGCTATTGATGCATCGGAAATAGATTCGTCCGCCTTCAACCGCGAGATTCACAGAGATGTAGGATGTTTCCGAGTAGCTCACCCCATGCTTGAACGCATTCTCGATAAAGACAAGGAACAGCAGCGGAGCCACTTCAACTCCGGCAACCTCATTCGGCGAAGGCATGTCGGCCGAGATTGCTACAGCATCGGCGGGATAGCGCTCACGCATCAGCCCGAGATAATCGCCGATAAACTTAATCTCGGCGCCAAGCTGAATCGCCGGTCGCGAGCTCTCGTAGAGCATATATCTCATCAACCCCGACATCTCAATCACCATATCCTGCGCTTTCGCCGGATTAATCTCAATCATCCCATGGATATTGTTGAGCATATTCATGTAGAAATGCGGATTAATCTGCGCTTTGAGATATGTCAGTTGATTCTCGGCATTTTCCTTCATGAGCCGCTCCTGCTCCATGCGGTCGGCAAAATGCTGGAAAATCATAGCTATGGCGAGGTTTACGCCCAAAATCAGCAGGTCGTAAATCAAGTCGAGAAACAGCGGCAACGGCAACAGAGGCGTCGGGCCGTTGTGAGGCGGTTCGCGCCTTTCGCCTTGGGCTATGAAATCAAAAAACTGATAGCGCTGCCAAATCCAGATGACGACAATCAGCAATACGGCACAGAGAAAATACTCCTTGTAATATCCCCGCTTCAACAGCTTGGGAATCAGCAGATAGTTATTGATAACAAACATTGCCACAAACGGCAGAAGCCCAAGAATAACGTGGGTAACCGTCGCGAAATCGAGCAACGGTTGCTCGGTGTAGCTGCGGGCGCGCATAATATCCAGCACCATCACCGCTATGACCAGCGTCCACAGCGACAGATATATCAGCGATTCCAGCCGCCGGTTTGTCGTTTGATTCATCAGTCCAGCTTTTAAGTTTTACGCACTATCCAAGAATTTTAATAAACTGAATTCTATAAAA
>CAYNSG010000032.1:0-15168 GCA_964399885.1 uncultured Bacteroides sp.
GAATCACGCGCACCTCGTCGCCGTATTTCTCGCCGAAGAGGGCCATGGCGCCCATAGCCTGAGCTTCGGCGATGGGAACGTTGCGGTGCTCGTCGCGCGGCGTTGATTTGCGCACGAGGGCGTTGGCGAGATGCTCTACGCGCTGCAGCTCCTCGGGGGTGACTTTCTGGAAGTGGGAGAAGTCGAAGCGGAGCACGTCGGGCGAAACGAACGAGCCTTTCTGCTCAACGTGTGTGCCGAGCACCTGTCGCAGGGCGTAGTGGAGCAGATGGGTGGCGGTGTGATTGCACGATGTTGCCAAGCGGGCGTCGTGGTCGATGGCGGCTGTGAAGATGGCTTCGGGGTTGGCGGGGAGCTTCTTCACGAGGTGGACAGCCATGCCGTTCTCGCGCTTGGTGTCGTAGATTTCAGTGACGGTGCCGTCGGGGGCGGTGAGGGTGCCGCGATCGCCGGTCTGACCACCCATTTCGGCGTAGAAGGGGCTTTCGGCGAGAACGAGCTGATAGTATTCGCCTTTCTTCTGTTTCACCTGGCGGTAGCGGAGTATGCGGGTCTCGGCGGTGTCGGTGTCGTAGCCTACGAACTTCGGCTCACCTGCGGCAAGCACTACCCAGTCGGCAGCCTCAACGGCGGCGGCGTTGCGAGCGCGCTCTTTCTGGGCGGCCATTTCGCGGTTGAAGCCTTCGTGGTCGAGCGTCATCGAGTTCTCTTTGAGGATAAGCTCGGTGAGGTCGAGGGGGAAGCCGTAGGTGTCGTAGAGTGTAAAAGCCTCCTCGCCTGAGATTTCGTTCTTGCCGGCAGCGCGAGCGGCGGCGATGGCGTTGTCGAGCAGACGTATGCCGTTGTCGAGTGTGCGCAGGAAAGCGTCCTCCTCCTCTTTAATAACCTTCATGATGAGGTCGCGCTGGGCGGCAATTTCGGGGTAAGCTTCGCCCATGCTTTCGATGAGAGTGTCGACGAGGCGATAGATGAATGCCTGCTTCTGGCCGAGGAACGTGTAGGCGTAGCGGACGGCGCGGCGCAGGATTCGGCGAATCACGTAGCCGGCCTTGGCGTTGCCGGGCAGCTGCGAGTCGGCGATGGAGAACGCTATCGTGCGGACGTGGTCGGCAATGACACGCATAGCAATGTCAACTTTCGGGTTCTCGCCGTAGCGAAGTCCGGAGAGCTCGGAGATTTTATCGATGAGCGGCGTGAATACGTCGGTGTCGTAGTTGGAAGTTTTTCCCTGGAGGGCCATGCAGAGGCGTTCGAAGCCCATGCCGGTGTCGATAACTTTTGCGGGCAGCGGTTCGAGCGAGCCGTCGGCCTTGCGGTTGTACTGCATGAACACGAGGTTCCAGATTTCGATAACCTGGGGATGGTCGTGGTTGACGAGCTCAGCTCCGGGCTTTTCGGCGCGTTCGCTGTCGGGTCGCAGGTCGATATGTATTTCCGAGCAAGGTCCGCAGGGTCCGGTGTCGCCCATTTCCCAGAAATTGTCGTGCTTGTTGCCGTTGATTATGTGTGATTCGGGGAGGTGGCGCAGCCAGTAGGCGGCAGCTTCGTCGTCGCGGGCGAGACCCTCCTCTGGCGAGCCTTCGAAAACTGTAGCGTAGAGGCGGTCGGGGTCGAGTCCGAGCACGTCGACGAGATATTCCCAAGCCCAGTCGATAGCCTCGCTCTTGAAATAGTCGCCAAACGACCAGTTGCCGAGCATCTCGAACATCGTGTGGTGGTATGTGTCCATTCCAACCTCTTCGAGGTCGTTGTGTTTGCCGCTGACACGGAGGCATTTCTGCGAGTCGGCAACGCATTTGCTCTTGGGCGCGGCGTTTCCGAGGATGATATCCTTGAACTGGTTCATGCCGGCATTGGTGAACATGAGCGTGGGGTCGTCCTTGATCACCATAGGTGCGGAGGGAACGATTTTATGTCCTTTCTGCTTGAAGAATTCTTTGAAAGATTCGCGTATTTCTTTGGCAGTTAGATTTTTTGGAGCCATTTTGATGTAGATTACAAGAAATATGTTACATGTCGCGGGCTGCCGGTCGCCGAGCGAATGATTGGTTTTTCGGCGACGAAACAGCCAAATCCGGCGCAAAGTTACTAAAAATCCGCGATTTTTTCGTAACTTTGCACCTTGAAATATAATCTATGAACTCATTCATGAAACTAATCAAATACATACTTCTTGCTGTTTTGCCTGTTGTCGTTGCTGCATGTTCGGGCAACGATGAACCGGAGCCTGACCCGTTTGCTCCGACGATGACTTTAGTATATATGGTTTCCGACAATAGCCTCGGATCTAGCCTCGGATCGACTTCTCCGTCGGATGAGGACAACCTGAATCAGATGCGCTCGGCAGCCGTTCGCGGCGCGATGAACGGCGGCGGCAGGCTGCTAATTTATCGCGATGGTCCTGACGGCTATCCGTCGTTGTTTGAAATCACTGCTAACGGCGACGTGGTAATCAAGAGCTATACAAGCGACGTCTCGTCGCTGACGGTCGACCGTATGCAAAGCGTCATAAACGATGCACGCATGGCTGCACCGGCTCATCAATACGGTCTTGTTCTCTGGAGCCACGGTACGGGCTGGATAGAGTCGTCGGCCTCGCGCAGCGCCGACGACCCGACTGCGGTTGAAGCCGTAGTGCTGTCGTTCGGCCAGGACGTCCACCCGGTCAACACCGAGATGAAAATCACCACCCTCGCTCAGGCATTGCGCGAATATCCTCACGATTTTATCTATTTCGATTGCTGCTTCATGGCATCGGTCGAGGTTCTCTATGAGCTTCGCGATTGCGCTAAGACTTTCGTAGCCTACGGCACTGAGATTCCAATCGAAGGAATGCCCTACGACGTAAACACTGAGCAGCTTGTGGCCGCGAATATCGATTGCGTTCAGATGGCCAAAAATACATTGGACTACTATCTGAACCGCGCGTCGAATCCGTCGTGTGCGATAGCGGTTGTCGATGGCTCGGCTCTCGACAATCTTGCTGCCGCGACTCGCGCCGTGATGCAGACCGGAGCTGTAGCCTCGTCGAGCTATTATGGCGTGCCGTTCTTCCGTTCTAGTGGTCCGAGAACATATATGTATGATATGAAAGACTACATTATGTCGCTCGATGTCGATGCGTCGCTGCTTGCGTCGTGGCAGCAAGCCTACAACGAAGCCGTTGTCTATGCCGGCGCTACCGCCTACAGCTACGGTCTCGACATGAGCAAATATTCCGGCTTGGGTTGTCATATTGTCCGTACAGCCGACGATGCCTCGATTCTTGGCTACAGCAACCAATCGTGGTGGTCAGACGTTGTAAAATATAATCCATCAGTTTCGCAATGATTCAAGTTCCCGACCCGTCAATGTTTCCCAACGGTTTCCCGACCGATAGCATTCCTTCGCCGAAAGAGCAACTCGCTGAGCTGAAGACACTATCGTTTGATGAGCTTATCAACCGCATTGTCAGCGATTTGGTTGAGTTTGCAGTCCATCTCACCATAGCGATTTTGGTGTTCTACGTCGGGCAATTCATAATCCGAAAAATCTACAACGTTGTCGGAACGATATTGCGGCGTCGGAACGTAGAGCTTTCGCTGACCACGTTTATACTCAGCCTTGTTCGTATCGTACTGTATTTTATTCTGATAGTTACTGTAATCGGTATTATCGGAATCAACACGAGCTCGTTTATCGCGATTTTTGCTTCGGTAGGCGTAGCCATCGGTATGGCTCTGAGCGGCACGCTGCAGAATTTTGCCGGAGGCGTGCTGATTCTGTTGCTCAAGCCATATAAGATTGGCGACTACATTGAAGCCCAGGGGTTTGCCGGAACTGTGACCGACATTCAGATATTCTCGACCGTTATCTGCACGCCTGATAATAAATCGATAATCATTCCAAACGGCGGACTTTCTACCGGAACAATCAACAACTGGTCGAAGCAGACACATCGCCGCGTGCAGTGGGAAATCGGCATCAGCTACGGCGATGATTTCCAGCGCTCGGCTGCTGAGATTCACTCGATTCTGCGCTCGGTGAAGGAGATTGTCTACGTAGACGACAACGGCGCCGAGACAGAGAATCCCCACGCTACCGTCTCGGCCGTCGAGACAGAGCATGCGATTAACGGCGTGATGGACGACGACAATGTGGAAATTGTGGTTCCAACAGCGCCCGAGGATAACAAACCGGCCGAGGCGACCGACGGCGAGAATGCCGTCGAAAATTCCGTTGAGACGGAGACGAAAAAGAAGCATTCGTCGTGGCTGTTAAACATTTTCCGCCGTCATCGCGAAAATCTTCGCACCCGCGAAGCGCAACAAGCTGCCGCCATAAAAGCACTGAATATGAGAAAACTGACTAATCCGTCGGTAAACATCTCGACGCTTGCCGACAGCAGCGTGAATCTCGTGGTGCGCGCATGGGTGCGCCGCGAGAACTATTGGCCTGTCTACTATTACGTGCTGCAGCAGGTCTACTCAACCCAGAGCGGCCGCAGCTACTCGTTCCCGTTCCCGCAGATGGATGTCCATCTGGTTGGAAACGAGGAAGAGAAATGATTCTGAACGCAGCTTAGAGTGAGCTGAGCGAGAGCACATGCTCGAGAATGGCTACAGCTTCCTCCACCGTATCGACTGAGGCTATGGAGAAACTCCGGCGTCCGTTGTTGTCGCGAATGCGGCAGCGGCGTGCGTTGTCCTGCATGTAGTGGAGCAGACGTCCGAACATCGGCGACTGATAGTAGGCTTTGTTGGAATCGTCGACGAAGTAGATATACATCGTGCCCTGTTTGAGCGCCACTTTCTCGATGCCCAAGCGCCGGGCCATCCAGCGCAGACGGGGGATGCGCAGCAATTCGTCGGCCTCGTGGGGAATTTTACCGAAGCGGTCGATGATTCGCGAGCGGAATGCGCGTAGGTCGGTTTCGCGTTCGATTCCGTCGAGCTCCTGATAGAGCGAGATGCGTTCGCTTTCGCCCGGAACGTAGGTTGCCGGGAATAGCAGCTCGAGGTCGCTTTCAATCACGCAATCAGCAACATATTCAATCTCGTCGGGGGCGGCGTCGCTTGTGACAACGTCGCTGAACTCCTCAGTGCGCAGCTCCGTGACGGCTTCTTTGAGAATCTTCTGGTAGGTTTCATAGCCGAGGTCGGCAATGAAACCGCTCTGCTCGGCTCCGAGGAGGTTGCCTGCACCGCGAATGTCGAGGTCCTGCATGGCGATATGGATTCCGCTGCCGAGGTCGGAGAAGCTTTCGATGGCCTGGAGTCGGCGGCGTGCAACGGGCGTCAGCGGCACGTGGGGAGGCACCATCAGATAGCAGAACGCTTTGCGCGACGAACGTCCGACGCGCCCGCGGAGCTGATGCAATTCGCTCAGTCCGAAGTTATGAGCGTTGTTGATAATGATGGTGTTGACGTTGGGCATATCGATGCCGCTCTCGATGATAGTCGTGGCGAGCAGAATGTCGTAGTCGTGGTTGGCGAAGTCGATGATAGCTTTTTCGAGCTTTTCGGGTGGCATCTGCCCGTGGGCAACGATTGTGCGTGCGTCGGGGATTAGTCGTTTCACCATCGCCTCAAGTTCGTAGAGCCCCTCGATTCGCGGATTGACTATAAACACCTGGCCGTTGCGCGACATCTCGAAATTCACAGTCTCGACGAGAATTTCGTCGGTTAGCGAATTGACCGATGTTACTATCGGATAGCGGTTAACGGGCGGGGTGTTGATTGCCGAAAGGTCGCGCGCACCCATGAGCGAGAATTGCAGCGTGCGCGGTATGGGGGTGGCGCTCATTGTTAGCGTATCGACGTTGATTTTGAGCAGTTTGAGCTTCTCTTTGACAGCCACGCCGAATTTCTGTTCCTCGTCGACAACGAGTAGCCCGAGGTCGTGGAACTTCACGCTTTTTCCGATGAGTTTATGAGTTCCGATGATGATGTCAATTTTCCCGGCTTCAAGGTCGGCAAGAATCTCCTTCACCTGTTTCGGAGTGCGGGCACGCGAGAGGTATTCGACGCGCACGGGGAAATCTTTCAGTCGGTCGGAGAACGTGTTGTAGTGCTGATAGGCGAGAACCGTTGTCGGAACGAGCACAGCGGTTTGTTTGCCGTCGGCAGCGGCTTTGAACGCGGCGCGAATGGCAATCTCGGTTTTTCCGAAGCCTACATCGCCGCAAATAAGTCGGTCCATCGGACGCTCGCTCTCCATATCGGCCTTTACAGCCTGGGTTGCCGTGAGCTGGTCGGGGGTGTCTTCGTAGATAAACGATGCTTCAAGCTCGTGCTGCATATATGAGTCGGGGGCGAAAGCGTGGCCTTTCTGTTCGTGGCGGGCGGCATATAGGCGTATGAGGTCGCGGGCGATATCCTTGAGTTTCTCCTTCGTGCGCTCCTTCATATTGTTCCATGCGCCGGTGCCGAGTTTGTTGATTTTCGGCGCTACGCCCTCTTTGCCGCGATATTTGGCGAGCTTATGGAGAGCGTGGATCGACACGAAGATTACATCGTTGTTAGCATAGACGAGCTTAATCATCTCCTGCACTCGGCCGTTGACCTCCGTGCGAAGCAGCCCGGCGAATTTGCCTACGCCATGGTCGACATGGACAATATAGTCGCCCGGCTCAATAGCGCTGAGCTCTTTCAGCGAAAGGGCGAGTTTGCCTGAGCGAGCGCGGTCGCTCTTCAGGCTATATTTGTGGAAGCGGTCGAAAATCTGATGGTCGGTGAAGATGCAGACGCGATTGTCGTGGTCGACGAATCCTTCGTGGAGCGTGGCATTGATGGCCGTGAATTTGATGTCGTCCTCGCCGCGGTCGGCAAAGATTGAGCGCAGGCGGTCAATCTGCTTGTCGCTGTCAGATAATATATATAAGGTGTAGCCGTCGGCCATAAGTTTACGGAACGACGACGAAATCAGGTCGAAATTCTTATGGTAGATAGCTTGCGGCGAGCAGTTGAAGTCGATGGCGTTAGTCTCTTTGCCGGCAGGGGCGGCAGCAGAGAATCGCAGCTGGCGGCATTGGTTGAATTGGTCGGCAAACTGCTGCGGGTCGACGATGGTTTTGAGCGCGTCGCGGTTGCCTTCGTCGGCAATCAGGGCGCTTTCGGAGAATCCCTGCTCGGCGATGGCTGCGATGCGTTCGAGCGTATAGTTGGCGTCGCGCACGGCAATCAATGTGTCGGTGCCGGCAAATTCGAGAACGGTGACGCCCCCGGCTGTGTCGGCAAGCGATGAGGTTATGGCAATCTCATCGAGGCGCTGCTCGGAGAGCTGAGTTTCGATATTGAACGTGCGGATGCTGTCGATGTCGTCGCCGAAAAAGTCGATGCGATAGGGGAGTTCGTTGCTGTAGCCAAACACGTCGAGGATTGAGCCGCGCACGGCGAAATGCCCCGGCTCGTAGACGTAGTCCTGCTCTTCGAAGCCGTTCTCGCGGAGCCAGCGGATAGCGTAGGTGAGCGATGTCGGGGTGTCGCGGCGAAGTCGCAATGTGTGGCTGTCGATTTCATTTCGCGGTGCAACCTGCTCGGCCATAGCCTCGGGGTAGGTGACGACGAATCGGAGTTGCGGGTCGGTGTTCCACGCCTTCAGCGTCTCGGTGCGGAGAATCTGCGACGGCGGGTCGATTTGGCCATATTTAATGTCGCGTTTGTAGGCCGATGGAAACATAGCGACGGCCTTCTCGCCGAGCAGTCGCGAGAGGTCGTGGTAGAGATAGCCGGCGTCATCGAGCGAATCGCCCACGACAATAACCGGCTTCTTCCGCGCAGGCATGGTAGCGAGCATCACCGCTGGAGCAGAGCCGGCAAGAGAAAAGGCGTTGGCAGGCGTTTTGCGGCGAAGAGCTTCGGCAAGTCGTGCGCCACGGCCATTGCTGAGAAAAAGCTTGGCGATGGCGCTCAAAGAGGTTTCCTGTCGCATTTAACGAAGAATTTCTTGTAGGCGACCCGGGGTTGAAAGAATGGCTTTGGCTGTGTCGAGTCCCGGGTCGATCATCAACTGACGTTCGATGCGTCCGGGTTCAAGATAGTAGCGTTCGATGATTTCGCGGGCGATAATCGGCGCGATGTCGGGGCGGTGAGTGTCGAGGTCGGCGTCGAGCGGATGTTTCATCATCTGCTCGAGGCGGTCGAACTGGGCCGTGAGAGAGTCGGACGTGTAGCCTTCGATTTTGGCAGCATCGCGCAGGCGGTTGAGCATTATTTCGCAGACGCGGTCGTAGTGGAATTTATCGGGGTTGATAAACGCCTTGAACTCGTTGTAGAGCGAGTTGGTTACTTCAAATTCTGTAATCGACGGGATTTCTGTGGGGTGCTCCGCATAGAATTTGTTGGCGAAATCGCTGGCCCAGTAGTCGCTGATAACGTTGTAGACGATGCGGCTCATTTCGGGATATGTGACAGCGACGTCGGGAGTGATTCCACCACCATCGCGGACTGTTCGGCCATGGATTGTTTTGAATTCGTTTGTCAGGCTGTCGGGGATTCGGGCAACGCTGCCGTCGGGGTTGCGGTGGGAGTAGTCGATGGCCTGAATCAGACGTCCGGAAGGAATGTAGTATTTTGCAACGGTTACCTTCAGCAGTCCCTCGTAGGGAATGTCGCGTGTTGTCTGCACAAGTCCTTTGCCAAACGAGCGGTTGCCGACAATCACTGCGCGGTCGAGGTCCTGCAGTGCGCCGGCGGTAATCTCGGCAGCCGATGCGCTCTCCTCGTCGATGAGGACAGCCAGCGGAATTTCAGTGTCGATCGGGGCTGAGGTTGTTTTGTAGATTTTCTCGTTAAGCACACCTTTGCCACGGGTGCGGAGCACTTCGGTTCCCTTCGGAACAAAATAGCCAACGATTTTCACGGCGCTCTCGAGCAGTCCGCCGGGATTGCTGCGAAGATCGAGCACGATTCCTTTGAGGTCGGGGTTCTCGCGAAGCGACGTGAGGGCATTCTTGACTTCGTCGGCCGAGGTTTCGGTGAATTGTGTCAGCCCGATATATCCAATCCCGTCGGGCTGCATTCCGAAATAGGGCACCGATGGAATCTTGATTTTATCGCGCGTCAACGAAATGGTAAGGATTGAATCGGCCACATAGGGGCGTTTGATAAGCAGCGTAAGGTCGGTGCCCGGAGTGCCTTTCAGTCGGTCGGTGACTTCGAGGGTCGTTTTGCCAAGCACGGTGTCGCCGTCGATGGCTATAATCAAGTCGCCGGTACGGAGTCCGGCGCGATAGGCCGGTGTGCCGGTCTGCGGTCCGGAAATATAGACATTTCCGTTGCGCTGCGAAATGTAAGAACCAATGCCGCCAAATTCGCCCGAATTCATCGATTTGAAATCCTCGGTTTCGCTTTTGGGCATATATACCGTGTAGGGGTCGAGCTCGGAGAGCATCGCAGCTATGGCGGTGCCCACGGCTTTGTCGGCATCAATAGAATCGACATAGAACGTTTGCATCTCCTTGAAAACCGACGAGAAAATCTCGAGATTCCGCGAAATTCGGTCTTTACGGCTGCGCGTGGCTGCTTGGGCGCAAAGCGATGCGATTAAAATCAATGCTACAGTATAGAAAAGCTTTTTCATTTGTTGGCTGGCTGGTTGTGTCATATTATACAACAACGCCCGGCGAAAAGTGTTTCTGATTCGCCGGGGTTGTTAAGTATTAGAGGTGTTAACGTTCGTAGCGAGCCCAGTCGACGTTGCGCATGTCGCCGGTTTCCTGGAATGCGGTGTGGAAAGCGAGCGAAGCGTTGAGCGAGTGGGGTGTCTGACCGCCGGCACCGTGGTTGTTAAGCTTCAGGTAGTCGTGGAGAAGCTCGCGATACATCGGGTTGGCGCAGTTGTCGATAATGCACTCGGCGCGCTGAACGGGATCGAGACCGCGAAGGTCGGCTACGCCCTGCTCGGTGATGATGACGTCGACGGAGTGTTCCGAGTGGTCGACGTGAGAGGCCATGGGCACGATGTTGCTGATCAGGCCGCCCTTGGTAACCGACGGGCAGGAGAAGATCGACAGATAGCCGTTGCGGGTGAAGTCGCCCGAACCGCCGATGCCGTTCATCATGCGGGTGCCGACAACGTGGGTCGAGTTGATGTTGCCGAAGATGTCGGCTTCGAGGGCCGTGTTCATGGCGATTACGCCGAGTCGACGGATAACCTCGGGGTTGTTGGAGATTTCTGCCGGACGGAGCACGAGCTTGTCGCGGAAGAAGTCGAGGTCAGAAAGCACCTCAGCCTCCTTGGTGTCGGAGAGCGTCAGTGAGCAGGTGCTGCCGAATTTGCAACGACCCTTCTTCATCAGGTCGATAACGGCGTCCTGGATAACCTCGGTGTACATTTCAAACGGAGGCAGCTCCTTGGCGTCGCCAAGTCCGAAGAGCACAGCGTTGGCAACATTGCCTACGCCCGACTGAATCGGCAGGAATGTTTTGGGGATGCGTCCGGCACGCACTTCGCTGATGAGGAAGTTGCAGACGTTGGCGCCAATCTGGAGCGTAGTGTCGTCGAGAGCGGTGAAGCCTTTTATGCCGTCGTAGGCATCGCTGTGAACAACGCCGGCAATCTTGCTCGGGTCGATCTTCACGGTCGGGTGTCCGATGCGGTCGCTGGGCTTGTAGATTGGAATTTCGCGACGATTCGGGGGGGCGAGGGGCAGATAGATGTCGTGGAGACCATAGAGACCTTCGGGGAGCTTGTTGTTGAGCTCGAGGAAGATTTTCTTGGCGTGGGTGACGTAGGTGGGGACGTTGCCGACGCCGGCGCCGAGCACAACCTCGCCGTTGTCGAACACCTTGGCTACTTCGATGATTGCGAAGTCGAGCTCTCCGTAGAAGCCGTAGCGGAATTTCTGTGCGAGCTCAGAGAGATGGAGGTCGAAGTAATGGCAATCGTGAGCGTTAATGCGTTTGCGCAGGTCGGGAGTGTTCTGGTAGGGGGTGCGACGCGCTATAGCGTTGGCGCGAGCCAGCGCTCCGTCGGCATGGTTGTTGGTCGACGCACCGGTGAAGATGCTGACTTTGAACGGACGCCCGGCCTCATGCTCTTTCACGGCTTTGGCAGCAATAGCCTCGGTTATCACTTTGGGAGAACCTGATGCGGTGAATCCCGAAAGGCCGAGAGAATCGCCGTTTTTGATTTGTTCGGCTGCTTCCTGAGCCGATATAATTGGAAATGCCATTGTCGGTTTATAGATTTATTTCGTTACTATTCCTTGTTGCTTGATATTAGAATTTCGGTTGGAGAATCTCGGAGTTGATGATAGCTGCGCGCCATTTCCGGCGGTGCTCTTCGATCTCCTTCCTTGTCGGCCCGTTATCTTTCATTGGGGCGGGGGAGTCGTGGGTGACTCTGACGCCCTCTTCGGGAATCGTTGCGGGTTGACCAGCGGCCGCCGGCCGGGGCTGTTGTTCGGGCTTAGCGGGCTGTGGGCGGCGAACCGCTTGGGGTTTCGGCTCAATCTCCACCGGCACGCGGAGCGAATGGAGCAGCTCGGCGCGGGCGCGTTCGGCGGCTTGGCGTCGGCGCTCGGCAGCTTCGCGCATCTGCTCGGCAGCCCGGCGCTGTTGGTCGGCGTCGGCAGCCTGAGGATTTTTCTTTTTCCCTATAACCTTGATAACTATAAAGAGAAAGATTAGCGCGGCATAAATGTAGAACTTAATTTCTTGCTCCATCTGCACTAATTTCGTAATTTTGTGCAAAATTACAAATTTATTGGTTCATTTGCAAAAAGCGCGCGATGAAAAAACACCTATATATAGAAACATACGGCTGTCAGATGAATGTGGCCGATAGCGAAGTGGTTGCGTCAGTGATGAAAATGGCGGGGTACGACACCGTTGACACGGTCGATGATGCCGATGCCATATTGCTGAACACATGCTCAATACGCGACAATGCCGAGCAGAAAGTTCTGTCGCGCCTGCAATATCTGCGCTCGCTGCGCCGCAAACGCTCGGGGCTGATTATCGGCGTGATTGGTTGCATGGCCGAGCGCGTCAAGCAGGAGCTCGTGGAGAATCAAGGTGTCGACCTCGTTGCCGGCCCCGATGCCTATCTCGACTTGCCTTCGCTTTTCGCCGCCGTCGAAGCCGGCGAGAAAGCCGTCAATGTAGAGCTGAGCACAACCGAAACCTATCGCGACATCATCCCCGCGCGCCTCGGCCCGGGGCGCGTCAGTGGTTTCGTCAGCATCATGCGCGGCTGCAATAACTTCTGCTCCTACTGCATCGTTCCCTACACCCGCGGACGCGAGCGCAGCCGTGAGCCGGAAAGCATTCTCGCCGAAGTTGCCGACCTGCGCGAGCGCAGCTTCAAGGAGGCTACGCTGCTCGGACAGAACGTCAACAGCTACCGATTCGTCCGCGACGACGGAAGCGAAGTCGGTTTCGCCGAGCTGCTGCGGATGGTAGCCGAGTCGGTGCCCGATATGCGGATACGCTTCACGACGTCGCACCCCAAGGATATGGCCGACGACGTCCTGCAAGTCGTTGCGTCGCAGCCAAATGTATGCCGCCACATCCATCTGCCGGTGCAGAGCGGCTCGAACAGCGTGCTGAAGGCTATGAACCGAAAATACACCCGCGAGTGGTATCTCGACCGCATTGCCGCCATTAAGCGCATCGTGCCCGGCTGTGGCATCTCGACCGACCTGTTCACCGGATTCCACGGCGAAACCGAAGAGGATTTCAACCAAACGCTCGACCTCATGCGAGAGGTTGGTTTCGACTCGGCGTTCATGTTCAAATACTCCGAACGCCCCGGAACCTACGCCTCGAAATATCTTCCCGACAACATCGCCGAAGAGGTGAAAATCGACCGTCTCAACCGGATGATTGCGCTTCAGAACGAGCTGTCGGCCGAATCGAACCGCCGCGATGTAGGCCGCGAGTTCGACGTGCTCGTCGAGGGCGTCTCGAAGCGCAGCAAGGAGCAGATGGTCGGACGCACGGACACGAACAAAACCGTCGTATTCCCCCGGCGCGACGCCCGCATCGGCGACACTGTGCGCGTGCGCATCGGCAGCTCGACTTCCGCAACGCTTATCGGCGAGATTGTCGATTAAAAACAATCACGATTAAAAACAATCACGGGGCACAATAAAACCGGCATTTTTCAGTTTATACAGTATGAAACTGAAATGCAACATATCGATTCTGCTGGCTGTGGCTTTCGTCGTAGCCTCGGCTGCCAATCTGTTAGCGCAAGATAAAAACGACTTCAACCCGATACAGACCGGTGTCAACTCGCTCAGCATCGCGCCCGACGCCCGCGGCGCATCGATGGGCGACCTCGGCGCCGCAACCGACCCCGACGCCAATTCGCAATTCTGGAACCCATCGAAATATGCCTTCGCCTATTCGCGAGCTGCCGTCTCGCTGAGCTACACGCCATGGTTGAGAAAGATCGTCAACGACATCTTCCTCGCCAACGTCTCGGGCTACTGGAAGATTGGCCGCGACGACAATCAGGCTGTCAGCGCCACGCTGCGCTATTTCTCGCTCGGCGACGTCACGACCGGCTCGGAAGCCATCGGCAACGCCCAGACGTTGAACCCCTACGAGATGAGCTTCGATGTCGGCTACTCACGCAAACTCTCCGAGCGCTACTCGATGGGCGTCGTGCTGCGCTACATCTACTCCGACCTCGGCTTCGGCAGCGCATCGGCGGCAGGCGATATGTCGACAGGTGCGTCGGCCTTTTCAGCCGACATTTCGGGTTACTACACAACCTATCCCATTATCGGCCGCAACGAATGCCAATGGTCGCTCGGATGGGACATCTCGAACATCGGCACGAAAGTATCCTACAACCATGGCGACGACCCCGCGTTTCTCCCTACAAATCTTCGCCTCGGCACGGCGTTCACCTTCCCCCTCGCCGACTACCATAATCTGACCCTCGCGCTCGACCTGAACAAACTCCTCGTGCCGACTCGCCCGCGTGAGGACGACTACGACACCGCCACCCCCGAAGGGCAGCGCGAATATCTCGACGCGCTTGAAAATTGGGAGAACATGTCGCCCATTACGGGCATATTCAAGTCGTTCAGCGACGCTCCCGGCGGGTTCAGCGAGGAGCTCAAGGAGATTAACTGGTCGCTCGGCGCCGAATACTCTTACAATCAGCAATTTTTCTTCCGCGCAGGCTATTTCCACGAGAGCGCTATGAAAGGCAATCGCCAATATTTCGGAATTGGCGCCGGGGTCGCGATGAACGTGCTCAGAATCGACGCCGCCTATATGCTCGCCACGGCGCAAACTTCACCCCTCGACCAAACTCTCCGCTTCACGCTGACGTTTGATATGGACGGACTTAAATCACTTTTCGGACGATGATAAACGATGTTAGATGCGGCAATGGCTTTGATGTCCACCGCTTTGCCCCCGACCGCAAGCTGATTCTCTGCGGCGTTGAAGTTCCCCACACCGAAGGCTTGCTCGGCCATAGCGACGCCGATGTGGCGCTCCACGCCCTCGCCGACGCCCTGCTCGGGGCTGCCGGAATGCGCGATATCGGCTATCATTTTCCCGACACCGACCCGGCGTATAGCGGGGCCGACTCGCGCGTGTTGCTGCGCAAAGTCGTTGAGCTTGTCAGTGAAGCCGGATTCACCATCAGCAATGCCGACGTGACAATCATCACCCAGGCGCCCAAGCTGTTGCCCCACATCGAGCAGATGCGCCGCAACGTCGCCGCCGACCTCGGCATCGCCTTCGACCGCGCATCCGTCAAAGCCACCACCACCGAGCGCCTCGGCTTCACCGGCCGCCGCGAAGGCATCGCCGCCCTCGCCACCGCCACCCTCCTCCGCTAATCCCCAATGTTGTTAATTTAACAGACTGGTTTGAGCGCTAAGGTAAACGCAGAACCGCGCTTCGCGCTCGGCAGAACCCGCAAAAAAGCAGAACTTTTTAATCAAGAGTTTTCCTGATTTACGTTGACTCGAGAAGGGAATAATAACGCAGAATCGGTCGCTTCGCTCCCTTGAACAAAACTCGCGGGATTGCGTGTGGCAGTGACTCGGTCAATCATTATAATGACGATTCGCGATCACAAAAGTATTGATTTGTTTAGGGAAGCACCTTAACACAACAACATTATGCTAATCTACCTCCCCCCCGCCTGCCGCAGTATTTATTATGGTGGGTTCTAAAAAATACATGAATATGAGTGAATGCCTATCCGCTTATA
>CAYNSG010000033.1:0-15045 GCA_964399885.1 uncultured Bacteroides sp.
AAATTGGCAAAAGCGACCGGAAAAGACCAAAAAGGTGAATAAAAGAATGATTTCATATGAACTCATTTAACATTCGGTAAAAAGTTTGAATGAGTTCATTCGTTTCATTCCGCAAATTTAGTGATTCTTCAACGAGTTACCCCCATTCTGATTAAAAAATTTGCGTTATGGGGCATTTCTCTTGGCTAACCAAACCAGATTTTGTAACTTTGCTTGCTTAAAAATCTAAGTAGCTAAGAAAAATTAATGAACAGATTAAACGCAGATATTTTTGAGGCGATTTCGCTGCGGAATGAAGGAGCATATATAAATATGCGACTGAATGACAAAGCGAAAGCGACCAAAAATAGCAAGTTTAATCGTTCAAGATTTATCTCGGCTACGTCAAATCATTAATCGTTTAATTTTTCTTAGATGCTTATTGACTAATGAGTGCACTTCGCTATAACACCCAACAACCTCGGCTGATTATGCCGGAATACGGGCGAAACATACAGAAGATGGTCGATTTCTGCCTGACCATCCCCGACCGCGACGAGCGCACGCGTTGCGCTTACACCATCGTCGCATCTATGGCCAACCTCTTCCCCGAACTGAAACAGAACGAGGAGAGCCGCCGTAAACTCTGGGATCATCTCGCTATCATGTCCAACTTCCAACTCGACATCGATTACCCCGTTGAAGTAGTCAAGGCCGACAACCTCCAGGAGCCCCCGGCTAAGATTCCATATTCGATGAACACAATCCGCCATCGCCAGTATGGCAAAGCCGTTGAGCGCGTTGTTGCCACCATCTCAACCATGGAGGATTCTCCCGAGCGCACCGAGCTCATCCGACTGGTCGCCAATCAGATGAAGAAGCTGAATCTCGCTGTCAATCGCGAGGGCGTCGACGATGCAAAGGTTTTCAAGGACCTCGCCGAGATGTCGCATGGCGCTATTGTCGTAGCTCCGGGCAAAATCCTTCTCCACGAGTTTAAGGCCGCTCCCGAACCCACCGGCAAAAAGAAAAAGAAAAAATGATTCGTCAAGAGGAATTGGAGTGCATCGGTCGCCTTGTGAAGCCCCACGGCATCAAGGGCGAGATTGCGGCGACAATCGACATCGACGGGCTCGACGTCGCCTCGCTGTCGTGTCTCGTCGTTTACGTCGACGGAATCGCCGTGCCTTTCTTTGCCGAAGCTATCCGTCAGCGCGGTGCCGCAAGCGTCCTGATTAAGTTTGATGGAATCAACGACGAGCATTCCGCAGCCGAGCTTTGCAACGCCGACCTCTACGCGCTTCGCTCCAACCTCCCCGACGACATCGCGACCACCGACGACGACGGCTTCTACGCCTCCGATCTCATCGGATTCACCGTCCGCAACGCCGACGGCTCTCTACTCGGCACAGTCGACGACGTCGACGATTCTACGGCCAACGTACTCTTTATAATCTCAACCCCCGCCGGCGCTACGGTCTATCTGCCCGTTGTCGATGAGTTTATCGTCGATATCGACCCCGAAAGCCGTACGCTCACCGTTGACGCGCCCGAAAGTATTCTTAATCTTAACAACTGAACAACAATGGAATTTGACGAAACTAAAGCCATAGAATTTATCCGCGCTAAAGTTGGCGAAGAGATCTCCGCGGCCTATACCGACGACCAACTGCTCAACGTAATCGACATCATTTTTGATTTTTATGAGCAGAACGGTCTGCTCGAAGTTGATTTCGACGACGACTCCGACGACGATGAGGTTTCGCTCGACGACCTCCTCGAATACGCCCGCCGTATGCTCCGTAAAGACCGTCAGGCCGGAATCGCCCCCGAGCATCTTCAGCCAATCGTCGAAGCCGAAATTGAATACGAACAAATGATTAACGATTCTCTCCTCCAGTGAAACAGTTCCTCAAATACGCAATTATTCTCTCGGCAGCGATTCTTCTCGCTGTCGCCGACGCTGCTGCCAAGAGTCCGAAAGGCTACGTCGACCCATATAAGGACTATAGCGAAGATATTTTCATGGATATGGATTTCGCACCCAACATTGCCAATCCTGCCGTGCCCCCGCAGCTCCACGATATTGTCGCTGCCAAGGTTAAATCAATCGCCTCGTCACTGAAAAACAAAGCGCGCATCGAGTTGCTCCGAGGCGATGAGGCTTTCGTAGCTACAATCCCCACCGACGAGCTATTCCTTCCCAACGACACTATGCTTTGTGACCAGGCCGAAAGCCGCCTCGCACCGCTTTTGGCGCCCCTGCGCGACCCGATGATGTTTAAGGTCGTCCTCGCTCTCCACACCGACGACACCGGCTCCGAACTCTACCGCGAAGAGCTCTCCGGCGCACGCTTAAACTCCGTCTACGACTGGCTGATGACAAAGGTCGATGCCGGCGTTATCACCGAGCAGCTTATAATCATTCCGTTCTCCATGGCGTCGGTTATGCCGTTGAACCCCAACGACACGCGTGCCCACCGCAGTCAGAATCGCCGCCTCGAAATCTACTATATCCCCGGACCCGCTCTCATCGAAGCCGCATGGCGTGAACTCGAAGCTACACCGACGAAACGAAAGTAACAGATGAAAACTATCCCCAACATTATCGCTGAACATCCCGGAAAAGGTTTCTCTATCGAAGTCCTGCCCCCTCTGAAAGGCCGAGGTATCGGCCAACTGTTCGGCAATATCGACCGACTCAAAGACTTCAACCCGCTATATATCAACGTGACGACCCACCGCAGTGAGCTCGTCTACCGCAGCACTGCCGACGGTAAATTCCAGCGACTCACTGAGCGCTCGCGCCCCGGCACAGTCGCCGTAGCCGCCGCCATCCAACAGCGCTACTCAATCCCCGCCGTCCCTCATCTGATCTGCAGCGGATATTCCCGTACCGAAACCGAATATGCCCTGATCGACCTCAGTTTTCTCGGCATAACCAACCTGCTGATTCTCCGTGGCGACAAGGCTCACCATCAAAACCGTTTCACCCCCGAGCCCGACGGTTACTCCCATGCCTGCGAACTCGAGCAGCAAGTCAACGAGTTCAACCGCGGACTCTTCATCGACGGCACGGAGATGGACGTAGTCAGCCAGTCGCCTTTCAGCTACGGCGTCGCCGGCTATCCTGAAAAGCACGATGAAGCTCCCAACCCCCAAACCGACATCGAATGGCTGAAATATAAGGTCGATTTAGGCGCGCAGTATATCGTCACGCAGATGTTCTTCGACAATTCGCGTTTCTACGATTTCGTCGACCGATGCCGCGCTGCCGGTATCAACGTGCCAATTATCCCCGGCATCAAACCGATTGTCAACTGTTCGCAGCTTACCGTGCTTCCCAAGGTGTTCCATGTCGACATCCCCTCCGAGCTCGTGGTCGAACTCAATCGCTGCACCGACGACACTGCCGCCAAGGCCGTCGGCGTAGAATGGTGCGCAGCCCAGATGCTCGACCTCTACGCCCACGGCTTCCCCTCAATCCACCTCTATTCGCTCAACGCAACAGCTAGCGTTGAGAAAGTCCTAAAGAAAGTGCTATGAGATTTTCCGACATACCCGCCCACGAGAGCGTCAAAGAGCGCCTGCGTGCACTCGCCGATTCCGACCGCATCCCCCACGCTTTGCTGCTCGAAGGAGGCTCGGGAATCGGAAAGTTGGCTCTCGCGCGAGCTTTCGCACAATATATCCACTGCACCGACCGCCACGACGGTGACAGCTGTGGCCGATGCCCCTCGTGCATTCAGCATCGGGCGTTGTCCCACATCGACGCCCACTATGTTTTCCCCGTCGTAAAGCCCGAAAAATCAACAACGCCCCCTATCTCCGACGATTTCCTCGAAGAGTGGAAAGCCTACCTCGACGGACGCCTGTTCATGGACTTCGAGCAATGGGCCGAGACGTTCACGAAAAAGAATGCACAGCCCATCACGTATGTGACTGAGAGCAACGATCTTATCCATCGCCTCTCTTTCGCCTCCCACACCTCGCGCTATAAAATCGTCATCTGGTGGCTCCCCGAGAAAATGAATGTCGAGGCCGCCAACAAGCTCTTGAAAATCATCGAGGAACCATATAAGGACACAATCTTCATCATGGCTTCCGATAAGCCCGAGGCGCTGCTGCCCACAATATATTCGCGTGTGCAGCGCATTAAGCTTCGCCGGCTTCCCGACGAAACCGTAGCTAAGATTCTCGTGGATCGCGGCATTGACCCTACCGACGCCGAAGCCATTGCCCACACCGCCGGGGGCAACATGGTCAAGGCGTTGCGAAACGTCGACACACGCGGCGAGGATAAAGCCCGTTTCGATATGTTCACGTCGCTGATGCGCCTGGCCTACCAACGCGACATCTTCAAGCTCCGCGAATGGGGCAATGACCTCGCCGCTCTCGGGCGCGAAAAAGAGATTAAATTCTACGAATACGCCGCTCGCCTGATTCGCGAAAATTTCATCTATAACTTCCAACTGCCACAAATCGTCTACCTCAACTCCGTCGAGTCGCAGTTCAGCAGCCGATTTGCGCGATTCATAACCGAGCGCAACGCCGAGAAGCTCGTAGAAACCTTCGAGAACGCCATCCGCGACATCGCCGGCAACGGCAATGGTAAAATCATCAACCTCGACGTCGCTATCAAAGTAATCCTCCTCCTGAAACAATAACCAATTACTTTGCAATGGGAAACACTCCCTTTTTGAAGCAAGTCGCCGACGCCTACGCTCCGATTCTTGCCCAAAACCGCCAGCCAATCTACTTCATCTTTCCCAACAAACGCTCCGCAACGTTTTTCGAAAGCTATCTGAAAAAAGACGGCCAAGGCGCAACGAATTTCGACGCTATGACCATGGGCGAATACGTCGCCAAATTCTCCACCTTCACCGAAGCCTCGCGCTACGAGCAGCTGTTTATCCTATTCAACGAGTACAGCAAAATCGTTGGCGAAAACCATCCTGTTGATTTCGACCGTTTTGTCTACTGGGGTGAGATGCTCATCAACGACTTCAACGACGTCGACCGTTATCTGATTGACCCTGAGAAACTTTTCGTCAACGTTGAGCGCTTCAAGGAGATTGCAACCGATTATCTCACCGAGGAGCAACGCGCCGCTTTCAGCAGCATCTGGGGCGACGACGAGGCGCTCTATCGCTACCGTTTCGATAATTTCTGGAAACATTTCAACCCCGACAGAAATTCAGCCACCGACGACTCTGACGCCCGGAAACATACAAAAAAAGAGTTCGTGCGCCTATGGGAGGTTTTGCTAAGGCTCTACCACGCTTACCACGCTCAACTGAATGCTTGCGACAGAACCACATCCGGCGCTCAATATTGCCTCGCCGCCAAGAAACTTTCGGCTCTTGTCATTTCCGACGAACTGCGTTTCAGCCGCATCGTATTCATTGGTTTCAGCCTGCTTACCGCCTCCGAAAAGCAAATTTTCACCGAACTGAAGAAATTCGGAATCGCTGATTTCTACTGGGATCTGAGCTCATCGGCCTTCTCCGACGATTTCAACACAGCCGCCCGCATCATCCGCCGAAATGCCGAAGCGTTCCCCTCGCTAATCAAACTCCCCGACGAGTCCGACACTGAGCTCCCCTCAATAGAAATCATAGGCGTTCCCGGCAACACGGCGCAAGTAAAAGTCGTAGGTAAACTGCTGAATGATATGCTCGTCGACAAGTCGATTCCCGACCCCGACAACGCAATTAACACCGCCATTGTCCTTCCCGACGAGCCGCTGTTCATGCCGTTGCTGCACTCGCTGCCAAAGGATATCACGAAGGTCAACGTGACCATGGGCGTCAGCCTGCGCAACAACCCCATAGCCGCATTGCTTTTCAACATTGTCGGCTTGCAGGAAAATTCGCGAATTTCGCGCGGCGAGCCGTCGTTCTTCCGCAACGATATTGCTTTGATTATCAACAACCCGGTTATAGCAGAGATTTATCCAGAAGAAACCGAGGCGGTTAAAAAATTGCTCACCGAGGAGCGTTTGATGCGAGTCTCTCAGCCGTCTCTCTTGTTTGTTGCCCCGGCTTTATCAGCCATCTTCCGCCGCATCAACGACGAAGATTTCAGCGCCACGTGCGACTATCTCTCCGCCATCGTCATGATTCTCAAAGAGAAAACTGCCGCCGACGATAAAATGCGTCTCCATTTCTTGCTCACCTACGAGAAAAAACTCCAAGAAATTAAAGAAGCCGTTGGCAAGCATGGTATTGCCATGAGTGGCAACACCGCCATTCGTATGGTTCAGCGAGCTATCTCTTCCGACAAAATCCATTTCAAGGGCGAACCGCTTAAAGGATTGCAAATTATGGGCGTACTCGAAACGCGTGCTCTCGACTTCGACAACGTCATCATGCTCTCGATGAACGAGAAAACATTTCCAAAAAAGCACTACACTCCCTCGTTCATCCCCGACTTGCTCCGACGCGCCTACAGCCTCCCGACTGCCGACTCGCAGGAGGCCATTTTTGCCTACTATTTCTATCGCCTCATCTCCCGCGCAAAAAACGTAAAGCTCCTCTACGATGCCCGTACCGTCGGAACCGACACCGGCGAAATGTCGCGCTATCTCTCTCAGCTGCTCTACCTCTTCAACTACGGCAAAATCGCCCACAAAATGATGAAGTTCAGCTTCTCCCCCAGTCTCGGTAGAACCGTCGAGGTCAAGAAAACTCCCGATGTAATGGCTAAGTTGATGCGCTACGCGTCGACCGGAGCCGGTAGCAAAAATCTTTCGGCATCGTCGCTCAAAGAGTATATCAACTGCCCGCTGAACTTCTATCTCCGTTATGTCGAGGGACTTAACCCCCACGATGGTCCCGACGATTTTGTCGACGCCGGTATCTACGGCAACATCGTCCATGAGACAATGCAGACAATCTACGACGAACTCAAAGGCTCGGCCCCGTCGGTTACCGTAACCGACAAGATGCTTGAATCTCTGCTCAGCGACGCCAACCCGACCGTCGACCGGATAATCACGGCGGTTTTCAACGAAAAATACCTCAACAAACCCAAGGGAACTCCTACGCCCCTGAAAGGCGAATACGCTATCTATGGTCGTGTGTTCAAGGAGATTGTGAAAATGATTCTCCTCGAGGACCGCAAAAACACTCCCTTTGAGTATTTCGCCGGTGAAGCCGATATGACAATCCGTTTTAAGGTCAACGACTTACTGACTGTCAACATCAACCAGAAAATCGACCGCATCGATAAAGTCAACGGCGTTTTGCGTCTGGTCGACTATAAAACCGGCAGCGACGAACTCACAGCTCCCGGATTGGAGTCGCTTTTTGTCCATGGCTCTAAAAACGTCAAAGCTATCTTCCAGCTGATGCTCTATTGCTGCGTCTATGCTCAGCACGAGAGTTTCTCCGGTACAATTAAGCCGGTGATTTACAGCATTCACAATATGGCTAAAAATGGCGTTGTCGATCTGACTATAGTCAAGAAACCTGTCGCTGACTATCGCGATTTTTCCGACGATTACCTCAAGCTCCTTCGCCAAATGATCAAGGAGATTTTCGACTCGAATAGGCCGTTCACCCAGTCGCCCCACGAGAATTCCTGCCGTTTCTGCAACTTCGGACGAATCTGCGGCCGCGGCGGTGAATAATAATATGGCCGGAATCTACATCCACATCCCGTTCTGCCACTCCAAGTGCGCCTACTGCGATTTCTATTCCAGGCCGGGAGTGGAGGGGAGTGAGGCGTTTGTCGACGCGTTGCTGCGCGAATTCGATGCCCGCCGCGCCGAGCTTTCATCGCCCGTCGAGACTATATTTATAGGTGGCGGCACGCCCTCATCGCTCCCCGTCGCGCTTCTCGACCGCATTATCGCTCGGTTGTCTCTCGCCGATGTCAAGGAGTTCACTATCGAGGTCAACCCCGAGGATGTCACGCCCGAGTTCGCCCGCTGGCTGCAGCAGTCGCCCGTGGAACGTGTCAGCATGGGTATTCAGAGCTTCAACGACGACATCCTCCGTTTCGTCGGGCGTCGCCATTCGGCTCGTCAGGCTGCCGACGCTCTCTATCGCCTGCGCAGTGCCGGCTGCGACGTCAGCCTCGATTTAATCTATGGGCTGCCTCACCAAGACTTTACCGACTGGGCCGACTCGCTTCGTCAAGCTCTCGATTTCCGCCCCGAACACCTCTCATGCTACGCTCTCTCCTACGAGCCCGGAACGCGTCTCACAGCCATGGTCAGTGCCGGAAAACTCACCCCTACGCCCGACGACGACATCATCCGGATGTACAATCATCTTTGTGCCGAAACCGCCCGTGCCGGCTACGACCACTACGAGATCTCCAACTTCTCATTGCCCGGACACCGTGCACGCCACAACTCATCCTACTGGTCGCTCGTGCCATATCTCGGCCTTGGTCCCGGAGCTCACAGCTTCACGGGCGGCGTGCGCAGCCAAAATCCTGCCAACCTCAAGCGCTACCTTGCCGCCCGTGGAGTTGGCATCAATGAGCCGGAGCAGGAGAGCGACGCCGAACGCTACAACGATTACATCATGATACGCCTGCGCACCGCCGAAGGCTTAAGCCTCTCCGCCATCCGCACCCTCTTCGGCGACCGCCTCCACGAATACACCTCCTCCATCGCCTCCCGCCTCCTCTCAACCGCCCTCCTCACCCCCACCTCCCCATCCCCGGCCCCCGCCGACTCTTTCCGAATCCCCGAATCCCAATGGCTCATCGCCGACTCCATCATCTCCGAGTTCATCCTCATCCCCGACTAACCCCCGCAACCGTGCCCACCAACCATGCCGCCAACCGAGGGCTCCATCCCGCTTCTGCGAGTTCTGCCAAGGTCGCCCCGCGACCGCTTCTGCGAATTCCTTTAGCACTTACGCCAACAGTTCTGCGTTGTTTTGCGAGTTCTGCCAAGCGCGATGCGCGTTTCTGCGTTTCTCTCGCCACCAATCCTGGCCGCCTGTATCCCCTAAAATATTGAGCCAAGATTAATCCGCGTCTGGCCTTAATTTCTCCCAATCCCGCCCCACTCTCATAATTTTCAATTAAATTCCTCTATTACTCTTCATTCTCCCGAAATTTCGCTATATTTGCAAACTGATGACTAATCGGCTCTTGACAATCTTAACTATCGGCGTGCTTTGCTTCATCGCCGGAATGATTTTCTGGCTCGTCGCTACCGGGTGCGGAAACTCTACGCCACCCCGCGGCGCCGAGCGATTCGAGGTGCACGGCATTGACGTCTCCGTCCACAACGGCATGGTCAACTTCAACGCCGTCGCCGATGCCGGCTATCAGTTCGCGATGATTAAATCTACCGAAGGCTCCACCCACAAGGACCGCAATTTCATCCGCAATGTCAACGCCGCACGCCGCGCCGGACTCCATGTCGGCGCCTACCACTTCTTCCGTTTCGACACTCCCGGCTACATGCAGGCGCTGAATATGCTCAACAGCGTCCGAGGCATGCCGCTCGATATGCCCTTAGCCGTTGATATTGAGGAGTGGACAAACCCCGACGACCGCAGCCCCGATGCTGTCGTCGCCGAGATCGACGCGATGGTGTCGAAACTTAGAGACGAAGGCTGGCAAGTGATGCTCTACACCAACAAGGACGGCTACGAGAAGTTTATCCGCGGACGCCTTGAGCGCTATCCCGTCTGGATATGTTCGCTGATCGACATCGACAACGATTTCCGCCAGATCCTTTGGCAACACAGCCATAGCGGAATCATCAACGGCGTCGACCGAATGACCGATCTAAACGTATTCACCGGAACGCCCGAACAATGGGATTCGCTTTTAATTGCCCCCGCTCCACAATATTTAATCTCGCGCCGCGTTAATTGAAAAGAAGTATCAAACAGGGAATATGCCCGGACGGTTACTGAATTTCATCCTATCCCTACTTGTTGCACTGAATGCCGCCGCTTTCAACCGCGATTTTTACGCGCCTTCCTCTCGGCTCGCTGAGGGGCGTTGGGTGCGCGTCGCCGTGAAGTCGTCGGGCCCGATTATGATTTCCAATCGACAACTCCGCGAGATGGGATTTGCCGACCCGCAGCGCGTTGGCGTATTCGGCTATGGAGCTTTGCGCATTAGCGACATCCTCAGCCGTGATAATTTCATCGACGACCTCCCCGCCGTACCGGCCACGCTGACTTCCGCCGGTCTGACATTCTATGCCAACGGGCCCGAAATGCTTACTCTCTCCCAAACCGGCGCTGTCGGTCAATCGCTGAATCCCTACTCAACTGTCGGCTACTACTATCTCTCCGATTCCTCCGAACCGCTACGCGAAGAGCCGCTAATCTCCACCGTAAAATCCGGCAATCCCGTAGATGTCGCCACCGGATTCGCCTTCCATGAGGTCGATTTGGTCAATTACGGAAGCACAGGCACGTTGTTCGTTGGCGAGGACCTCCGAACACAGCCCACTCGCCGCATCTCCCTCGACCTCCAGGGCGTTGTCGACGGGACGGAAGCGTCGCTCTCAGTAACGTTGGCGAGCCGCACTACATCGGCGTCGCGAGTAGCCATCTCTGTCGGCGATAAGCTGCTGACTCCCGCCGCGGGCTACGAAGTGGCATCGTCGGGCTCTTCCTCCTATGGAAAACTGACGACAATTCCACTGCGGTTCGCAGCCGAAACCAATCGCGCCGACGTGACTGTCAGCTTCTCAGCCGGCGGTCTGTTCCATGCTGCGAATATCGACGCTCTGACAATCAACTACAGCCGTCGGCTTTCGCTTGCCGATGGCCCGATTCGATTCCTCTCCGACGCCTCGGCGCTCATATTCTCCGACGCTCCGGCCGATATGGTCGTATATGACATCACCGACCCTGCCGCCCCCCGCCCATTAGCAACAGAATCAACCGCACAGGGCGCAGTAGTTCGCAACCCGTTCAGCGGACGCCGTCTTTATGCGGCTTGGTCGCCCTCTGCCGATATCCCTGCAGTCGATTCGTGGCAATCGGTCGCACAGCAGAATCTTCACGCGCAACTCATCGAGGGAAATCCTCGGATGATCATCATCTATGCACCCGGTTTGGCGCGACAGGCTCGCGAAATTGCCGCCCTTCATGCCGAAGTCGACGGAATGAACGTCCTTCTCGCCGACCAGCGCAAGATTTTCAACGAGTTCAGCTCCGGTTCTCCCGACCCCGGAGCTTTCCGCCGCTTTCTTAAAATGGCTGTCGACACCGGCTGCGATTCGCTGCAGTATGCTCTGATTCTCGGTCGCGGTTTCTTCGACAACCGTTTGGTTTCGTCACAGCTGCCGTTCGCCGACGATTTCCGTACGCCGATTTGGCAGAGCGAGGAGAGCCTTTCGGAGAATATCTCCTACACGTCCGACGACCTTCTCGCACAGCTCGACGATGGCGCGGGTTTGCGTCCGGCCTCCGACGTCTATCGTCTCGCCATCGGTCGCATCCCGGCGCGAAACGCCTCTGATGCCGACAACTATATCGCCAAACTGCGCCGCTACATGCTCAGTAATCCCGAGGGCTCATGGCGCAACAACGTCATTATGCTTGCCGACGATGGCGACCTAGGCGTGCATCTCACTCAAACCGAGCAGCAAATTGACCGCATGAGCGCGTCGCCAATCGGCAGCCGACTTGTCTATGATAAAATCTACCTTGATGCCTATCCGCTTAAGGGCGGTGTGTGCGTCAATGGTCGGACATTGTTGCACGAGGCTATCGACCGCGGCGCCGTCTGGTGGAGCTACACCGGGCATGCCAACCGCTACTATCTTTCGTCGCAGAATGTTATGACGCTCAACGACATCAACTCGATGTCCAACCGCTATCAGCCAATCTTCTTTGGCGCTACGTGCTACTTTATGCAGTGGGACGACGTGCAGCAGTCGGGCGCCGAAAAGATGCTGTTTAATTCGGCCGGGGGAGTGATTACGGCAATATCCGCAACGCGCCCTGTGTTCATTTCCGAGAATGTCATTCTTGCGCGTGAACTCGCCGCCGAGGCGTTCGCCACCGACGAGAGCGGGCGAGTGCAACCCGTAGGCATGGCCATGATGAAATCTAAAAATCGTCTGGCATCGCCCGCGGCCGAAACTAATTCAAACAAGCTGCGCTACGTCCTTATGGGCGACCCGGCTATGCGCCCTGCCGTCGCCAACTCGCAGATAGTCGTCGATCAGATAAACGATTCCGACGTAGAGAATCCCATAGAGATAGCCGGACGCCAAACAATGCGTCTGCGCGGACATATCCTCGCCGACGACGGCAGCCGCGATTGTAATTTCAACGGCCGGCTGAACCTCACGCTTTTCGACGCCGACAGCTCGCAGATAACCATCGGCCGAACTATCGACGGAACCGAAGGTCGCCAAATGATTTTCGACAGCCACGGCGCACTGCTCAACACCGTAGCCGACACTGTCGTGGCAGGTGAGTGGCAGGCGCAGCTGACGGTTCCGGAGAATATCGCCGACAACTATCGCCCGACAACGCTATCGCTCTATGCCGCCGCAGGGTCAAACAATGCCGCCGGTCTGTTCCGAAATATTTATCTCACCGGAGTCGACTTCACCGCCGGCTCCGATACGATTCCACCCGTAATCGAACGCCTATATATCAATTCTCCCGATTTCGCTTCGGGCGCTGCCGTGCCGCCCTCGGCCACTCTTTTCGCCACGATTTCTGATGAGACTGCGCTCAACCTATCAACCTACGGCATCGGACGCACAATGTCGCTGCGAATCGACAACGACAAGGCGCTGACCGACATCGTCAACCATTTCACACCCGCAGTTACCGACGAAGGCCAATCCGGCTCAATCGTCTATACTCTCCCCGAGCTCGCCGACGGACAGCACGAAATGACGTTGACCGTGTTCGATGCTGCCGGAAATCGCGCATCGCAGATGGTTGAATTCACCACCGATTCGCGTTTGCTCCCCGAGATTGTCGACATCTATACCGACGCCAATCCCGCAACGGCTTCAGCTAATTTCTACATCACCCACAATCGCCCCGATGAGCCGCTCAACATAACCATCTGTGTTTACAATCTCCTGGGGCATCTCGTCTGGACCTCCACGCGGCAAACCATGAGCGAGCTCACAACCTCAGCTCCCATAACATGGAATCTGCTCGACCGCGCAGGCCGACGCGTCAATCGCGGCATCTACATCTACCGCGCTGAAATCAACTACAACGGCCGGCGCATCCTCTCCCCCGCCCGCAAACTCGCCGTAGCCGCCCAATAATCGCTCAAAGTTTATTTTTTTTGCCCGCTTTATTCCACTCATTGCATAAAATGTGTAACTTTGCAAAAAATATTAAACAATCATTATGGACTTGAGTTGGCTGATTTCCCTCATCGGGCCCGGTAACACGAATCTCGCAAGCACGCTCGTGCTCTACTCGTTCGTGATTGCCGCCGGCGTCTATTTGGGTAAACTGAAAATTGCCGGAGTTTCGCTCGGCGTGACATTCGTCTTATTCGTCGGCATCCTGATGGGACATTTCGGATACATCGTCGATGCTGAAGTGCTGAAATTCATTCGTGAGTTCGGCTTGATTTTGTTCATCTTCTCTATCGGTATGCAGGTCGGACCCGGTTTCTTCTCGTCGTTTAAGAAGGGCGGTATGCGACTCAACGGTCTCGCCGTGCTTGCCATCGTGCTCAACGTAGTCATCGTTCTGCTGATCTACTTCCTCGACGGGAATACGAGCATCTACGCGCTGGTTGGCGTCATGTCGGGTGCCGTTACCAACACCCCCGGTCTCGCAGCCGCGCAGCAAACCGCCGGTAGTGTCGACGCCATCAACACAATGTCGATGGGCTACGCTGCCGCCTATCCCCTTGGCGTTTGCGGTATCATCGGAGCAATCCTCCTGATTAAAGCGCTCTTCAAAGTCAAAACCGACCGCGAAATCGCCGCTATGGAGGAGGCTAACAACGCTATGCAGCAGAAGCCTAATATCATCTCGGTTGAAGTGACCAACCCGCTGATCGACGGCAAAACACTTCTGCAGGTCCACGAGATTTTCCGCACCGATTTCATCATCTCCCGTCTCCTCCACGATGATCAGATTATAATCCCGACATCGAAAACCGAAATTCACCAGGGCGACAAACTCTATGTCGTAATCTCCAAGGACGATGTAGCTCGCATCGAAGCCGTCATCGGACCGCAAACTGAATTCGACTGGGAATGGACGCAGAAAGATGTCGTTTCGCGCCGAATCGTTATCACCAAGAGTGAATACAACGGCGTATCGCTCGGCTCGCTCCGTCTCCACGCTGCCTACAAAGTTAACGCTACGCGCGTCAACCGTGCCGGCGTCGACCTCCTCGCTACTCCCAGCCTCCGCCTGCAGATGGGCGACCGTATCACCGTCGTCGGCGACCTCAACGATATCACCCGCCTCGGCGAGAAGCTCGGCAACTCGATGAAACGACTCAACGAGCCTAATATGATCACTATCTTCATCGGCATCATGTTCGGTATCATCCTCGGCTCTATCGACATAGGCTTCGGAATGAAGCTCGGATTGGCCGGCGGCCCGCTTGTTGTCGCTATCCTCATCAGTCGCTTCGGATATAAATTCAAACTCGTTACCTACACGTCGTCGTCAGCCTCGTTGTTGATGCGCGAACTCGGCATCTGTCTCTTCCTCTCCTCCGTCGGCATAAGCTCCGGTGCCGGATTCGCCGAAACCGTGTTCAACGCAACCGGTATGCTTTGGGTAATTTGGGGTTTCATCATCACGTTCGTTCCCCTCGTTATCGTCGGCTGCATTGCCCGCGGAATGTATAAGCTCAACTATCTGACGATTATGGGTCTCATCTCCGGTAGCTACACCGACCCGCCAGCCCTCGCTTACGCCGGCAGCAGCACAGCCAGCGATGCTCCCGCCGTAGCCTACTCTACGGTCTACCCGCTGACCATGTTCCTGCGAGTTGTCGCTGCCCAAGGCCTCATCCTCGCCTTCATGTAACTCGTCTTGAAACCACGCGTAACCCCTCGAGAATAATATAATATGATTATCCGCAACCGCCCGACACACCCTGATTGTAAATACGATGCTT
>CAYNSG010000034.1:0-14374 GCA_964399885.1 uncultured Bacteroides sp.
GAAGTCGCTCTATCCGGAATTTAATATTCAAACAGAATGATACATCACACTAGCACTCATAGACCGTGTTAATAATATTGACACCAACCAAGTGCGTCTAAGCATCAAACCTGATGAACGATTGATGAGCCGAAATATAAGAAAAGGAAATTTTGGCATAGCTCATCGAGCATTATCCCTTTTGAAACAACTCATAGGTATAACATATTAAAATCACACAATAATTACAACTGCAAATGGAGTGATTTCCGCGATAGTCGAAGAAAAAAGTGAGTTTGGTTTGGTTCGGGCTTTATATATGCCCGGACAAACCTAAACCTATATATAGAGGCTTGGCAAAAGAAAAATTGCCATAGCCGGAAGTCCAGGTCACGAGCCACGCCAAATGTTAACGGAGGCTAACGGATGAGCCGTCGGCGGCGTTAAAGATTCATAAAAACACCCAACTTTACAGTTTTGGGTGTAAAATTGGGTGTATATACAACAAAAGCCTGATAATCAGGCTTTATTGCGGAGAGAGAGGGATTCGAACCCCCGGAGGTGTGACCCTCAACGGTTTTCAAGACCGCCGCAATCGACCACTCTGCCATCTCTCCTTTGGCGTCGGATGTCCGAAACTCTTTTGCCTTGCATTAAATGCTTGCATCAAATGCTTGAATCAAATCGTTACATCAAATGCTTGAATCATATCAGAGCATCAAATGCTTGCATCAAATCAGGGCGTCGGTGGATTATCCGATGTTGCCGAGCTTTGCGCCTCCAATCGGGCGTAAGCGGGTTTTGCGGTGCAAATTTAGGTGGTTTTGTTGGATTGTGCAAGTGTCGGCGGCGATTTTGTTTAATTTATTTTGTGCGTGATCTGGCGAGGGGATGTTTATGCTGTGTGGATTAGCGCTTTAAGCGATGGTTATTTTGGGGTCGAGGTAGACGTCCTGGATTGCGTTAAGGAGCCGGATTCCTTGGTCGAAGGGGCGTTGGAATGCTTTGCGGCCGCAGATAAGGCCCATTCCTCCGGCTCGTTTATTGATGACGGCTGTTGTGACGGCGTCGAGGAGGTCGGTTTGTCCGTGGGATGCTCCGCCGGAGTTGATGAGTCCGACGCGACCCATGTAGCCGTTGGCTACTTGATAGCGGCAGAGGTCGATGGGGTTGGGCGTGGTCAGCTCGGTGTAGACTTTTTCGTCGGTTTTGCCGAAGCCGATGGCTTTGAATCCGCCGTTGTTTTCGGGGAGTTTTTGCTTGACAATGTCGGCTTTGATGGTGACTCCTAGGCGGTTGGCTTGTCCGGTAAGGTCGGCCGAGGTGTGGTAGTCGACGCCGTCTTTTTTGAATGCTGAGTTGCGGAGGTAGCACCAGAGCACGGTTACCATGCCGAGTTCGTGGGCCATTTCGAAGGCTTCGGCCACTTGCACGAGTTGGTCGCGGCTTTCGGCGGAGCCGAAGTAGACGGTAGCTCCGACGGCGGCGGCTCCCATGTTCCAAGCTTCGCGGACGGTTCCAAACATTACTTGGTTGTAGCTGTTGGGGTAGGTGAGCAGTTCGTTGTGGTTGAGCTTAACGAGGAATGGTATTTTGTGGGCGTATTTTCGGGCTACGGCGGCGAGGTTGCCAAACGATGATGCTACGGCGTTGCATCCTCCTTCGATTGCGAGACGCACGATGTTTTCGGGGTCGAAGTAGATTGGGTTGGCGGCAAATGATGCTCCGGCGCCATGCTCGATGTCCTGGTCGACGGGGAGGATTGAAAGATAGCCGGTGTTGGCGAGTCGGCCGTGGCTGAGCATTCGCTGTAGGTTGTTGAGCGTCGGGATGTTGCGGTCGGTGTCAATCCATAGTTTGTCGACGGTTTCGGGCGATGGGATGTGGATTAACGATTTATCGATGGTCTGACACTTGTGGTTGAGCAGGCTGTCGGCTTTATCGCCGAGCAGGTTGATTATGTCGGAGTGGGTCATGATGGTAATTAATGGTGGTAATTGTTTATGTATTAGTAACAATTTTCTTGTGGGTTTGGTTTTCGGCGCGTTCGGGTGCGATTTTTTTCGGCAGGGTTGTTGCGCGTAGCGTTATGAATGATTAATTTTGCGTGTCGCAACGGGAAAATGAGCCGCGGAGTTGTTCATTTTATGATTCCGTTGCGAATCGCTGAGTTTAGTTCATTAATCAAAAAACTGAATATTATGGCTTTTCATTTTACAGATGCCAATGTGAAGGAGATTATCGCTTCGGGCAAGCCGGTGGTGATCGACTTCTGGGCCACATGGTGTGGTCCGTGCGTGAATATGGCTCCGACAATCGATGCGGTTGCCGAGGAGTATGACGGTCGGGTTGTTGTTGGAAAATACAACATCGAGGAGGAGAACGACTTGAGCATGGAGTATCGCATCATGTCGATTCCTACCATTTTGTTCTTCAAGAATGGTGAGCAGGTTCGCGATCTTCGTTTGGCGGGCTCGCAGAACAAGGCTACGCTTCAGGCTCAGATTGAGAAGCTTTTGGCGCTCTAATCCGTAGCTGACAATAGATAAACACCGACAAAATAAACACCGACACCGGAGAGGCCGCGAGTGGCTCGATCCGGTGTCGGTGTGTTTTTATTCCGGCGTGTTTGCGGGCTTATAGCGTTGTTCAGGGACGTTAAGAAAACCGTCCCCTACTTATTCGGACGACCGCTCCAATGAACAGGCGGTCGGCGGGAAATCAGAATCGGCGGATGCCCATGATGTTGCGGACCTCGGCGAGGGTTTTCGAGGCGCGTTCTCTGGCTTTCTCGGCTCCGCGGGCGAGGATTCGACGGATGGTTTCGTCGTCGTTCTGAAGGTCGACTATGCGCTGGCGGATGGGGAGGGTGATTTTGAGGATGTCCTCGGCGAGTTGTTTCTTAAGGTCGCCGTAGCGGATTGAGCAGTCGGCATAGGCGTCGCGATATTGCTGCACGATTTCGGGGGTAGAGGTGAGCTCGAGCAGCGTGAATAGATTCTCTACGGGCTGGCTCACGGGCTGGTTGGGCGTCTTGGGGCCCTCGTCGGTTACGGCACGCATCACCTTTTTGCGGAGCGTTTTCTCGTCGTCGATTAAGTAGATGCAGTTGCCTTCGCTTTTGCCCATTTTGCCGGAGCCGTCGAGGCCGGGGACTTTGACGGGTTTCCCTCCGAAGTCAAAGTTGACAGGTTCGGGGAAGAGGTCGACGTTGTAGAACGAGTTGAAGCGTCGGGCGAAGCGGCGTGTGAGCTCGAGGTGTTGCTCCTGGTCCTTGCCTACGGGCACTTTCTTAGCCTTCTGGATGAGAATGTCGACGGCCATGAGGGTTGGGTAGGTGAGCAGTCCGGCGTTGACGCGCTTGTTTGAGTCGGTACCGATGATTTCCTTCTCGATGTCGTCGGAGTCGCTCTTGATTCCGAGCTGTTTGCGGGCTTTGTCCTTGAATGAAGCCGTGCGCATAAGTTCGCCGATGCCGACGTGCATATTGAGCAGCAGATACATTTCGGAGACTTCGGGGACATCGCTTTGCACGAACAGTGTAGCTTCTTCTGGGTCAAGTCCGGCAGCGAGATATTCAGCTACGATGTTGCGGACGTTGTCGTGGAGAGCCGTCGGGTCGGGGGCAGTGGTGAGCGCATGAAGGTCGGCTACGAAAAACATGCTGTCGTAGTCGTGCTGCATGCGGACAAATTTGCTCAATGCTCCGAAATAATTGCCGAGGTGGAGGTGTCCGGTGGCGCGTATTCCGCTGACCACTATTTCTTTATCTTTAGTTTGTTCCATTGTTGAAAGCGTAGCTTGAATTAATTTTCGGCAAAGTTACGATTTTGCGGTTTATTAAGCAAGAGGAGCAATAATCTTCTATGGAGCGCGTTAGTGATATATAATACGTTAATGATATATAATAGATATATAATAAAGGAGAAGATGAGGAATATTCTTTACGGGCTGATGGCTTTTGTGGCGGCGCTGAGCGGCGTTGCGAAGGCTGATGATGTGCCGTTTCGTGAGCAGCGGCGCGAGGTTTTTGCCGTCTCGCCGGTTCGCCCGGGCGATATTGTTTTCTTGGGCAACAGTATAACGAATTTCGGCGTGTGGCCCGAGATGTTCAGCTGCGGCCAAAGGATTGTCAACCGCGGCGTTTCGGGCATAACTACCGGGGAGTGGGAAGAACATATTGAGCCTATCGTCGCCGGACGTCCGGCGAAACTGTTTGTAATGTTGGGGATTAACGACTTTGAGCATGCCGACTCGGTTGTGCCGTCGCTACGGCGAATCGTCGAACGCTTCCGCGCCGATAGCCCGGAGACGGAACTGTTCATTCAGAGCGTCTTGCCATGCAATATCCCGGCCCGAAAGGAGATTGTTGCCCCGCTGAACAGCGAGCTCCGGAAGCTTTGCGAAGAGACGGGCGTCAGCTACATCGACATTTATTCGCTGCTCGTTGATGATGGCGAGCCGGCCGGGCTGTCGTCGGCGCATACAAACGACAATCTCCACCTGCTTGCATCGGGCTATCGCGAGTGGAGCCGCCGGCTCGAGCCGTTTGTCGGGCAAACCGTCTGGACGTCAGACAGTAATCTGCAGCTTAGGGGATTGAATACGGTCAATAATATACGGTTGTCGCAATATGCCGCGCTTCCGGTAGGCGAGGGCGATGTCGTTATGCTGGGCGATTATAATGTGATGATGGGGGAGTGGCATGAGCTGCTTGGCAATTCGTCGGTTAAGAATCGCGGCTTTGGCATCGGCTGGGGATATACGCTGCGAATCGGTGATATGGCTCGCGTGGCGCCCGTGGTTGTCAAGGGGAATCCGTCGGCGGTGTTTATTGAATGTGGCGCACGCGACCTCGACGTTGCCGACGCCGTCGATGTTGATTCGCTTTGGGCTATCTACAAAGAGGCCGTAGAGGGGAGTCTCGCGCGGAATCCGACGACTATGGTTTATCTGCAAAGCGTCATTCCGTCGGTAGATTCGAGTGTGAATCGACGCGCAATTCAGCCTTTCAATCGCCTGATGGAGGCGTTTGCTGCCGCGACGGAGCGTGTTGACTACGTTGACTTATATATTGCCCTGGCGAATGACAATGATGCCCTTGCCGACGAATATCGCGGCGCCAACACTGCTCAAAGCCACGGCATTAACGGCGCAGCCTACCTAAAATGGGCCGAACTGATAGCTTCCCTTGTTAATGGCGACTAAGCGTTGAACTAAGCGTTGAACTTTGGGGGCGGATAAATTGTTGTTCAAAAAGTTGCAAGGGACGGGGAAAATTCGTAACTTTGCACGCTTTTAATCTCACAAAATAAATGAGACAATTAAAAATCACCAAATCAATCACCAACCGCGAGAGCGCGTCGCTCGACAAGTATCTTCAGGAGATTGGCCGCGAAGAGCTGATTTCTGTAGAGGAGGAAGTAGAGCTTGCGCAGCGCATTCGCCAAGGTGACCAACAAGCGTTGGACAAACTGACGCGTGCTAATCTGCGATTTGTTGTGTCGGTGGCTAAGCAGTACCAGAATCAGGGTCTCAGCCTTCCCGACCTTATTAATGAAGGAAATCTCGGCCTGATAAAGGCAGCGCAGAAATTTGATGAGACACGCGGTTTCAAGTTTATCTCCTACGCTGTGTGGTGGATTCGCCAGTCGATTCTTCAGGCTCTTGCCGAGCAGAGCCGCATCGTCCGCCTGCCGCTGAATCAGGTTGGCTGTCTTAACAAAATCAGCAAAGCGCTCTCGAAGTTCGAGCAGGAGAACGAACGCCGTCCTTCGCCCGAGGAGCTTGCGGAGAAATTGGATGTGCCGGTCGACAAAATCGCCGACACTCTGAAGGTTTCCGGTCGTCACATCTCGGTTGATGCGCCTTTCGTTGAAGGCGAGGACAACAATCTTCTCGACGTACTGACCAACGATGATTCGCCTATGGCCGACTCGACGTTGACCCAGGAATCGCTTTCGAAAGAGGTTGATCGCGCACTTCGTCAGCTTCACGAGCGTGAGCGCGAGATTCTCAAGATGTTTTTCGGCATCGGTTGCCAGGAAATGACGCTTGAGGAGATTGGCGCTAAGTTCGACCTGACGCGTGAACGCGTTCGCCAAATCAAGGAGAAAGCTATCCGCCGGTTGAAGCAGCAGAAGAGCACGTTGCTGAAATCGTATCTCGGACAGTAATCTGCCACAGAAAATTTACGGAACAGAATCAATTAGCTCCCGGAGACCAACATCCGGGGGTTTTTTATTCGCTTAAAAGAAACATTATAGTTACGCAGACGTTTTAGAGAAAAGTTGAGTTTATATGGATGACCGGGAGCGTAAGATATATAAGGTGACATTGACCGGCACTCTGGTTAACGCTTTGCTTATCGTGCTGAAGTTCGTTGCGGGAATTGTGGGACGAAGTTCGGCAATGGTGGCCGATGCGGTTCATTCGTTGAGCGACTTTATTACCGATGCGATTGTGTTGATATTCGTCAAGATAGCCGGAAAGCCGAAGGACGAGACCCACGAATATGGTCACGGCAAATATGAGACGCTGGCATCGGTCGTGATCGGTTTGATTCTTATCCTGACCGGACTGGGGCTGATGGTTGATGGCGGCGATCATATAATCCGCAGCCTGCGCGGCGAGGAGCTTCCCCGACCGGGCATGATTGCGCTGATTGTCGCCGTGTTCTCGATAGTCTCGAAAGAATGGTTGTTTCATTACACGAAGCGCGTTGGGCGCGAAACGAATTCCCAGGTGGTAATAGCCAACGCCTGGCATCATCGGAGCGACGCCATCTCGTCGTTTGGAACCCTCATCGGCATCGGCGGCGCTATATTCTTCAACTGGCGCATAATGGACCCGATAGCGGCGGTAGTTGTCAGCGTGTTCATCATCAAGAGCGGTTATGATATCATGCACCCGATGATTAAGGAACTGCTCGAGGCTTCGCTGCCTGAGTCTCAGCAGAGAGAGATTGTGAAGATCGTGAAATCTGTCGACGAGATAAAGCACATTAGGAATTTGCGGACGCGGCGCATAGGCAATAATATAGCTATAGATATAAGCGTCAGAATGAATGGAAATCTGACTCTGACCCGCGCACATGAGCAAGCCACCGAGGCCGAGCATGCCCTTAAGGAAAAGTATGGAAAAGGGACGATTGTCACGATTCATATGGAATCGCTTTCAGAAAATGAAACGTAGAGACGAAAATTTTGCTTAACTTTGCGGCAAAAGAAGCCAGATATGGATACGAACAAGCAATTTGAGGAAGCGATGGGTCGCTGTCGCGATATTTTTGCCAAGAAGCTCAACGACTACGGCGCATCGTGGCGCATAATGCGTCCGGAATCGGTTACCGACCAGATTTTTATTAAGGCAAAGCGGATTCGCTCGCTCGAGACGAAAGGCCATGCGATGGTCGACGAAGGAATACTTTCGGAGTTTATGGCCATCGTCAACTACGGTCTTGTCGGTATAATCCAACTTGAGCGCGGAGCCGTTGATGCGCCCGACCTTAGTCCGGAGGATGCTTTGGCAGCCTACGATGAGGTGGCAACGCGTGCTCGCGAGCTTATGATAGCAAAGAACCACGACTACGACGAGGCTTGGCGCGGAATGCGCGTGAATTCCTACACCGATATGATTCTCACCAAGATAAATCGTGCCAAGCAGATTGAGGACCATTGCGGAGTGACGCAGGTGTCGGAGGGTATTGACGCCAACTATCTCGACATGGTCAATTACGCTGTGTTCGCGATTATAAAGCTGATAGAGAAGTGAACGCATCGGCGACATTCAAACGCCTGTTGCCCTGGATAGTTTGGGCGCTGCGAATAATTATAGGCGCGACATTCATAATCTCAGGTTTTGCCAAGGCCGACGATCCCTGGGGATTCATTTTCAAGATAGAAGAGTATCTTCGGCTATGGGGATTGACCCAGCCGCGCTCGCTCGTACTGATGGCGGCGACGATGATTTCCGGGGCGGAATTTGTGCTCGGGGCTATGGTCGTCATGGGCTGCTATAAACGCACTGCTGTTTGGCTGCTACTGGCGATAATGGCCGTAATGTTGCCGCTTACGTCATATATTTTCATCTCCGACCCGGTTTCCGACTGCGGGTGTTTCGGCGATTTCCTGAAGCTTAGCAATGGCGCAACGTTCTTTAAGAATCTGTTTATTACCGCCGGACTTGTGTTTCTCGCGCTCTACAACCGCAAGGTCGCCGGGCTTTTTGGCTCATACGTTCAGTGGCTGACGGTTGTAATCACCGCCGTATATATTGCTATAGTTTCGTTTATCGGCTACAATGTTCAGCCTCTGATTGATTTCCGCTCATTTCCCGAAGAACGCCAGCTTTTGCAGGATGATGAGGAGTCGGACGACGCCGGCACGATAACATTCATTTATGAAAAAGGTGGCGAGCACCGGGAGTTTGCGATGGACGAGCTGCCCGATTCGAGCTGGACGTTTGTGGAACGCCACGAATCGCGGGCGAACAAATCGGGCGAACTGACAGATTTTGTTGTCTCCGACGGCGACATGGACGTTACGGCCGATGTTGTTGCGCCTGAGGGCGAGGAGATTATCGCCGTTATTCCGGAATATGACCGCGCTGATGTATCGTACACCTATCTGCTCAACGAGCTTGAAAACTATATGAATTCTCGCAGCGGCAGCATGGTTGGCATTATCGCCGGCAATAGCGAGGAGGCGGAGCAATGGGTCGACCTGTCGATGGCCGACTACCCGGTATATGCTGCCGAAGGGACGATGCTGAAAGAGATGGTTCGCGGCACGATGGCGCTCGTTGGGTTGCGCGATGGCAAAATTCTCTGGAAGCGCACCGCCAGCTCGATCGATACCGACCTGTTTGAGGACCCTGACAACTATCCCGAGTTTGACGAATTGGTTTTCGACGGCCGCCGCATGGCACGCAACATGACCCTGATTTTACTTAGCGTTCTTGCCGTTCTTTTCCTTCTCGACCGCAGCGGTCGTTTGCTTCGCTGGAATCGCCGATTGAAAAAACTCCGCCGGTCGATAAACTTAGAGTCTGTCTCATAAAAAAAATTAGCATTAGAGGGTGTTGCATAACTCCTCGGTGAAAAATTACTTTTGCTAGGCTTCTTTTTGGCTAATTTGTCCAATCTCTCCGGTCACAACCGAAAGGTTGCTCCCTTTGAGATTGAACAAATTATCTCAAAAATAAGCCGCTCTAATGTTAAATTTTTTTTTGAGACAGACTCTTAACCGAAAAGAATGATTAAATTTGCACGGTCAAAATGAGTTCAACCAAAACTATCTAAATATGAGAAAAAATATCGTTGCCGGCAACTGGAAAATGAATACGACTCTCGAAGAGGGCGTAGGTCTGGCAAAAGATGTCAACGAAGCTCTCAAGGGCGTTGACGCAAACTGTGATGTTATCATCTGCGTACCGTTCACCCATCTCGCATCGGTTAACGCCGTGATTGATCCCGCCAAACTTGGCCTGGGTGCTGAGAACTGTGCCGACCACAAATCGGGCGCTTACACCGGCGAAGTCAGCGCAGCTATGGTTGCATCGACCGGCGCTAAATACGTTATCCTCGGTCACTCGGAGCGTCGCCAGTACTACGGCGAAACAGCCGAGACACTGCGCGAGAAAGTAGCTCTCGCTCTCGACAACAACCTGACCCCGATTTTCTGCATTGGCGAAGTGCTCGAGCAGCGCGAAAACGGCACATATCTCGACGTCGTTAAGGCTCAGATTGAAGACGCACTATTCAACCTCACCGAAGCTGAATTCTTGAAACTGATTCTCGCTTACGAACCCGTTTGGGCTATCGGCACCGGCAAAACCGCGACCGACGACCAGGCTCAGGAGATGCACGCCCACATCCGCGGCATCATCGCCAAGAAATATGGTCAGGAAATCGCCGACAACACCAGCATCCTCTACGGTGGCAGCTGCAAACCCTCGAACGCTAAAGCCCTCTTCGCCAAACCCGACGTTGACGGTGGTCTTATCGGCGGCGCATCGCTCGACGCTGAGTCGTTCATGGGCATCGTAACAGCTTTCTAAGTAGTGCTCGATAGCGACTTCAACAGATAAATCTTGGTCACAAAAATATTTTTGCGTATTTTTGTGACCAAGTTTTTTCATTCGATTCCAGAAATTGAGAATTGAGTTCATTTTGAGGACATGATGAAATTGCGCATTATACTATTGCTGGCGGCTTTAGGCTGCCTGACACAACTGTCGGCACAGACGGTCAACGACTCGCTGAGCATCGTTGATCATATCACGGCCGATGGCGTCAACACAATCTCTCAGCCCGAAGCCCTTCGCAAACTGCTTCAGCGTGCCGACACAGCCGTTGCCGACGACGAGGAGAAAGCCGCCGAGGAAGGGACTGTCGGCGGGCCTTACCGCGTGGCAGGCTATCGCGTGCAGGTTTTTTCGGACAACAACGCCGCCACCGCCCGCAACGAAGCCCGGGCAAAATCGCGCAACATCAGCGAACGTTTCCCCGAAATGCGCACCTACGTCAGCTACACCTCCCCCTATTGGCGCTTGAAAGTCGGCGATTTCCGCACAAAACGCGAAGCCGACGATGCTGCCGAAGAGATTCGTCAGGCATTCCCGTCGTATTCGAAAGAGATTCGTGTGGTACGCGACCGTATAAATGTTGTGAATTGAAATGGATGCAATTGAATATCCGGACGATACGATTCAAAAAATCGCCGGTCATTTAGATGAGATAATCCGGTTGCTCGGAGAGAATCCCGAGCGCGAAGGATTGTTGAAAACTCCTCAACGCGCTGCGAAAGCGCTCTATTACGCCACTCAGGGCTATCGTGAAACTGAGGAATCGGTAATCGGCGATGCAATTTTCACATGCCCCGGCGAGCAGATGATTGTTGTTCGCGACATAGAGTATTATTCATTCTGCGAACACCATATTCTTCCGTTCTTCGGACGTGTTACGATAGGGTATATCCCGGCCGGAAAGATGATTGGGCTGAGCAAATTGGCGCGATTGGTCAATATGTATGCTCGCCGCCTGCAGGTTCAGGAGCGTCTGACTCATGAGATTTGCAAAGCCGTTGAGCGCGCTCTCGGAGCTAAAGGCGTGATTGTGGCGGTCGACGGTCAGCATCTATGCATGAAGATGCGTGGCGTTGAGAAGCAGGATAGCTCGACAATGACCCTCGCAACGACGGGAGCCTTTGCCGAAAGCCCCGAATTGCGCCGCGAATTCATGCAATCTCTGACGCGCTGAGTCGGCGTGCCAAATCTTTTTGCCGCTCGCGGTTGTTATAAAACCTGATTTAATTGATTACACAAATACTTAACGTTTCAGTTTAATGCTTCATTTTAACAATGACTACATGCGCGGGGCGCATCCCGAAGTTATGGCACGCCTCGTGGCAACAAACTTTGTGCAGACCGTAGGCTATGGCTGCGATGAGTTCTGTCGCGATGCCGCAGCCGCTATACGCCGCGCGTGCTCTGCTCCCGACGCTAAAGTTTGCTTCCTCGTCGGAGGAACGCAGACCAACGCCACGATGATCGACGCCTTAACCTCGCATGCCGCGGGGATTCTTGCATCGGTCAACGCTCATATAAATGTTCACGAATCTGGAGCTATCGAAGCTTGCGGCAAGAAAGTAATAACGCTTCCGGGCACCGACGCCAAGATTTCAGCCTCGGCTATCGAGGAGTATCTCGAGCAGTTCTATGCCGACAGCTCGTGGTCGCACAGAGTTATTCCGGCAATGGTCTACATTTCGCAGCCCACCGAGTTTGGTACGCTCTATTCGCTGACTGAGTTAGAGGCAATTGCCGACGTCTGCCGGCGCTATGATTTGAAGCTGTTTGTCGACGGATCACGACTAATCTACGCGCTTGCAGCCGACGGCAACGACGTTACGCTCGCCGATTTAGCGCGCTTGAGCGATGCATTTTATATCGGTGGCACAAAAGCCGGGCTGCTGTTTGGCGAAGCTGTTGTGATTAGAGACGGCGGCAAGATGCCATATCTGTTCAACACAATCAAGAAACATGGCGCATTGTTGGCAAAGGGACGTCTGTTGGGCGTGCAGTATGAAGCAATGTTTACCGACGAACTTTATCGCCGCATGGGCGAGAACGCTATTCGCCAGGCTATGAAACTGAGAGCAGCTTTACGCGAGAAAGGTTGGGAACCGCTGGCCGAATCGCCTACAAATCAGCAGATATTCAATATCCCCGACACGCAACTTGCCAAGATTGCAGAGTTCGCAACGTTCGACGATTGGGGAGTATGCGCCCCGGGAATGCGAACCGTCAGATTCACCACCGATTGGTCGACAACCGACGGCGAAATCGACGAATTTATCAAGCATTTAGCGACTGTTTAAGCCGCAGGAAGGCAGAATCAAAGAACAAATCCTACGTTGTCGACGTAGAGGGTCAGACCCTCCGTGCCAACGTAGGGTTCGCCATTTCCGGCGCTGAACATCACGATGGCATGAGTGGGCGTCGCATCGGGTGAATCCCATCCCTCTTCAGGCACGGCTACGAGCTTGCCTTTCGAGTTGCGCGCGTAGTAGGAGTTTTCGCCATTTCGCAGCGGGAGCCAGTTGACCGACGCATCCGACGAAATGTTGCCATATTTGATTGGAATCTGATAGCCGTTTTTCCAACCTGTTCCGTCCTTGATGAGCAAACCGCCGGTGCCTACACGTTTGGCGTGGAGATTACCGTCAGCATCCTCCAAACGGCGTTGAAGCATGATGAAAATCACCGCGTTATCGCGTCCCTGCAAGGTTTTACGGCTGCCAAAGCCGGTTGATTTTACGCGGGTGTCGGTTTGGGGCATATCGACCATGAAGTCGAGCTGCAAAGCTTTCGGGCGCTTGGCGTAAGGGACACCCATCTCCATTTTTGAATATGGGCTTTTAGTGCTCGAAATAGGTTCGATCATCTCGCCGAGAAACATCGAACCGGCAACCATGACGTGCATATTGATGAGCCCGAGCACTTTGACATCCTCCATCTGCGTGCAAAGTTTGGCGCAAGTGTTGTTTTGGCTGCGCTTGTGGGGGTAGACCGCGTTTGAAGCTTTTGTTATTCCCGACACCTTTGCATAAACATTGCTCGTGGCCCAAGGTGAGCCCCCGAGGTTGCGATAGGGCACATTTTCGTCGACAACTTTTGTGGTTGGTCCCACTTCATAGAGCAGCTTCTCATGTCCTCCGATAACGACGGACTCTTTGACCGGTCGGGTTACCCAATTTTCGAAATCGCCGAACTTAAGGGGTTCGAATTTCTGGGCGTCGACAGTTGTCGCGGCGAAGATTGCTGTGAGGGCGAACGTTATGGCTCTATAGTAGTGGCGTTGCATATTCAGATAAAAGATAAATTAGTAATCACGAAATATTCGGGCTGCAAAGCTACGAATAATATTATGAACTGCGTTAGTCAGTTAGGCGTCAAAAATGGTAGGAAAGGGTAAAACCGAATTCGACGCCGTGGAGCCCCGGAGCCATCCACGACGTTCCCGAGAGGCCCTCGCCGGCTAATTGATGGTGGCGACGGGCTGCGCTTTTTTGCGCTCCTCGGAAGTAGCCAACGAGCTCATTGACAGGGTCGCAGATGAATGCTACTGCATAGCCGAGCACGGGCGAGCCCCAAAGACGATAGCCGTTGTTGACAATGTGGCGTTTCAGCAGATAGAACCCTTCGCCCATAAGCGTGCCGACTACGGGCGTAATCACCAGGTCCTGAACCGACGGAATTTCATTGAAAGCCTCAAAGCCATATTCCCAGAAGAATGTGGAGATGCAGAAGCTGTAGAGGAATGAGCCCCAGCAATTAAATCCGCAGCTTCGCGCGCTCATATAATAAGCGGCGCCGCCATAGGGATGAAGGATGAAGTTGAATATGAATTTATCGCCGTCCCAAACCGGACTCTCTTTGATATGGCGGATATAGCGTTTGAAAAGGGGAGTCTTGGCGTTTTCGCTACGGTTCCAAGCTGTTGCCTCGTCTGGGAGAGCTTCGAGGATAATCAGGGCAGTTACGCCGCCGCCTACAAGCACTCCGGTGTTGACCCATAGCTGTTTCCAATTCGGGATGCTTAGCGAGCGAGAATATGGTAAATCGTAGATATTCAACTTAACGGCAGGATGAAACTTGCCGAGGGTGATTTGGGGTGCAGGCGTTGAAGCGATAGCCGAGGGGAAGTCGACCGGCTGTAGAACCAACTGCGGCGTGTCGGCTGCGACATGCTGCAGTTTCGTCGGATTCTGAAGCTCCTCGCCATTGGCTTTGAGAGCCCCGACCAGCAACGCGACCGCAAACAGAAGCATGATGTGAAAATGCACATGCCCGCATTTAGGGCATATATGCGGCCCTTTCTCCTTTATTTCCC
>CAYNSG010000034.1:14384-15045 GCA_964399885.1 uncultured Bacteroides sp.
TCTAACAGCTTCATTGTCGTTGTCAATTGATATGTGCAAAGTTACAAATTCCAGCCCATTCCACCAAATATTTTTAGGTATAATTACGGGCTATCATTTGATTTTTGTTACACCTTTGTAATAATCAGGCTTCACTTTTGTATCTCGCAAAGTGGTAAAAGAGTGTGAAAATAGCAGCGAAATAAGCCAAACGGAAAAGTAATGTAGAAAAAATAGCCACAACGACAGGTCTGCAATGTCGCTAATATTGAGTAATTTTGCGGCTGAAATAAAGTTATCAACGTGTCGAACGCTAATCCACTTAAAATCGTCCTGGCGATTTTTCTGATTGTTTCAACTATCTCTTCTGTGAGTGCTTCCGAAAAGGTCGCGGTAGTCGATTCAACGGGGGTAGGCACAAACATATTCAAAAAAATCATAGCATATTTCGACGATGCGAATAAACCCAAAAGCAACAAACGCTTCGACGTCAGCTTTATCGGCGGACCGCATTTCTCGTCGGACACAAAGCTCGGTTTGGGTCTTGTTGCCGCCGGCAACTACCGCCACGACCGCAGCGACACACTGACAATTCCCTCAAACGTCTCGCTCTATGGCGATGTCTCGACCGTAGGCTTCTATCTGCTCGGCATCAAGGGGACGCATCTGTTTCCTTACGACC
>CAYNSG010000035.1:0-14769 GCA_964399885.1 uncultured Bacteroides sp.
ACGGCGACGAGGTACGAGTGATTCGCTACGGCGACTCCATCGAGCTCTGCGGTGGCACCCACGTCGACAACACCGGCAATATCGGCATGATCCGCATCATCTCCGAGAGCAGCGTTGCCGCCGGAATCCGACGCATCGAGGCTATCACCGGCGCCAAAGTCGAGGCTGCCATGGACGAGATGAAGCGCACTCTCACCGAGCTCTCCGGAATGCTCAACAACGCCCCCGACGTTGTCGCTGCCATGCGCCGCTCCATCGCTGAGAATGCCGACCTCCACCGCCAGGTTGAGGACTACTTCAACGAGCGCGCCGCAGCCCTGACAGCCGAGGTGCTCGAAAAAGCTCAGACAATCGGCGGTGTCAAGGTTGTTTCGCTCCGCGGCTTCCGCATGCCCGAGATGGCCAAGGCTGTGGCATTCGGCGTACGCGCCGCATCGACCGAGAACACAATCTTCGTAGCCACAACCGTCGATGTCAGCGGCAAACCTCTCATCACCGTCATGGTCACCGACGACCTCGTAGCAGCCGGCTACAACGCTTCGACAATGGCCCGCGAGGCTGCCAAAGCTATCAAAGGCGGTGGCGGCGGTCAGCCCGGATTCGCTCAGGCCGGCGGCAAGAACGCCGATGGTCTCACCCTCGCCTACGAAACGCTCATCGCGGCTATAAAACATTAAGTACTCAAGACATCAACATCATTATCACCATGAATATCAACCGACCGACACTCCCCTCAGCCATGCTCACGCCGGCTGCTATCACAGCGCTCGTGCCTATGGTCGCTTGTCAGACGGCTAACAAACAAGCCGAAGAGAAGCCCTACAACATCGTCTACATCATGACCGACGACCACACTCAGCAGATGATGAGCGCCTACGACTCCACATTCGCCGAGACTCCCAATCTCGACCGCATCGCCAACAACGGTGTGCGCTTCACCAACTCCTTCGTGGCCAACTCGCTCAGCGGACCCTCGCGTGCCTGCATGCTCACGGGCAAACACAGCCACAAGAACGGCTTCCTCGACAACGAGAGCGGCACGCCCTTCGACGGCTCGCAGCCTACATTCCCCAAATACCTCCAGGAGGCCGGCTACGAGACCGCTCTCTTCGGTAAATGGCACCTCATCAGCTACCCCACCGGCTTCAACACCTGGGAAATTGTTCCCGGCCAAGGCGACTACTATAACCCCCGCTTCATCCAGCAGAACGGCGACACCATCGTGCGCCAGGGCTACCTCACCAATCTCATCACCGACCTCAGCCTCGACTGGCTCGAGAATCGCCGCGACAAGGAGAAACCCTTCGCTCTGCTGATTCACCACAAGGCTCAGCACCGCAACTGGATGGCCGACACCTGCAACCTCGAGCTCTATGAGGACAAGACGTTCCCCGTGCCCGAAACTTTCTTTGACGACTATGCCGGACGCGAAGCCGCATCGACCGCCGAGATGCGCATCCTCGACCACATGGACAACATCTACGATCTCAAGATGGACCGCGACGACAAAACCTCGCACCTCCAGTCGACCTATCGCGCATTTGTTGGCCGCATGGACTCCGCTCAGCGCGCTAAATGGGACGCCTTCTACGAACCCATCATCGAGGATTTCTACTCGCGCAACCTCAAAGGCCGCGAACTCGCCGAATGGAAATATCAGCGCTACATCCGCGACTATCTCAAAACCCTCAAGAGCCTCGACGACAACGTTGGCCGCGTGCTCGACTATCTTGAAGAGAACGGCCTGATGGACAACACTCTCATCGTCTACACCTCCGACCAGGGCTTCTATATGGGCGAACACGGATGGTTCGACAAGCGATTCATGTATGAGGAGTCGTTCCGCACTCCCCTCGTGATGCACCTCCCCAAAGGCTTCGACCGCCGCGGCGACATCGACCAGCTCGTGCAGAACATCGACTACGCTCCGACATTCCTCGAACTCGCCGGCGTTGAAGTGCCCGGAGATATCCAGGGCGTGAGCCTCGTGCCCCTCCTCAAAGGCGAAAACCCCGCCGACTGGCGCGACGACCTCTACTACCACTACTATGAGTATCCCGCCGAGCACGCCGTGAAGCGCCACTATGGTGTCCGCGACGACCGCTACAAGCTCATCCATTTCTACAACGACATCGACAAGTGGGAGCTCTACGACCTCCAGGAGGATCCCAACGAGCTCAACAACATCTACGGTCAGCCCGGAACCGAGGAGGTTACCGCCCGCATGAAGGAACGCCTCAAAAAGGCTCAGGTCAAATACGACGACCCGATTCGCGAAACATATCCCCTCGACTGATTCCGAACCATTTCGCCCGCCCGTGCTTTTTATATGCGTAAAATCAACGTAACATAAACGCACATAACGAAATGGCACGCATCAAGAAAGAAAAACCACTACTGCAGCGAGTTCTCGACAAAGAGGAAGTTGAATTCGAACAGCTGACGCTCAAGGAAATCCGCAAACTTGTAGCCGACCTTGTAGAACTTCAGGAAAACCGCATCCGCAAAGAGGAGATTCTGAAACTTCAGAACATCGTCATCAAAGCTTCCGAAAAGATCAAAGATATCCTCAACAAAGAGAAATAACTCTCGCTCAGGCACAACTTCCACCGCCCTTCCCCGCCCCGGGAAGGGCGTTTTTCATCCTCCCCCGCATATAAGGAGGGTGAGGGTTTCCCATGGCCCGGGTTGGTGGCCAAAGGGAAACGCAGAACTAAAAAGAACCCGCAAAACCTCGCGAAACTATTGGGCAGGGGAAAACCCGCAAAAACGGTCGCTTCGCTCCCTCGGCAGAACCGGCAGACTGCGGGGGGCGGGCGGCGAGGTCGTCCTGGCGGACGACCGGCGCCTCCGTCAGAAACCGCGGGATGGCGGGCGCGTGGTTGGATAAGGAGGGAGCGGAAGGACTTGCGGTCAAAAAAGATTGCGAGGGATAGTCTCTTCCGAGGCCGGAGACCTCGGGAGTTGGGCGTTGAAATGTTTGTCAATTGGGCAATTTGGAGTAACTTTGTGGGCGAAAGAAATCAAGAATGGAGAATACGCTGAATGCTGTGTGCCGCAACGTGGTAGGACTCTTGGCGGCCAACGGCGTGAAAAAGATATTTCTGTCGCCGGGGTCGCGCAATGCGCCTTTGGCTGTTGCCGCGTTCCGTCAGGAGGGTGTAGACGTTAGCGTCGTTATCGACGAGCGGTCGGCAGCTTTCATGGCGTTGGGCTATAGTCTTATAGCATCAGAGCCGGTGGCCATAGTCTGCACTTCGGGTTCAGCGCCGCTCAACTATGCCCCCGCTGTTGCCGAGGCCTTCTACCACAAATTGCCGCTGATAGTCGTGACGGCCGACCGCCCGATGGAGTGGATTGACCAGGACGACTCGCAGACAATCAACCAGCAGGGAATCTACGGCTCGCTGGTCAAGAAGTGGTATGACATCCCGGCGACCGACTCCCCCGCGACGTTGGCCTACGCCGAGCGAGCCGTCAACGACGCGCTGATCGAGGCCACGTCGGGCCGTCGCGCGCCCGTGCATATTAATATACGCGTAGGCGAGCCGGTCTGCCCGATGGGCGAGGTAGAGCCGTCGCTGCCAAAGCCCATCGAGCTGATAGCCCCGCGCCCCGACCTGACAACTGCCGAAGCACGCGAAATCGGGCGGCGCATAGCCTCGCCGCGGCGCGTGATGATTGTTGCCGGATTTGGCAACCCCGACCGCCGGCTGAACACGGCTCTTGCACGCCTCTCGCAGCTGCCGAATTTCATCATACTGACCGAGACGATTGCCAACCTCCACGGCAAATTGTTCCTGACCTCCATCGACACGCTGCTCAGCGCGATGACCGACGACGAACGGCGCACGATGGCCCCCGACGTTGTCATCACCCTCGGCGGCGCACTCGTTTCGCGCCACATCAAGCAATATCTGCGCTCGCTGCCCGACGTTGAGCATTGGCACGTAGGGAAGTCGCACACGACAATCGACTGCTTCCGCCACCTGGCGATGCGCGTTGAGATGGACCCGCCGGTGTTCTTCATGCAGTTAGCGTCGGCGATGCAACCCCACCGCATCGACTGCAACTATGCCGACCGCTGGCAGATAATCGCCGACCGCGCCGCATCGAGCCGCGCCTCCTATATTGCCAAATCGCCATGGACCGACCTCAAAGCTTTCGCGACGCTCCTGGCGATGATTCCCGGCAACACAAACCTGCAGCTCTCGAACGGCACAGCCGTGCGCTACGCCCAGCTGCTCGCGCCGTTCCGCCACCATCGCTGCGACTGCAACCGCGGCGTCAGCGGCATCGACGGCTGCACCTCGACCGCCATCGGTGCGGCAATGGCTTACCGTCGGCGGCCTACGCTGCTCGTCAGCGGCGACATGAGCGCACAGTACGACGTCGGCGCACTCATCTCAGCGTGCCTCGCTCCCGACTTCCGCATGGCAGTTGTCTGCAACAGCGGCGGCGCGATATTCCGTTTCGTGACGACTACAGCCACGCTGCCCGAACGCGAAGAAGGATTCGCCGCCGGATGGCTCGACATGCCGCTGCGACAGCTTGCCGACGCCTACGGCTTCGACTACTTCGAGGCCGACTCCGAACAGCAACTCCGCCGGGTTTTCCCCGCCTTTATTGATATTACCTCAGGCCGCCCCGCCCTGCTCGCCATCAAGACGCCCGCGGAAGAGAGCGCCGAAACCCTCCGTAACTACTTCACACGAACAAAACCAACCCAGAAATGAGAGAATGGACATCAATAAAGGAGTATGACGACATACTCTTCGAACGCCACGGACGCATAGCCAAGATTACAATCAACCGTCCGCGAGTCTACAACGCTTTCCGTCCGCAAACAAACCGCGAGATGCTCGACGCTATGAACATCTGCCGCAACTCGGCCGACATTGGCGTAGTTATCCTCACCGGCGCCGGCGACAAAGCCTTCTGCTCAGGCGGCGACCAGAATGTGAAAGGCATCGGCGGCTACATCGACAGCGACGGCACGCCGCGCCTCAACGTGCTCGACCTTCACAAGGCCATCCGCTCGCTGCCCAAGCCGGTGATTGCGATGGTCAACGGTTACGCCATCGGCGGCGGAAACGTGCTGCAGCTGGTCTGCGACCTGACTATTGCCTCCGAAAATGCCCGCTTCGGACAGACGGGTCCGAAGGTTGGCAGCTTCGACGCCGGATTTGGCTCGTCGTACCTTGCCCGCTGCGTTGGCCAAAAAAAAGCCCGCGAGATTTGGTTTCTCTGCCGCCAATACACGGCCGACGAAGCCGAGCTCATGGGAATGGTCAACAAAGTAGTCCCCTTCGAGCAGCTCGAAGATGAGACCGTAGAGTGGTGTGAGACGATACTCAAACGCAGCCCGATGGCTATACGCATGATTAAACGCGGACTGAACGCCGAGCTCGACGGTCAGCGCGGCTTGATGGAGTTTGCCGGCGACGCCACGCTGATGTTCTATCTGATGCAAGAGGCCCAGGAGGGCAAAAACGCATTCCTCGAGAAACGCGACCCCGACTTCGACCAATTCCCCAAATTCCCCTAATCGCCGATGGTTCTCATAGCATCCTACTGCGCCTACACGCTGCGTTTCGGTTTCACCGCCATAACCTCGCGGGAGACTATGAACGTTAAGCCGACCTATTTCCTGCGGCTCCGCGACGACGCAATGTCCGAGGTTGAAGGACTGGGCGAATGCGCCCTGTTCCGCGGGCTAAGCGCCGACGACACCCCCGACTACGAACACCGCCTGAGCGATTTCTGCCGCCGTATTAATCGCGGGCAGGATGCCGACCCGCAAGGAAGCTCGTCGATAGCGTTCGGCTATGAATCGGCCCTTGCCGACCTCCGCAGCGGCGGTCGCCGGCAGCCATTCGGGGCAATGCCGAAGACGCCCGAAGAGGGAATCCGCATAAACGGCCTCGTCTGGATGGGCTCGATTGAGCAGATGCGCTCGCGAGCTGCCGAGAAGATAGCCCAAGGGTTCCGCTGCCTGAAATTCAAAATCGGCGGACAGCGGTTTGACGATGAGTTGGAGCTGCTGCGCCGCCTGCGCAAAGAGTGGCGAGAGAGCGAGCTGGAGATACGCCTCGACGCCAACGGCGCATTCACGCCCGACAACGCCTTGGACCGACTCGAGAGTCTCGCCCGCTTCGGCATTCACTCCATCGAGCAGCCGATACGCGCCGGGCAATGGGACACGATGGCCGAGATTTGCCGCCGGAGCCCGATTGCGATTGCGCTCGACGAGGAGCTGATAGGCTGCGAGCACCACGACGAGATGCTCGACGCCGTCAGTCCGCAATATATCATCCTCAAGCCGACCCTCTGTGGGGGCTTTATGGGTGCCGACCGCTGGATTGAGGCGGCCGAGAAGCGCGGTATTGGCTGGTGGGCTACGTCGGTCCTCGAATCGGACATCGGCCTCAACGCCATAGCCCGGTGGGTCTACGCGAAACATCCCGACATTCCCCAAGGACTTGGCACCGGCGGGCTATATACCAATAACATAGGTTCACCTCTGCGGCTCGCAGCCGACCGACTCTACAGCGACCCCGCCGGAAAGTGGAGCTTACCCTCGCTTCAATGGTACACCCCCGTATAATCGACCCGTCGCATTTGGCCGACGAATTCCTTGCCGAGTGGCACAGTCGCGCCCCCTATATCACGACCCACACATCCGGTTCAACCGGTGCGCCCAAGCCGATACGGCTGCTGAAAACCGATATGGAAGCGTCGTCCCGCGCAACGTGTGCCCGCTTCAATATCGCCGCCGACTCGCTGCTCTATATGCCCCTGTCGCCCGCATACATTGCCGGGAAAATGATGATTGTCCGCGCGTTGGTGTCGGGAGCGACGCTTCAGGTAGCCACGCCTTCGGTCAATCCCCTGCCCGTAGCCCCCGCCGGCCGCGTCTCGCTCCTCCCCATCGTCCCCTCGCAAGCCGACGCGCTGCTCAGCTCGGGGCACGTCGCGATGGTCGACCGCATAATCGTCGGGGGCGCACCGATGTCGCCTGAAACCGAGCGGCAACTCATGGCGCTCGACGCCGAAGTCTACGCCACCTACGGCATGACCGAAACCTGCAGCCACGTTGCGCTGCGACAGCTCGGCGACGCCACTTTCGAAGCGATGCCCGGGATACGGTTCGACACAGACTCGCGCGGATGCCTCGTAATCGATGCACCGGGGTTTTCATTCGGGCGGCTCACGACCAACGACGTGGTCGACCTCGCCGACCCGACGCATTTCCGCTGGCTCGGGCGCGCCGACAACGCCATCAACAGCGGCGGCATCAAGATTTTCCCCGAGGAGATTGAGCGGCGCATTGCCACGCTGTTCCCCGCGGCAGCCGCTTTTTTCGTAGGCTCGCGACCGTCGCAGCAGTGGGGCGAAGAGCTTATCCTCGTCGTCGAGAACGCCTCCACGCTCCCCTCCGACGACTACTTGATGCAGCAGATGCGCTCGCTGCTGACGCCCAAACTCGCGCCGAAAGCCATCGTGCGCGTCGAAAGCATTCCGCGCACGGCCTCGGGCAAAATCATTCGTCACAGCACTGTTGTAAAATCCGAATAAATTTACTATCTTTGTAAAAACAAACCAAGAAATAATAAATCACAGATATAACCATATTCTAACTTATGTCTAAACCATTGATAAACAGACTCGCGGCGAGCTTCGCGTTTTTCATCGCCGCCATTCTGACTGTCGGCATCGGCGCGGCCAACGCTGCCAATCCGACTTTCGACAGTAATAAACTTTACAAAATTGTGCTAAAAGCTGCTACAAACCGCGTAGTGACGGAGACTTCGCCTTCAACCGTCGCCCTACAGGTTGAGGAGCCTAATGCCACCTCGCAGCTCTGGACAATCAGCAACCTCTCCGGAAGCTGGCGCTTCATCAACTCCGCAAGCCAGCTCGCAGTGCGCTTCGAAGGCGACCGCGTTGAGCTCGGCACAAACAACGGCTCGGACGAAGCTCAGATCTGGAAAATCGACGACGGCCTGATTATCCCGACAAACCGTCCCGACGTTGCCATCGCCACCGACCGCGACGGCAACCTGACGCTAATTTCCCTTGCCGACGCCCGCAAAAACCGTCTCGCCAACTTCGCATTTGCCGTCTACGACTCGAAGAGCGCCGACAACGCTACCGATGAGAGCCGCCGCGCAAACTACTGGGAGAACGAGACTATCTTCGCCGAGAACAAAGAGCCCGGCAAAGCAACCAAGATGCCCTACGGCAGCGAAGCCGCCATGCGCGCCGATGCCGACTACTATGCAACTCCCTGGACTGTTCCGGTCAACGACCGCTACCTCTCGCTCAACGGCACGTGGAAATTCAACTTCGTGCCCGAGCCTTCGCTGCGTCCGCTCGATTTCTTCAAGCCCGGATTCGACACGTCGAATTGGGACACCATCCCCGTGCCCTCCAACTGGGAGATGCAGGGCTACGACCGTCCGATCTATGCTAACGTTGAATATCCCCACAGCAACACCCCGCCCTTCATCAACGCCCGCAAAGGCTTCAACGACGGCGGCGTAAACTACGGCATAAACCCCGTGGGCTCCTACGTCAGAACGTTCGACCTCCCCGCCAACTGGGACGGCCGCCGCACATTCATCCATTTCGGTGGCATCTACTCAGCCGCTTTCGTTTGGTTGAACGGCAACTATGTCGGCTACACGCAGGGCTCAAACAACGACGCTGAATTCGACATCACCCCGTATCTCCACCCCGGCAAAAACTCGCTGGCAGTGCAGGTGTTCCGCTGGAGCGACGGCTCTTATCTCGAGTGCCAGGATATGTTCCGCATGAGCGGCATTCACCGCGACGTCTACCTCTACAACGTGCCCAAAGCTGCCGTTGCCGACCATGTCATCACCTCCACACTCTCTCCCGACTATCGCAATGCCAAAATGGACGTGACGCTCAGCGTAGACAACCGCGACAAACTGAAAGGATTCAAAACCTTCGAAATTAAAATCAACGACCCTCAGGGCAAGATGATTGCGTCGAAAACCGTTACGCACAATCTCGCCGACACCGCCGACGTAAAAGTTTCGTTCTCGCTGCCCGACGTTCAGCTCTGGACCGCCGAGACGCCCAACCTCTACACCGTCGACGTGATTCAGCGCGACGGCAAGAACGGCGCCGAGGAGATGGCTTTCTCAACCAAACATGGCTTCCGCGACATTAAAATCAAGGATTCGCTGCTCTATGTCAACGGCAAGCGCGTGTTCCTTAAAGGCGTCAACCGCCACGACACCGACCCGCTCTACGGCCGCGCCGTACGCACCGAGTCGATGCTTCGCGACGTGACGCTCATGAAGCAGAACAATATCAACACCATCCGCACCAGCCACTACCCGAACAACGCACGCATGTATGCGATGTTCGACCACTATGGCCTCTACACCATCGACGAAGCCGACCTTGAGGACCACGCCAACCAGTCGATTTCCGACATGCCTTCGTGGATTCCCGCATTTGTCGACCGCATTGACCGCATGGTGCTCCGCGACCGCAACCATCCGTCGGTAATCATGTGGAGTCTCGGCAATGAAGCCGGCAATGGCGACAACTTCGAATACTGCTACAACGCCGCTGCCGCTCTCGACAGCCGCCCGATTCACTATGAGGGAACCCGCGCCGACAAGCCTTATGGCGGCAGCCGATTCTCCGACTTCTACTCGAAGATGTATCCCGGCATGGCTTGGATGGCCGAGAACACCAGCAACCTCGACAAGCCGATGATTATCTGCGAATATGCCCACGCTATGGGCAACGCCATCGGCAACCTCCGCGAATATTGGGACGCTATCGAGGCTTCGAATGCTACCGTAGGCGGCTGCATCTGGGACTGGGTTGACCAGGCTATCTACGACCCCGATGAGATCAAGCAGGGTATCTATCGCCTCCACACCGGCTACGACTATCCCGGTCCTCACCAGGGCAACTTCTGCTCAAACGGCATTATCCCCGCAACACGCGACGAAAGCGCCAAGCTGATGGAGGTTCGCGCCGCCCACCAGTTTTTCAAGTTCGCGCTCGACGGCGTTGACTTCGCCAAACACACCGTGACGCTCACACTTACCAACAAATACGACTTCCGCTCGCTCGACGGCCTCAATCTCCGCCTGACGCTCCTCGCCGACGGCCGCGAAATTGCTACGGCAACGAAGCCTCTCGAAGCCGTCGAGCCCGACGCAACCCAGACGCTCACATTCGACCTCGGCAAAGCCCTCGCCGAAACGGAGGCCGAGCTGACGCTCAATGCCGAAGTGCTCTACGCTACTGACCAGACGTTTGCGCCTGCCGGACATGAGGTGGCCCACGCTCAGTATATCCTCACCAAACGCCAGCCCCTGCAGCCGATTGCAAATGCCACCGGCGCAGCACTGCTCGCCCGCCTGCGCACATCGTCGGTAAGCGTTACCAACGATCATATCGAAGCTCTGTTCGACCGCACCAACGGCGTAATGACCAAACTGACCGTCGACGGCATCGACATGATTGCCGACGGACTCGGTTTCGTCTACGACAACCACCGCTGGATTGAGAACGACCGTTTCACCGACACCGACAATGGCCTCGAGGAGACAGCCGAAATAAGCTATCGCAACGTTGGCAAGAACGTTGAGGTTACTACATCGCGCCGCGGCTCGAAATGCGACACGAAGATTGTCTACACAATATATCCCGACGGAACTGTCGACATGGACGTCGACTTCACGCCCCACTCCGACAATCTCCGCCGCGCCGGCCTCGTCTGCGCCGTCAACCCCAACCTCAACATTGTCGACTACTACGCTTACGGCCCTTACGAGAACTACGACGACCGCATGGACGGCGCGCTGCTAGGACGCTACTCGACAACCGTTGCTCAGATGGTTGAGCCTTACGTGAAACCCCAGAGCACCGGCGGACGCGAAGGTCTGCGCGAGCTGACTCTCACCGACGCCAACGGCAAAGGATTCAACATCTCGACCGACGGACGCGTGAGCTTCTCGATACTCCCCTACACCGACGCCGACCTCATGGAGGCTAACCACCTCTGGGAGATGACTCCGCGCCCCTACAGCGTGCTCCATCTCGACGCATGGACCCGCGGTGTCGGCAACGCCTCTTGTGGCGCCGACGTCGACACGCTCCCCATCTACCGCGTGCCCGACCAGCCGATGAGCTACAAGCTCCGCATCACCCCCGTGAAATAACCTTCGAACTGACCCGCATACGAAGCGCCCCGGAATCAATCGAGATTCCGGGGCGCTATAATTATAATCGTAGAACTCAGAGAGCTCAGAGAACTCTGAATTCACTGAGGATTTCAGACACAGAGTGAGATATGATTCTCCTCGGCCATACGGCGCATGTTGAGCAGCGCATACCGCATGCGGCCAAGCGCCGTGTTGATGCTCACATCGGTGGCTTCGGCAATCTCCTTGAACGACATATCCTGGTAATAACGCATCATCAGAACTTCGCGCTGATTCTCAGGCAGAGCGGCAATCAGCCGACGGACATCATCTAAAATCTGCGAGGCGACGATGCTGTCCTCAACGTTGCCCTCCGAGAGCTCGCGGCGGTTGAACATATCGACGTCGGGATTATCGGCCGAAATCAGTCCTTCCGACTTCTCCTGACGGTAATAGTCGTTTATCAGATTGTGGGCAATCCTCGAGAGCCATGCGCCGAACCGACCGCTCTCATTGTAGCGGCCCTGGCGGATGGTGACAATCGCCTTCACAAAAGTGTCCTGAAATATATCGTCGGCTACCGCCTCGTCCTTAACAACAGAGAGGATATAAGAAAACACTCGCGACTGATGGCGACGAAGAAGAACGTCGAACGCATCGTTGCGACCTGCTGCATATTCAGCTACCAGACATTCGTCGGGAAGCTTGCTGAGGTATTCCATTACTATTCTAAATTTATTGGTTTAGAGTAGCAGTGTTTCTATAGGCAGTGGGGTTTAGAAGTTAGTGATAATGTTGTTGTCCCTGTTACATTCGCCGGCGTCGGCCGACATTGCGCCGCAAATTTAAGGACTCTAAAGATTTTATGCAATTTTTTACGCATATTTTTCGCGAAACTCCACAAAAACTCACAAAAATGCCGACAAAAAGCGTCAATTCTCAATTTTATCGCTATCTTTGCCAAAAACTAAAAGCTCAGCGCAGAAAATCAGACCAACGACCTATCGTTTGTGAGATTGTTTATGAGCCCCTCGCTCAAACCAAGAGAAACTTAATTAACAACATAACCATACCATGACAATCAAAAACATTCGCGAAATCGCCCTCGGCGTAGCTTCGTTCGCTGCCCTGGCAGTTCCCGCAGCCCTCTCGGCTCAGCAGGTTCACACCGAAAACTGGGCTAACGGCGTTGAGCGCTCGCTCGTCTATCGTCCCGGCGATTATGAATCCAAGTTCTATCGTATCCCCGCTATCGTTACCGCCAAAGACGGCTCACTCGTAACCGTTGCCGACAAACGCATTGAACACAACGGCGACCTGCCGGCTAAAATCGACGTCGTTTCGCGTCGAAGCACCGACGGCGGCAAAACCTGGAGCGACTACGTAACCGTTGCGCAGCACGACGAAATCGGCGGCTGCGGCGACCCCGCTCTCGTTGTCGACCAGAAAACCGGCGATATCCTCGCTATATTCAGCCACGGCAACGGACTCTGGCAGAAAGAACCCGCTCAGATCAGCGTTTCTCGCAGCACCGACAACGGTCTGACCTGGGGACCGATGCTCAACATCAACCCGCAGATTCTCACGACCGACCCCAACGGCAAACAGCCCATCAAGTGCACCAGCGCATTCGCTTCGTCGGGTCGCGCCACACAGCTTGCCAATGGTCGCATTATCTTCCCGCTCGTGACACGTCAGAAAGGTAACCCCGACTTCCCCGTCTACGCAATCTACTCCGATGACGGCGGCCGCAACTGGTCGGTATCGAAAAATCCCGCAACCGAGAGCGGCGACGAGAGCAAAATCGTTCAGCTCGCCGACGGAACCGTGATCATGAGCATCCGCAACCGCTTCGGCTCGCTCCGCAAATTCTCATATTCGACCGACGACGGTGAAACTTGGAGCGGTCCCGTGCCCATCGAAGGTCTCCCCGACCCGCGCTGTAACGGCGATATCATCCGCTACACCACAGCCGACGGCGAGGACCTGCTCCTGCAGTCGCTCCCCGGCTCGCCCAACTCGCGCGACAACGTTGCCATCTATGTCAGCAAGGATAACGGCAAAACTTGGCCCATCAAGAAAACCGTCGTTACATGTCCTTCGGCCTACTCGTCGATGACAATCATGCCCGACGGCAGCATCGGCATACTGACCGAGGAGAGCCAGAACGGCCACTACAGCTACGACATCTGGTTTACGAAGCTCCCCATCGACGTTGTGCTCCAGGGCGATAAACGCAAATAATTACGCATAACAGATTTATGATAGCGCGACCTCTTTGTGTCGCGCTATCTTTTTAACCGCTGATACCATGATAATCGTAAATTTCCGCGCTGCAACCATTACTGCAGCTTTGATTGCTGCACTCTCTGCGCCGATAGCATTGTCGGCCCAGCAGGTCCACACCGAGACGTGGGCCGACGGAGTTGAACGCGCCTTGGTCTATCGCCCCGGCGACTATGATTCGAAATTCTATCGCATCCCGGCGATTGTAACAGCCAAAGACGGCTCGCTCGTCACGGCCGCCGACAAACGTATAGAACACAACAACGATCTCCCGGCAAAAATCGATGTGGTTTCGCGCCGAAGCACCGATGGCGGCAAAACCTGGAGCCCGTATGTGACCGTCGCCACGCACGATGAAATCGGCGGCTGCGGCGACCCCGCTCTCGTTGTCGACCAAAACACGGGCGACATCCTCGCTATATTCAGCCACGGCAACGGACTCTGGCAAGACGAACCTGCACAGATAACCGTGGTCCGTAGCACCGACAACGGACAGACCTGGGGGCCGATGCTCAACATCAACCCGCAGATTCTCACTACCGACCCCAACGGGCCGCAGCCGATAAAATGCAACAGCGCATTCGCCTCGTCGGGACGAGCAACGCAGCTCGCCAACGGCCGAATTATCTTTGCGCTTGTCACGCGTCAGAACGGCGTCGACCCATTCCCGGTCTACGCCATCTACTCCGACGACGGCGGCCACAACTGGCAGGTTTCGAAAACTCCCGCCACCGACAGCGGCGACGAGAGCAAAATCGTGCAGCTTGCCGACGGCAGCTTGATTATGAGCATCCGCAACCGTTTCGGCACGCGCAGAAAATTCTCATTCTCCAACGATAACGGCGAAACATGGAGCGGCCCCGTTCCAGTCGAGGACCTCCCCGACCCGCGCTGCAACGGCGACATAATCCGCTACACTACCGCCGACGGCGAAGAGATTCTGCTCCAATCGCTGCCAAGCTCGCCCAACTCGCGCGACAACGTGGCAATCTACGTCAGCCGCGACAATGGCAAAACCTGGCCCACGAAGAAAACCATCGTCACCACCCACTCCTCCTACTCATCGATGACCATCCTCCCCGACGGCAGCATAGGAATACTCACCGAAGAGAACTCAAACGACCGCTACTGCAACGACATCTGGTTCACTCGCCTCCCCATCGACGTAGTCCTCCGGGGCGACCCCCGCAAATAATCCCGCCGACGCAACTCTTCATAAAACCTAACAACGCGAGTTCGGGATAAGGAGATGCCGATATACTGATATAAACAAAATTGCTAC
>CAYNSG010000036.1:0-14635 GCA_964399885.1 uncultured Bacteroides sp.
GAGCACAACATCTCCCTTAATGGCGGCACAGAAAAATACAACTACTACTTCTCCGGTAACATCCTTTCACAAGATGGTACACTTCGCTATGGCAAAGATAATCTTCAGCGTTACACTTTGAACGCTAAAATCAACGTTCAAATAGCAAAATGGTTGAGCTTCGGCTATAGTGCTCGTTGGTATCGCGGTCATTATGATGCTCCTTCGTTTGTTGGAACAGCCTCCAGCAACGAACTCTATCACAACATCGTTCGTTATTGGCCTATCATTCCTACACATGACCCGAACGGATATCCTGTAGTAGAATCCTTCATCGATGGCATGGAAAATGGCGGTCGTTATCAGACTTGGGAAGACAAACTCGACCATCAGTTCAATTTCCGTTTCACCCCGATTGACGGACTGATTGTAAATGCAGAGTTTAACTATCGCTCAACCCACTATAACTCGAAGCAAGACATTCAGCAAGCTTATGGCTGGGACTGCGACGGCGTTCCTTACGCAAACAACCCTAACGGCTACCCCTACGGAGCCGGAGGCACCGGAACACGTTTAACAGAGTCTAACACTCGCACAAACTACTTCAACCCCAACATTTACGGAACTTATTCGTTCAAAGTTGCCGAGGATAACAACTTCAAGATTATGGCCGGCTTCCAAAGCGAATGGTATAATCAGAAATACTTCAGCGCACAGCGTAACGGAATTATCAATCGTCTGCCTTACCTCTCAATGACTGACGGCTCCAGCACAAGCGTTGGCGGCGGCGAAGACACATGGTCAACAGCCGGTTGGTTCGGACGTCTTAACTACGACTACAAAGGACGCTATCTCATAGAAGGTAACATTCGCTACGACGGCTCGTCTCGCTTCCGTGCCGACAGCCGTTGGACTTGGAGCCCATCGTTCTCGCTCGGTTGGAACGTAGCAGGTGAAGATTTCTGGGAAGATTTCCTACAAACTTGTAACCAACTCAAACTTCGCTACTCTTGGGGTAAACTTGGTAACCAGAACACAGATAACTGGTATCCCACTTATGTAACTATGGGTTATGCCGGCAACGCAGCAGGATGGCTCGTAAACGACGGTGCAGATAAGAATGCAATTGCGTCTATGCCCGGACTTGTTTCGAGTTCACTCACATGGGAGAAAAACCGCACATGGGATATCGGTCTCGACTTTAGCATGTTCAACAACCGATTCACCGGAACAATCGATTACTACAACCGCAAAACAATCGATATGGTAGGCCCGGGTTACGTTCTTCCCGGCGTTTTCGGCGCAACAGTTCCTAACACTAACAACCTCTCGATGACATCAAAAGGTTGGGAGCTCACACTTAGCTGGCGCGACCGCATCCAGGACTTCCAGTACGGCGTGACGTTCAACCTTTATGACCACACAACCACGGTCGACGAATATCCAACGAACGACACCTACGGACTTGGAAACTATTACAATGGAAGAAAACTCGGTGAAATCTGGGGTTATACAACAATCGGTATCGCAAAAACAGACGACGAGATGAATGCTCACCTCGATGCTCTTGATGCGACTTATACTGCCGTTAATGGCAAAGCTCCCGCCACCGCACGCACTGGTCAGAACCGCCTCGGTACAGGATGGCAGGCCGGTGACATAATGTACGCTGACATCAACGGCGACGGTATTATATCTACGGGTGCGTACACACTCGATGATCCCGGTGACCTCTCGGTTATCGGCAACACGACTCCCCGCTTCAACTTCGGCTTGAACCTTGAGGCTCAATGGAAAGGCTTCGACTTGAAAGTATTCTTCCAAGGCACTATGAAACGTGACTACTGGGCAAGTGGAGCAATGATGTTCGGCGCTTGCGGACAAGGTAAATGGCAGGCTGTCGTTTTCGAACCACATCTTGATTATTTCCGTCCGGCCGACACAACCGATCCCCTCGGTCCGAATCTTGACAGCTACTATCCTCGTGTAAACTGGGGTGGACCGTCAAACACTCAGATTCAGACTCGTTATCTGCAGAACGCGGCATACTGCCGTCTGAAAAACGTAACCCTCGGATACACCTTGCCTCAGAGCATCTCGCGTAAGGCGTATATCGAACGTGCACGAATCTTTGTTTCAGGTGAAAACCTTGCAAACATCACCAACTTCACCGATATGGGCGATCCCGAACTTATCGAAGCATACGACAATGCTTATGGCTTCGCTAAGGTGTACCCGATTTCTCGTGTGTTCTCGGTGGGTCTTAATGTAACTTTCTAATATTAGGAATCATGAATAAATACATAAGCTCAATTATAGCATTGGCTGCCGTTGTCGGTTTTTCCTCCTGCAACGACTACCTCAACCAAGAGCCCCAAGATAAGCTGATTCCTGAGAATTTCTTCACTTCTGAAGCGAACCTCAGAGCTTATACTCTCAACTTTTACACGCTCTTCCCTTCCCATTCGGGAAATGCCTACCAGCTCGGAACCTTCTCGAACGACAATGGCACTGACAACCAGGCCGCACGTTCCTCGTCGACATTCTGGGTTCCCGGCGAATGGCGTACTGGTTCCGGAACAGACAACTGGTCATTCGGAAACCTTCGTTCTCTTAACTACTTCATCAACAATGCTAATGAAGCGGTTAGCGCTGGTGAAGTCTCTGGCAGCGAAGCCCTTATAAACCAAGCTCTTGGAGAAGGCTACTTCTTCCGCGCCTACACCTATTGGACCAACTACAATACAATTGGTGACTGGCCAATTATCGACGAAGTTCTACCTGACGACATGGAAGAACTCTTAGAGTATTCGCATCGTCAGCCGAGAAATCTAGTTGCTCGTCACATTCTCACCGATCTTGATCAAGCTATTGCGTACCTTCCTGATGCCTCGTCATACGGCAAAAATGGACTTACAAAAGATTGCGCACGATTGCTCCGCAGCCGCGTTGCTCTCTTCGAAGGCACATGGCTGAAATACCACAAAGGAACGGCTCTCGTTCCCGGCGGGCCCGGCTGGCCCGGCGACGCGTCATTGCTCAGCGGCTTCAATATCGACACCGAAATCAGCTACTTCCTTCAGGAAGCTATGAATTCAGCCAAGACTGTAGCCGACAAATTTGTCAACAACCTTACCACAAACACTGATGCTCCTGAAGGCATGACTGCCGGTTTCGTAGAGGCTAACCCCTATTACTGCATGTTCTGTGTTGATAATTTAGGCAAATATGACGAAGTGCTTCTATATCGTGCATATAGTCTCACCCAAAATCTTTCCACTCAGATTCAGGCTCAGTTCCAAAAGAACGCAGGCGGAACAGGTTGGACTCGCGGTATGGTTAACTCTTACCTTATGCGTAATGGTCTTCCTATTTATGCTTCGGGCTCTGGCTATGACCCCAACTGGGAAAATCAAGGCGTATCCGCGACTATTCAGAATCGTGACTCCCGCTTAACTATCTTTACCAAAGGTGATAGTTCAATTATAACTCTCGGACTTGACGGCGCTTCGCCTGCTTATTACGACATGAACTGGTTATTCTCGGGCGACCCCGGAACTCAGTGTCCTACAGGCTATGCTATTAAGAAAGGTCAGGGCTATGACTATAAAGAAGCTCAGGGTAACCTTCAATCAACCACCGGTTCAATCGTGTTCCGCGCAGCAGAAGCTCTTCTTAACTACATGGAAGCTTGCGTCGAGCTCAACGGATCTGTTGACGGTACAGCCGACGGCTACTGGCGTGCTCTCCGCACCCGCGCTTACGTCGACGCTGACTACAACAAGACCATCGCTGCTACCAACATGAACGAAGAGGCTAAATGGGACTGGGGCGCTTACAGCCACGGCTCTCTCATCAACGCTACGCTCTACAACGTTCGCCGCGAACGTCGCAACGAGCTCAGCGCTGAAGGCTTCCGTATGGACGACCTCCGTCGTTGGTGCGCACTCGACCAGCTCATTTCAAAACCTTACCAAATTGAGGGTATGAAATACTGGGGTACAGTTTATTCTGACCCCAACAGTGACATGTGTATCAAAGACGCTTCGGGTGAATTCTTCGAACCTACAGTTAACCCCAATAGCACAGAAAGCAATATGTCGGCTCAGGAGTATAGTGACTATGTACGTCCTTACCAAATTTCTAATGTTAACAACTTGGTTTGGAACGGATACACTTTCACTCGCGCCCACTACCTTTCACCTATTGGCTATAACGCCTTCGTTAACGCATCTTCCGATAAGAAAGATATCTCAACTACTGTGATTTATCAGAATCCCGGATGGCCGATTAAAGCTAACGAAGGAGCTTCCAACATCGACTAATCCTCGCCATTAGCAACCAAGGGGAATACCACTCAATATATTTTTTTGCTAACTGACCCCTCCCCCGGCGGGCGGCTCCCACAGAGCCGCCCGCCATTCTTTTTGGAGGCCGCCATTATTTTGCCAGGTCCCGGCTATCATTTTGTCAATTTGACAATTTGACAAATTGATTTCTTGGGCGGAGAGGGGCGAAGCGGTTTTTAACGGGCGGGAAGGCAATAAACCGGCGGGGGGATGCGTTATTTATCTGATGAACCGGATTATCAGATTTATAATCGCTGCAATAGCTCTGCTCGCTACGGCCGGGTCTGCCGCCGCTCTCGACCTCAGCCACGGGCCGATGAACCGACCGTACACCGACGGCCGGGCGTGGCATCTCGGCTTCTCCGTCGGGATGCACGTGCAGGAAGCGCGCCTGAGCCACACGGGCTATGCGGCCGAAGCGGGCGGTACATGGTTCGTAGAGCAGCCGTCGTACTCTCCCGGATTCTGCGTCGGCGGCCTGGTTGATTTCCGCTTCAACGACTACTTCAACCTTCGCATCTCGCCGGGGCTGTGGTTCGGCAACCGCGACCTGACGATGCGCAACGACCTGACCGACGAGCTCCGCCGCCAAAACGTGAAATCAACGTTTGTGGTCGTGCCGGTCGACGTAAAATACTCTGCCGTGCGCTACCGCAACTCGCGCCCCTATCTGACCGCCGGCGTCATGCCCGCCTTCGACGTCGCCAAAAAGCGCATCGAGCCGGTGAAACTCAAAAACACCGACCTTTATCTGACCGTCGGCATCGGCTGCGACTTCTACCTGCCCTACTTCAAGCTCAACCCCGAGGTGAAATTCTGCTTCGGGCTTACGGACGTGCTGCAACACGACCGCCCCGACCTCGCCGACGACCCCGCAAATCTCGACATCACGCGCTCGCTGCGCCGCGTAGGCTCGCGAATGATTGTCCTAACCTTCTACTTCGAATGATGCGCCGGCTGCTGACATATCTGCTGATTCTGTCGGCCGCAACCGCTGCGGCACAGACCGACGCGCTGCTGACGCAATATTTCGAGCTTCCGTCGTATTATAATCCCGCCGCTACGGGAACCACCGACTACCTGCGCATCCGCGGAGCTTCGCGCCTGCAATGGGTGGGCATCGACGGCGCCCCGCGCACATTCATCGGCGTCGCCGAAACCCCGTTCAAGCTCGGCAACCGCCGTCTCGGCGCCGGCCTGCTCATCGGCCAGGAGCGCATCGGACTCTACGACAACCTGAACGTAGGCGTGCAGCTCAGTTTCAAGCTCCGCCTCGGCGGCGGCACGCTCTCCGTAGGCCTCCAGCCCGGCGTCATCACCGAGAAATTCCGCGGCTCGGAGGTGTTCATCCCCGACGACGATGACTACCACGACGCCGACGACGAGGCGATTCCGCGCTCGGATATGAGCGGCACGGCATTCGACATCGGCGCCGGACTCCACTACACGCGCCGCGCCGTTTGGGCGGGACTCTCCATGACCCATCTCAACTCGCCCACCGTAAAATTCTCGGCCGAAAACGCCTCGGGCAGCTCGGAAGGTACCCGCGAATATGAATTCACGGCGCGCCGGACGCTGTTTTTCATGGCCGGAGGCAATATTCGGCTCAGAAATCCGTTATTTGAAGTGTTGCCATCCATGATGTTGGCTTCCGACTTCACTTTCACCCGCGTGCAGGCAACACTGCGCATGCGAGTGAAAGAGATTTTCTCGTTTGGCGCCGCCTATCGCCACAACGATGCCGTCAGCTTGATGCTCGGAGCCGAGTTCCGCGGATTTTTCCTCGGCTACTCGTTCGACTATCCGACAACCGACATCGCGCGCGCCTCGCACGGCAGCCACGAGATTACCGCCGGCTACTCCCTGAAGCTCAACCTCTCGGGAGGCAACCGATTCAAACAGAAAAGCATACGCATACTATAACGATATGAAACTGACCAAATATATAGCAACCGCCGCCGTCGCTGCCGCTCTCTGGAGCTGCGCCGCCGGCAGCCGCAACGCCTCGGGAGGCGAGCTGACAGGCGTCGGCGCCGCCTCCTGGACCGAACCGACGCCCTACGGCATGGTGCTCGTAGGCCGCGGGTCGATTAAGGCCGGACCGCAGGAGGCCGACACCGTCTGGGGCACGCGCGCCGACGCTCACGGCGTCAGCGTCGACGCCTTCTGGATGGACGAAACCGAGGTGACAAATGCTGAGTATAAGCAGTTTGTCTACTGGGTGCGCGACTCTATCATCCGCGAGCGCCTCGCCGACCCGATGTATGGCGGCAACGAGGATTACAAAATCGAGGAAGACCGCGACGGAAACCCCATCGAGCCCCGCCTGAACTGGAACAAACCTATCCCGTGGCGCAACGCCGACGAGGACGAGCAGCGCGCGATTGAAAGTATGTATCGCACCAACCCGATTACGGGCGTCAAGGAGCTCGACCCCGACCAGCTGACGTATCGCTACGAGGTCTACAACCAGACCGAGGCCGTGAAGCGCAAATATCGCCGCGACCCGCGCCGCCGCGTGCTCAACACCGACGTGGCCGTCGACAACTCCATCCCGACAATCACCAAGGACACCGCCTGGATTGCCGACGACGGCGAGATTATACGCCGCACGATTACGCGCCCGATGACCGGCGAATACGACTTCTTGAACACATACATCGTAGGCGTCTACCCCGACACGACCGCCTGGGTCAACGACTTCGACAACGCCTACAACGAGCCCTACGTGCGCCTCTACTTCTCCCACGGCGGCTACAACGACTATCCCGTTGTCGGCGTCAGCTGGGAGCAGGCCAACGCTTTCGCCGCCTGGCGCACGGCGTTCCTCAAACGCTCCATAGGCCGCGAAGGAATCCACATCGAGCCCTACCGACTGCCCACTGAGGCTGAGTGGGAGTATGCCGCCCGCGCCGGCGTCAGCGAGAACCGCTACCCCTGGGAGGGCGACCTGCCGCTCACCGAGGAGAAAGGATGCTTCTACGCCAACTTCAAGCCCCAGGAGGGCAACTACGTGCAGGACGGCCACGTAATCACCTCGCGCGTAGGCACCTACGCCCCCAACGACTTCGGGCTCTACGACATGGCGGGCAACGTCAGCGAATGGACCTCGACGGCATTCACCGAGAGCGTAAGCCGACTGAAGAGCGACCTCAACCCCGAATATCGCTACGATGCCGCCCCCGACGACCCCTATCGCCTGAAGCGCAAAATCGTGCGCGGAGGCTCGTGGAAGGATGTTGCTCACAACATTCGCTCCGACATACGCATGTGGGAATATCAGAACGAGCAGCGGTCGTTCATCGGGTTCCGCTGCGTGCGCACCAATATCGGCTTCGCCAAAGGACAAAAACAGAAACGCTAAGTAGACATCAACATGGGCAAGATTAAAAGATACAGAAACGTTGTGGAGCGCTTCCTCTCGGGTGAGAGCGGACAGCGGTTTTTCAACGTAGCCTACAGTCTGGGCGCCGCCGTGGTAATTCTCGGCGCACTCTTCAAGATTCTCCACCTCAGCGGCGGCGACCTGCTGCTCTCGGTCGGTATGGGCACGGAAGTGCTGATGTTCATCCTTACCGCCTTCGACCACCCGCAGCGCGAGTCGATGCCCGTCATCGCCGGCGGCTCGGGCCTCATCGGCGGCAGCGTAACGCCGGCCGATGCCGACGTCCGGGCGGATTATTCTCATTCGTCGGGCGGCGGAGTCGTAGTTATCGGTGGAAATGGCAGTGTAAATGGTGGCGGAATTGGCGTAAATGCCGGTGGAAACGTTGCCGCAGCCCCGTTGGCGCCGATTGAAGGCACCGAGGAGATGGCCGCCGGCGTGAAACAGCTCGGCGAGTCGATTGAGGAGTATGTCAAGAAGATGGAGGACCTCAACCGCTCGATTGCCGGACTGAATGCCATGTATGAGATGCAGTTGCGCAGCGCTTCGTCGCAGATGGATACTGCCGACAGCGTAAGCCGCGGCATGCGCCAGATGCGCGAAATCTACGAAACCACGGCGCAGCGCAGCGCCGAATATGGCGAGGAAGCCCGCCGACTCACCGAACATATCCGCTCGCTCAACCGCGTCTATGCCCGTATGCTCGAAGCAATGACCCACAACCCGCTCGCCCAGGGCACTATAGCAGCCGAACCCGAACGCAACAAATCGTAGCCTATGTCGCAGTCAATAAGCCGAATGTCGCCGCGTCAGAAGATGATAAACCTGATGTATATCGTCCTGACGGCTATGCTCGCGCTCAACGTTTCGAGCGATGTCCTCGACGGATTCACCCAGGTTGAGGACGGATTGTCGCGCACAAACGCCAACGTTGCCACGCGCAACGATGCCGTCTACTCCTCGCTCTGCACTATCGCCGAAGCCAACCCCGAAAAGGCCGGACGCTGGCACTCGCGCGCTGCCGAAATACGCCGCGAGGCCGCTCAACTCAGCGCCACGGTCGATTCGCTCAAACTCGCCATTGTCCGCAAGGCCGACGGCGAAAGCGGCGACCCGGCGCATATCAACAATCGCGAGAATCTGGAGGCGTCGTCGGTAGTAATGCTCAACCCCGCCACGCGCCGCGGCGAGAAGCTCCGCGAGGCTGTCGATGCCTACCGTGCGCTCGTGTCCTCGTCGGTCACCGACTCCGTGAAACGAGCCGGAATCGAGGCGATGCTCTCAACCGAACCCCGCCGCGACACGGAAATCGACGCCCTGCGCTCGTGGGAAACCGTGCGCTTTGAGAATCAGCCGGTTGTTGCAGCCATTGCGCTGCTGACGAAGCTGCAGAGCGACATTCTCTATGCCGAGGGCGAGGCGCTCTCGTCGCTCCTTGCGGCGGTCGATGCCGGCGACGTGCGCGTCAACTCGATGCAGGCGTTCGTAATACCCGAATCGCGCTTCGTCATGCGCGGAACTCCCTATAAGGCCGAAATCGTGCTCGCCGCGGTCGACACTACCGCCCGTCCGGCAATCACCGTCGGCAGCCGGAAGCTCCCGGCAGGCTCATCGACCTACACGCTCGACACCCGCGCCAGCGGCACGTTCGACTACTCCGGCGTGCTCGAAATCCCGACGCCCGACGGCGCGTCAATCAGCCATCCGTTCAGCTCATCCTACACCGTCATTGAGCCGACGGCAACTATCTCGCCGACGATGATGCACGTGCTTTATGCCGGCATCGACAACCCGCTCGACATCGCCGTGCCGGGCGTTGCGCCCCAGGACGTCAGCGCCGCCATCAGCGCCGGCTCGCTGACGCGCACTGCCTCGGGGTGGGTGGCCAAGCCCGCCGCCGGCAGCGACAAAGCAACCGTCACGGTGACCGCCAAAATGCCCGGCGGCGGCTCCATGCAGGTGGCCGCCTCGGAATTCAAGGTGCGCCCGTTGCCCGACCCGGCGGCGTTCATAGCCCTCGGCAGCGAACGCCACAAAGGCAACCGCCCCATAGCCAAAAACTCGCTGATGGAGGCTGAAGGAATCGGCGCAGCTATCGACGACGGCGTGCTCGACATCTCGTTTCGCGTCGAAGGGTTCGAAACCATCATCTTCGACTCGATGGGCAACGCCATCCCCGAAGTTTCCGACGGCAACCGCTTCTCGCGCCGCCAGCGCGAGGCGTTCCGCCGACTTTCGCGTGGCAAACGCTTCTTCATCTCGCGCATCCGCGCCGTTGGTCCCGACGGCACTGAGCGCACCCTCAACCCACTGGAAATCATAATCAATTGATATGAAACGCATCGTCAGCATACTCCTCCTCTCCATTTCCATCACAACAGCCGCTTCGGCCCAGACGAGCACGAGCTCGGGCGTGAGCCGCCGCAGCTCTACGTCGGAACTCCGCACATCGCCGCGCTCAAAGGCCGCCAAACCTCAGCCAGCAGCTGCAACCGACGCCGACGAGGGCAGCCTCGCCTGGAAAAAAGTTGTCTACCGCTCGCTCGACCTGACGAAGCCCGAGAATGCCGCGCTCTACTTCCCCGAGACCCCGGTGGACGGCGAAGAGAACATGTTTCGCATCATGATGCGCATTCTCGCCGACGGCTCGGCTGCCGGATATGAATATCTCGACGGCCACGAGGCTTTCGACGATGCCCACCGCATCAACGTTGCCGAGATGCTCGACCGCTTCCACGTGCCCTACGCCGAGGGGAAAGGCCATAGCGAACGCCATCCGGTCTACGCCATCGAGACTGCCGACGTGCCCGCCGAGGAGGTGCTCAGCTACTACGTCATCGAGTCGTGGGAGGTTGACCGCCACACAACCCGCATGTCGACCCGCATCCTGGCTATCTGTCCGGTGCTCCACCGCGTAGGCGAGTTCGGCCAGGAAGCCGTGCGCTACCCGATGTTCTGGATGCGATATGCCGACCTGCGCCCGTTCATCACCGACCGCGCCATCTTCACCGACGACGACAACAATCTCGCCACGTCGACCTACGACGATTTCTTCGCCCTGGGCCTCTACAACGGCGAAATCTACAAAACCCGCAACCTGCGCAACAAATCGCTCATGCAACTCTACCCCGACCCCGACGACCTTACCCGCGCCCGCGACAGCATCGACCGCCGCCTGACGTCGTTTGAGTCGAATCTCTGGGTGCCCTCGCTCGAAGAGCTTGAGCAGCGTGCAGCTGCCGGCGACACTACGGCCGTCGACGCCACGCCCAAACGCCGCGCCGAGAAGTCGTCGCGCGTAGCCTCGCGCCGCAAAGCCGACAAGAAAAGCTCCGAGAAAAAATCGCGCCGCGCCTCGACCGGCGCCACCCGCAGCGTTCGCGACCGCCGCTGATTCGCTTTTATTCGTTGAGGAGGCTATTGCATTTTTCAGCCCAATCAGCTAACTTTGCAGCGTATGGAAACACCGATTGACATTCAGGTTAGCAGCGTGCGCGAATTGCGCCGCCTTTGCGAGGTTCATCGTTGGGAATTGTTGATGTTCGACAACTCCCCCGTCGACATTGAAATCTCCGTCGACTTCGTGCGCACCCCCGACCGCTCTCTGCGGCTGCAGATTGGCGCACACTACACCTATCTGCACGCACAAGTGATGCGCCCGCTGCTCGACTACGTCACCGAGGTTGTTTTCCGCATCCCCGACCTCGACGACATCGCCGACATCACCGACTCCGGCGAGATGCTCATCGACCCCGAAGCCCTCGCCATGATGATGGGCATCGGGCTCGGCGCTCTCCGCGGCATGGTTGCGCTGCGCACCGAAGGCTCCGCCCTCGAAAAACACCCCATCCCGATCATGAGCATCGCAGAGCTAATCACCCAGCTCGCCCCCGCAGCCTCAGCCCCCTCCGCCACCATCCGCATCACCGGCTCCCGCTAACAATAACCGCAACAATATAAATCAGGATGCAACATGATGAAACATGATGCATCCTGATTAATCTTGTTGAAGCCTGATAAACCGAGAGGGTTATTTCATTTCGGTTATTTCATTTCGGTGTATGGGACGACGTCCATGTCGCCATAGTCGAGGTTTTCGCCACCCATGCCCCAGATGAACATGTAGTTCGAGGTGCCGGCAGCGGCGTGGATCGACCATTCGGGCGACATGATTGCCTGCTCGTTGTGGAGCCAAACGAGGCGCTCCTGCTGAGGCTCGCCCATCAGATGACAGATTGCATTTCCTTCAGGCACATTGAAATAGAAGTATGCCTCGACGCGACGGTCGTGGGTGTGAGCCGGCATCGTGTTCCAAACTGAGCCGGGTTTGAGCTCGGTCAGACCCATCTGCAGCTGGCAGGGACCCTCCTCGAGAACGTTGGCGACGATGAGCTGGTTGATAACGCGGTCGTTGCTGTCCTCCATCTTGCCGGCAGCGAAGCTGTTGGCTTTCAGCGAGCCCTTGCGGCCGTCGATTGTGATGAGCTGGGTCTTGTAGGCCTTGTGGGCGGGCGTTGAGTTGATATAGAAGCGTGCTGGATTTGCAGGGTTTTTCGAGCGGAAAGTGACGTTTTTGTTGCCGCAGCCAACATAGAGGGCGTCCTTGAAACGCAGCTCGTAATCTTTGCCGTCGACACTCACGATGCCGTCGCCACCGACGTTTATCACGCCCAATTCGCGGCGCTCCAGGAAATACTCGGCTTTCAGCGGATCGATTGTCTCCAACGCGACAACCTTTTCAACGGGCACGACGCCGCCGAAAATCAGTCGGTCGTACATCGAGTAGGTGAGATTCACCTTGTCCTGCTCCATGACTTTGGGCATCATGAAGTGTGAGCGAAGTTGGTCGGTGTCGTAGTTTTTCACGTCGTCGGGGTGACATGCACGCATGATGCTGTACGATGTCTGTGCGCCGCCGGCCAAAGCCACAGCCGACAGAGCAAGAGAAAGAATAAGTTTTTTCATTTTCGGAGTTGTGATATAAGGTTAAAACAGAATTCAGCTTTTTCGGTGATTGCCTGCCAGTTGCCGGCGGCGATGAGGTCCTTGGGGAACAGTTTCGAGCCCATGCCGACGCAGAACACTCCGGCTTTGAACCATGCCGTAAGGTTCTCCTCCGTAGGCTCCACGCCGCCGGTTACCATCAGCTTGCTCCACGGCATCGGAGCGAGCATCCCCTTGACGAACTTCGGGCCGAGGACATCGCCGGGGAACACCTTGCAGACGTCGCAACCCGCCTCCTGGGCAGCGCCGACCTCAGAAACCGTGCCGCAACCGGGCACATAGGGCACATAGCGGCGGTTGCAGATTGTCGCAACAGCCGGATTGAACAGCGGGCCGACCACGAAGCAGGCTCCGCACTGGATGAACAACGCCGCGGTGGCGGGGTCGACAACCGAGCCAACGCCCACTGCCATCTCCGGGCACTCCTTGGCAGCAAATTTCACCACCTCGGCAAACACCTCGTGGGCGAAGTCGCCGCGATTGGTGAACTCAAACAGCCGCACGCCGCCGTCGTAGCACGCCTTGACGACACTGCAAGCCGTCGGCACGTCGGCGTGGTAAAACACCGGCACCATCGGCGCTGCGGCCAACTTGGTCAGCACGGCTAATTTATCGAATCTTGCCATAATTTCTTGGTTTTTGATTGTTAACGTTGAACGCGACCGTTTGCCGCGCCTCCGGCAAGCGCCTTGACTTCGTCGGCCGACGCGAGGTTGAAATCGCCCGGAATTGTCTGTTTGAGCGCCGAAGCTGACACGGCAAACTCCAGAGCCTCGCCCTGGCTGCCCATAGTGAGCAAGCCGTGGATCAAACCGCCGGAGAATGAGTCGCCTCCGCCAACGCGGTCGATAATCGGGTTGATGTCGTAGCGCTTGCTTTCGTAGAACTCTTCGCCATTGTAAATCATTGCCTTCCAGCCGTTGTGGGTGGCTGAGAACGATTCGCGGAGCGTCGAAGCAACATATTTGAAGCCAAACTCCGCAGCCATAGCCTTGAAGATGCCCTTGTAGCCCTCGGCATCGGTCTGCCCGCCCTCGACATCGGCCGCAGGCTTGAAGCCCAGGCAGAGTTCGGCGTCCTCTTCGTTGCCGATGCAAACGTCGACATATTTCATCAGCGGGCGCATTATGCTCTGCGCATTATCCTTGGTCCATAGCTTTTTACGGAAATTAAGATCGCAGCTTACGGTCACGCCCTTGCGCTTTGCAGCCTCGCACGCCAGGCGCGTCAGCTCGGCAGCGCGGTCGCTGATTGCCGGCGTGATGCCGCTCCAATGGAACCAATCGGCGCCCTCCATGATGCTGTCGAAGTCGAAATCCTCAGCGACGGCCTCGGCGATAGCCGAACCGGCGCGGTCGTAGATCACCTTCGAGGGACGCATCGAAGCTCCTGTCTCGCAATAGTATATACCGACGCGGTTGCCTCCGCGAGCTATATAGTCGGTTCTCACGCCGTAACGACGGAGGGCGTTCACAGCAGCCTGCCCGACCTCGTGCGTCGGGAGTTTGCTAACAAAATAGGCATCGTGGCCGTAGTTTGCACAGCTTACAGCGACATTCGCCTCGCCGCCGCCCCAGATAACGTCGAACGAATCAACCTGAACCAGGCGATTACAGCCCGAGGGCGAAAGGCGAAGCATTATCTCGCCTAAAGTCACTATTTTACTCATTTTCTTTCGTTGTTTCGTTGTTTATGCTTTCCATCAATTTGATAGCGTCGACATAGCGGGCTATCCCTTCGGCAACGAGCTTCGCATCGCGCATTGCGTGGACAACCGTTGCCGGACGCCCGGTAACGTCGCCGCCGGCAAACACGCCTTTGCGGCTCGACATTCCGTAGGGGTTCTCGCGGGTCAGCACGTAGCCCTCATCGCATTTCCGAAGTTGCCCTTGGCAAGCTCCGATATCCACGCGGGCAT
>CAYNSG010000037.1:0-14614 GCA_964399885.1 uncultured Bacteroides sp.
TATTTTCATTGATTAAGCAATTTTTAGGTACTTTTTATAGAAAAACTCAGATTATTTTGGAAAATTGCAAAAATATTTCAAAAAAATCTGAGGATAGATGAAAATTCGGGCAGAGCGCGATGTGCGCTCTGCCCGATTGGGAGGGTAATAATCTTAAATTGCTTAGAGGATGAATCAACGGACCGGACGAGGGCGCTTAGAGGGCGGTTTCGACTGACCAGACGAAGGCGCGGAGGCCGAGGAGGGGGCGGTTTTCGTCGAGAGCTTTCAGTCGCGCCAGCAGCGGCTCAACTTTCGAGTCGTCGACAATGGTGAGGATTGCACCGGCGAGTCCGCGCCATGCGTGCGTGCCGTAGTGGGGCTCGCCGGTCTTGCTGCCGCGACCTTGCACGGTTCCAAACGCCGTGAACCCGCGGCAGTTACTGCGGTCGAGAATGTCGACAATGGCTTCGTGGTGGGCCTGGTCGTAGGCTATGAATATTGATTTCATGATTTTCAGGCATTGAGTTTATGAAGTTTTTTGCGGCGATTCTTGACTCCGCGGCCGGCGAATACGCAGTATAGCACCGGCACGAACAACAGCGTAAGAATCGTAGAGAATGTCAGGCCACCGATAACGGCAGTACCCATCGGGCGCCACATTTCTGAGCCTTGACCCGAGCCGACGGCCATCGGCACCATGCCGAGGATGGTGGTGAGCGTGGTCATCACCACAGGGCGCAGACGCGAGCGGCCGGCGTCGATCACGGCCAGGCGAATGCTCATTCCGCGCTCGCGGTTGAGGCTGATGTAGTCGATGAGCACGATACCGTTTTTCACCACGATACCGATAAGCATAATCGCGCCAATCATCGACATGACGTTGAGCGTGTGGCCGGTCATCCAAAGGATGAGGAACACTCCCGAGAAGGCAAACAGCAGCGAGGTCATGATGATGCCTGGATAGGTGAGCGACTCAAACTGGGCGGCCATAACCATGTAGACGAGGAGGATAATGAGCACGCCGAGCATCAACAGGTCGGCAAACGAATCCTGCTGGTCCTCGTATGAGCCCGAGAGGCTGATTGTTACACCCTGAGGCAGGTCCATGTTGTCGATTTCTATTTCGGCGTCGGCAACAACCTGACTCATAGGCACGCCGTCGACAACGGTCGAGACCGTAATGATGCGCTCGCGGTCTTTGCGCTCAATGGTCGGGGGCGTGAAGCGTTCAACAACCTTGCCGAGCTCTTTGATGCGGATTGAGCCTCCCGAGGGGGTGACGACGAGGATATTCTCGATATCTTCGAGGGTCGTGCGGTGGGCGGGGTCGTACATAACCTTGATGTCATATTCCTCGCCATCCTCGCGGAAGCGCGATGCCGTAGAGCCGTTGATGCGGTTGCGCAGGGCGTAGGCCGCCGTCTGGAGATTGAGGCCGTAGAGCGAGAGCTTCTCGCGGTCGAAGTCGACCTGGAATTCGGGCTGATAGTCGGAGCGCGAGATGGTGATGTCGGCGGTGCCTTCGATGCCGCGGAGCACCTGTTGCAGCATCCGCGCCACGGAGTCGGTCTCAGAGAAGTCGTTGCCATAGATTTCGAAGTCGATGACGCTCTGTCCGCCCATGCCTGAGCCGCGTCCGCCGCCGACGTTAACCGCTACCTTCTTGAATTCGGGGAAGCCTTCGTCGATGTCGCGGCGCATCTCGTCGGCAATCTCTTTGATGCCGCGGTCGCGGTCGCCGGGGTCGAGCAGCGAAACGTTCATCGAGATGATGTGGGCGCCGTTGTCGGAGAGCGAGGCGAATGTGTTGTCGGTACCGGCGGGACCGACGGTGTACTGCAGCACCTTGATTTCGGGATATTTGGCGCGCCAGAGCGAATCGAGGCGTCCGGTGACGTCGCGGGCTATTTCAACGCGTGTGCCAATCGGCAACTCGAGGTTTACGCCGATACGGGCATTATCCTGAGTCGGGAAGAACTCCGTGCCGACGAATTGCATCAGGAAGATGGAGCCGACGAATATGCCGAGGCAGACGAGAATTGTCACCGTTCGGTGGCCAACGACTTTGTGCAGCAGGTTGGCATAGCCGTTGTCGAATTTGTCGAGCGCGTGCTCAATGGGGGTGAAAAACAGCGTATAGAATCGACCATGCTTGTTGTCGCGTTTGAGCCATTGGCTGCAGAGCATCGGCGTCAGCGACAGGGCGCAGGTTGTAGAGATAATCATCATGATTGTTACCATCCATCCGAGCTGGCGGAAAAGCACGCCGGTCATGCCCGTGACCATCGTCAGCGGGAAGAACACGGCGATAAGCGTCAGCGTCGAGGCTATTACGGAGACGGCCACCTCGTTGGTGCCATGGACGGCAGCCTGCTTCGGGTCGGAGCCGCGCTCAATGTGGGTCGTCACGTTCTCGAGCACCACAATCGCGTCGTCGACCACCATACCGATTGAAATCGACAGCGCCGAGAGCGACACGATGTTGAGCGTGTTGCCCGTTGCGTAGAGGTAGATAAATGAGGCGATAAGCGAAACGGGGATGGTGATGACGATAATCATCGTCGCGCGCCAGCGGCCGAGGAACACGAACACCACAATCATGACGAACAGCAGCGCGTAGAGCACCGTCTCTTCGAGCGAGGCGATGGTGTTGACGATGTTGTCCGACGTGTCGATAATCACTCCGATTTTAACGTCGGAGGGGAGGTTTTTCTGCAGTGTGGGCAGCATCGACATAACCTTCTTCGAAATCTCCACGGAGTTGGCGCCGCTCTGCTTCTGGATGATAATCATCGCGCCGGCTTCGCCGCCAACGTAGGTCTGCTGCGTGCGTTCCTCGAGCGAGTCGTCGACGCGGGCAACGTCGCGCAGATAAATGATTTTGCCGTTGTAGGTTCCGACGGGAATGCCGCTAATCTCATCGGTGTCCTTAAACTCTCCCTGTACGCGCAGGGCGTAGGTGTTTGAGCCGACGTCGAATGCGCCGCCGGGCACGTTGCTGTTCTCGGCGCTGATCACCGACGATATCTGCTCAACCGAGAGGTTGTAGGCTTCGAGGCGTTTGGGGTCGACATAGATGTGGATTTCGCGCTTGGGCGCACCGGAGATCGACACGGAGCCGACGCCGTCGACGCGAGCGAGCGGGTTAACGACGCCCTCATCGAGAATCTTATAGAGGCCTGCCATACTCTCTTTGGCTTCAACCGAGAGCAGACAGATAGGAATCATGTCGGTAGAGAATTTGAAGATAATCGGGTTCTCGGAGTCGTCGGGGAGCGACGATTCGACCATGTCGAGTTTGTCGCGCACGTCGTTTGTGAGCACGTCGATGTCGTAGCCATATTCAAACTCGAGAGTGATTACCGAAGTGTTTTCGCGGCTCTTCGAGGTGATATGCTTGAGGTGCTCAACAGAGTTGAGGGTGTTCTCGAGCGGCTTTGTGAGGTTTTGCTCGATATCCTCGGCGTTGGCTCCCGGATACATCGTGATGACCATGATTGAGTTGGTGTCGATGTCGGGATAGAGGTCGATAGGGAGCTTCGACAAGGAGAACAAGCCGAGAATAACCACCGTCACAAAGCAGATGGCGGTCATTATCGGTCGTTTGACGGCAGAAGAATATAAGCTCATGGCTATATATTTGAGGAGTTTGAGGGTTTACTTCGTTACTTTCACTTCAGCGCCGTCTACAAGTTTGTTCTGACCGGCGATAATCACTTCCGCATTGTTTTCGATGCCCGACAGAAGCTCGTAGCTGTCGCCCAAGCGCTGGCCGAGTTCAACTTTGTGGAACACGACTTTGCCGTCCTTCACCTCGTAGACATAGTGGTTGCCCGAGCCTGTCTGCTTGACGACGGCGCGGTCGGGCACGACGACGTGGCGGGCCGTTCCAAGCGTCAGCGTTACGCGGCCGAACATTCCGGGGAGTATGCGGTAGTCGGGGTTGGGAAGCGTCACTTCAACGCCCATGGTGCGCGTCGAGGGGTCGATGGTCGGCGAGATGAGCGTTACGGTGCCCTGGAATTTCTCGTCGCCATAGGTGTCGAACGTTACTTCGGCGGGCATACCTTTGCGTATGCGCGAAAGCTCTGATTCGGTGACGTTGATGACAATCTTCACCGGTTGCACCTGAGCGACGGTCAGAATCGGCTGAGTCGAGGTCATGTCGCCCGGGTCGTAATTGCGGGCAGTGACGACGCCGGTGATGGGCGAGGTCAGCACGGTGTTTTCATGAACGTTCTGCAGGTTTCGCTGGGCTGCCGCCAACTGGTTGCGGGCGTTGATCAGCTGGGTCTCCATCTGGTCGACCTGCTGTTTCGTGCCGCCGCCGATATTGAAGAGCTCCACGGCGCGGTTGTAGTCGGTCTCGATGTTGCGCAGGTTGGCTTCTGCGTTGTCGACCTGCAGCTGGTAAGTGGTCGTGTTAATGTCGTCGAGCACAACCAATTTCTGTCCTTTCGTAACGTGAACACCCTCGTCGACATATATCTCCTTGATGCGGTTCGACATCTGGGCGGAGATGTTGTTGATCAGTTCGGGTTCGACGTTTGCGGTGTAGACTCCGATCTGGTCGACATCGCGCTCGTTGACGGTCTGGGTTTTCACTACCGGACGGGTGTCTTCGTTTGTCTCAACGTTTTTGTTGCCGCATGAGGCCACGGCAGCTGCCAAACACAGCGCTGAAATATACTTTATAGTATTCATACCTTCTTAATTTTCTTTTCCGAGAAGCATATCGAGCTCGCTCACAGAGATGAGATAATTGTAGATTGATTGCAGATAGGTGAGTTTCGACGATGTCAGCGCCAGCTCGCTGTCGCGCAGCTCAAGATAGGTCGCCGCGCCGATTTCGAAGCTTTTCTGCATGATTTCGTGGGCTTTCTCTGCCTGGCGCACGCCTTCGGCCGAGGTCTCAATCTGGTGGGACTCTTTGTTGATGTTGTCGAGGGCGAGGTCGACCTGCATGCGGAGCGTATTGACGAGGTTTTCACGCTGCAGCTCAAGCTCGAGCGCCTGAACTTTGGCCTGGCGCACTGAGTTGTAATGGCTTCCGCCGGTGAATATCGGCAGCGAGAGGGTGAATCCTACGGTCGAGTAGGGCGAGAACTCCTGGTTGCGGAAGGGCGAGCCGTTGGAGAGTGAGAGCCAGTTGAGGTTGAAGCTTGCCGAGAGGGTGGGCAGGAAGGCAAACCGGCTAAGGTCGACGGTCTGGCGGGCCATGCGCTGCGACAGCTCCATCGACCGCAGCGAGGAGTTGCCCTCGAGCGAGAGGTTGCCGACGGTGTGGCTGTACATGTCGCGCTGGAGTTCGTCGAGCGACTGCGACGGCGTGATCTCCAGCTCCGAGCCTATGCCCATCAGCACTATCAGTTGCAGTCGGCACTGACGCACCGAGATGTCGGCCTCCAGCAGCTCGGGCTCTAAGTTCTTAACCTGTACAGACGAGCGCAGCACATCGTATTCCGACGCCGTCCCCTGCTGGAACTGCTTTTCGTAGAGGTTGGCGTTGAAGAGGGCAATGTCGTAGTTCTCCTTGATAACTTCGCGCGAGGAGATTGCCAGCATCAGCGCATAGTAGGCTTTGTTGATGTTGTTTACCAGCTCGAGGCGCGACGAACGCGCGGCTTCGAGATTGCTCAGAATCTGGGTGTCGCTGATGCGTATTTGCTTCCAGAGTGAAGGCGCTATGAGCGGCAGCGATGCAGAGAAACCGGTGTTCCAGGTGTTATCACTACCCATTTTCAGTTTCTGGCTCTCGCCGCCCATATCCATACGGATTGTCTGCAGCTCGATTGAACGCTGATATGACAGGGAGAAATTGATTTGTGGGAACAAGGAGCCGATAGCTTCCTTCTTGGAGTAGTCGACGCGCTTCACCTCCAGATCGGCCACCTTGACCGTCGGGCTTGAGTCGAGAGCGATAGCCACACACTCGTCGAGCGAGAGCGTCACCTCACGCGCCGCAGCGGTCGAATCGACCTGAGCGAACGAGGCTGATGTGCCGGCAAGAATAGCTACGACCGACGTCAGTAGTTTGAAATTCATAGATATTTAATGTGATAATGCGTGTCGCGGTCCGGAATTATTCGCTGCGCGACACGTCGATAATCAGTTTAATGTAATTCAGTTTAGTAACCGGAGTGCAAAGTTAGCGAAAATCGGCGGCGTTATAGCCCGTTACGCCAAAACATAACCTATTTTGCCCAATTGTGTACCAAAAAAGGCCAATCCACACCGCGGCTGTCCTCTATCGGGGGTCAGCGCCCGCCCGGCGCTCAGAGCACCGGCTCGCCCGGCACCGCTCGCCCGCTCGATCAATTTGTCAATTTGTCAATTTGTCAATTTGACAAATTGACAATTTGACATTTGTCGCGACCTCCTGCGGTCACGCGGCGCGTGGCGCGGGGCTGTGCGGGCCCGAGCGCGGGAGCGGTTCGGCGGCCGGCCGGGGGCGGCGCGGGGGGCAAAACGCACAAAAGGCTGTCCGGATTGGACAGCCTTTGTAGTGAATCCGGGAATCGAACCCGGGTCTCCACCGTGAGAGGGTGGCGTGCTAGGCCACTACACTAAATCACCGTTAGCGGTCATTGCCGTAGCTTTGACGATGCAAAATTACATCGCCGCAACCATTCCACCAAATTTTTCGGCAATTATTTTCGTCAAAAAATCTTAACTCGCTGCTGTTAAGGCACAAAAAAAATGCACCGCCGATTAGCAATGCATCTTTGTAGCGGGACCGAGAATTGAACTCGGGACCTCCGGGTTATGAATCCGACGCTCTAACCAACTGAGCTATCCCGCCTCGTTTGCGACTGCAAAGTTACTGCTAATTTCCAAACCCACCAAAAAAATTGCAAAAATTTTATCACTTTCGAGTCAAAATCGCATGAAATCACCCAAAATTAGCCGCATTTTTTGTAATTTCGCGCTATGAAACGCGCATTATCACTTGCCTCAATGACTCTTGCAGCCGTAGTTACGGCCTTTGCGAACACAGCGGACGAGTCTGTAGAACCCACGTCAGACAGCCGCCTCGTGATTCTCCACACCAACGACACCCATTCGCGAATCGACCCGCTCGACAACGGCCGCGGCGGCATACTGCGCCGTAAGGTGGTTGTCGACAGCGTCCGCAATGCCAACCGGAACGTCATGGTAATCGACGCCGGCGACGCCGTGCAGGGAACGCTCTACTACTCGCTGTTTCTCGGCGAAGTTGAGCGCAAGTTGATGAATGCCATAGGCTACGACATTCAGATTCTCGGCAACCATGAGTTTGACAACGGACTCGCCGTTCTCGCACGAGAGTGGCGCCAACTCAACGCCGAGAAGCTCTCGACAAACTACGATGTGCGCAACACTCCCCTCGATTCGATTATAAAACCCTACACCATCCGCGAATTCGACGGCCGCCGCATTGGTTTTCTGGCCATCAACCTCGACCCCGAGGGGATGATTTCGGCCAACAATTCGCGCGGAGTTGTCTACCTCGACGCTATAAAAGCCGCCAACTCCACGGCGTGGCACCTGAAACACAACGAACGCTGCGACCTCGTCGTGGCCGTTACCCACGTAGGCTACACGAGCTCTCACGGTCCCGGCGACCGCCAGCTCGCCGAAGCATCGGAGGATATCGACATAATCATCGGCGGACACTCCCACACGGTTGTCGACCCCGCCGACGACCAAACGCCTCCATCGCTTGCCGTTAACGCCGTTGGCGACACCATCCTCGTGGCTCAGACCGGCGCTCTCGGCGTGAATGTCGGCGAAATCGACATCGACCTCGCCACGCTCCGCCCGACCTATAAGCTGATAGCCGTCGACGGCCGACTAGACTCGCGCGTCGACCCGGCGTTCCGCGCCATCCTCGACCCCTACCGCAACAGCGTCGACTCGATTCTCACTATCAAAATTGCCCACGCACCCGAAGCACTCACCAAAGAGTCGTGGAGTCTCGTAAACTATGTCAGCGATGCCGTCGGCACCATTGGCGAGCGCCTCGCAGGGCACCCAATTGACATTGCGCTGATGAACCGTGGCGGCATACGCTGCGACCTCCCTGCCGGCGATGTCACCCAAGGGCTGATGATGCAGATGCTGCCCTTCGACAACCGCATCGTCGTGATTGAAATCTCCGGCGCCGACCTCGCCGACGCATTCGACGTGATGGCATCGCGCGGCGGCGACGGAATAAGCGACGGTTCGTCGGCAACGGTCGACCGCGCAACGCGCCGCGCCTCCGACATCGTTGTCAACGGCAAGCCGATTGACCCGGCTCGCACCTACACCGTTGCCACTATCGACTATCTCGCCCAGGGCGGCGATTACATGGCGCCCCTCAAGAAAGCAACCGAGATTGCCCACAGCAGCAACATCCTCTATGGCGACATCATCGACTACATGAAGCAAACCGCTGCCGCCGGACGCGAGATTACAGCCCGCCCAGGAGCTCGAATGACCGCCAAATAAACCCCGCAACACACATTATAATATAAAACTCATGCACAAGACCTTTATCTGCCTAATATCACTCCTCGTGCTCCTGACCGCCGGCTCTTCGGCCCAAGAACGGCTATTGCTGTCGGTTTCAGGCGAATGCAACCGCTGGGTTGATTCGGTGATGAACCGGCTGACACCCGACGAACGCCTGGCTCAGCTGTTTATGCCCCGCCTCGACGTCACTGACAATGCAGCAGGCCACGCAGCGCTGCTGAAAACCGTCGTCAACCAAAAGATGGGCGGATACCTACTCGGCAAAGGTACCCTCAGCGGCTACACATCGCTCATAGCCGATGCACGCAAAAACGCCGCAGTAATGCCGCTCGTTGCGCTCGACGGCGAGTGGGGGCTGGCGATGCGCGTCAGCGATGCTCCCCGCTTCCCCTACAACATGGGATTGGGTGCCACGACCCGGACCGACGCACTCTACGACTACGGCCGCGAAGTTGCCCGCCAATGTCACACCGTGGGCATCAACGTCTGCTTCGCCCCGGTGCTCGACGTCAACTCCAACCCGGCGAATCCCGTGATTGGCTATCGGTCGTTTGGCGAAAATCCCGAGCGCGTGGCTAAATTGGGCGTTGCCTACTCCCACGGACTCGAGGATGGCGGCGTGCTCTCGGTAGCGAAACATTTCCCCGGTCACGGCGACACGTCGACCGACTCACATAAAACCCTCCCGACAGTCGACCACTCCTTTGAGCAACTTCAGACTACCGACCTCGTGCCGTTCCGCCGGTATGCCGAAGCCGGGCTCAGCGGCATCATGACCGCCCATCTGCGCGTCCCCGCGCTCGACCCCTCGGGTACCCCGGCGTCGCTCTCCCCAATCATCACAACCGACTTTCTTAAAGGGCTGCTGGAGTTCGACGGGCTGGTATTCACCGATGCCCTCGCCATGAAAGGCGCCGTTGCCAAGCCCGGGCAGAACAATTGCGTTGCCGCCCTGCTCGCCGGCGCCGACGTGCTTCTCCAGCCCGTTTCGCCCGCAGCCGACATGGCCGCCGTCAAAGCAGCCATCGCCGACGGCACCTTGACCCAGAAACGCATCGACGAAAGCTGCCGCAAGATTCTCACCTACAAATATCGTCTCGGAGCCGCACGGCAGAGCGACGCCGTCAGCCCTTCGGAGGTAAAGAAGGTGGTCACTTCGGGCAATGCCGACGCCGTCAACCAGCGGTTGGCGCGAGCATCAATCACCGTGCTTAAAAACTCTGCCGGCACGCTGCCTCTGTCGACCGACGCCGCGAAGATTGCCGTAGTGAGCATCGGCTCGGAAGCCTCCAACGCATTCTCGCGCATGATTGCTAACTATGCGACGACCGAAAATTTCACCGTCGGGCAATCCGGACTCACCACCGCGACATTAGCCGCCGTCAAAAAAGCCGACGCCGTTGTTGTCGGCGTGTTCACCGATGCCCAATGGGCGCGCACCGCCTACGCCAAGCTCGCCGAGCTGCCGCGGACGGCGGCAGTGTTCTTCGTCAACCCCTACCGCATGGCGCATTTCAGCGGAATCGCGGCGCAACCTACCGTCGTCGTAGCCTACGATGACACTCCCGCTCTCCGCAGCGCCGCCGCCCAAGCACTTTTCGGAGGATTCACAGTCGACGGCCGCTTCCCGGTCAACGTCAAAGGCGTAGGCAACGTTGGCGATGGCGTCACCCTCGGCAAATCGCAACTCTCCTACGCCACACCCGAAGCCGTAGGCGTAGCCTCCAAGCTCAACTCGCGCATCGATTCGATTGTCCGCGCCGCCATTGCCGCCGGCGCATTCCCCGGTTGCCAGGTTGTTGTTGCCCGCCGGGGCGAGGTTATCCACTCGAAAGCCTACGGCAAGAAAGCTACCGGCGGCACCGAGCCTGTCACACCGACCACGCTCTACGACATCGCCTCGATGACCAAAGCCACGGCTACACTCGGCGGCGTCATGAAAGCCTACGACGAGCAGCTTTTCGCGCTCGACGACAAGCTCTCCGACTACGTCCCCGGGATGGACACCCCCGACAAACGCGATTTGCGCGTCAGCGAGTTTCTATTCCACGAGTCGGGAATGCCCGCCGTAATCCCCATCAACAAGATATTCATGGACACGGCTACCTACAGCGGTGCTCTGACCCGCGGTCGTGCCCGCGCACCCTACACCATCAAAATCGGGCGCGGAGTCTACGGCAACGCCAACGCCCGTCTGCGACGCGACCTTACGTCGGTCTCGAAAACCGACGAATTCCCGGTTGAAATCGCCAAGGGACTCTACGGAATCGCCGACGTGCGCGACACCGTCATGAACCGCATTTACCAAGCCCCTCTGCGTGCCTCAAAGCGCTATCTCTACAGCTGCCTGAACTTCTGTCTGCTGATGGAGATGGAGGAGAACCTGACCGGCGTAAGCCACGAAGAGTGGGTTGAGCAACAGCTCTTCAAACCCCTCGGAGCCACGCGCACGCTCTTCCGCCCCACGCGCCGCTTTGCCGCCTCCGAAATCGCCCCGACCGAGCGCGACCCGTTCCTGCGCCACCAGACGCTCCGCGGCTATGTTCACGACGAGATTGCAGCATTCTCAGGCGGAGTGCAAGGTAACGCCGGGCTTTTCTCAACCGCCACCGATATAGCCAAATATGCCCAGATGCTCCTCAACCGCGGAGAATTTGCCGGCAAAAGAATACTTTCGGAAGCCACCGTCGACCGTTTCACCACCGCCCGCAGCAACTCCGGGCTGCGCGCACTCGGATTCGACCTGCTGACATCGCAGAAAGGGCTCGACGACGGTGGACCTTCCGACGCCACCTACGGCCACACCGGGTTCACCGGCACATGCTTCTGGATCGACCCCGACAACGACCTCCTCTTCGTGTTTCTCAGCAACCGCGTGAACCCCTCGCGCGACAACCCCGCATTCACCCGCCTCAACCCGCGCCAAGCCATCATCGACGCCATCTATGCCTCGCTCCTCCAACGTTAAAATTTGTGGAATGTCGAAACCGCAAGAGATAAAAGAGTACTTTTGCACCCAAACAAACAAGTCACATTCATGCGTAAAATCATTATGGCTGCTCTGACAGGACCGACAATCGTTGTTGCCGGCTTAGTTGCCACCCGCTGCACATCGCAGCAGAAAATCGAATACCCTCAGGCTCCGATGGAAGAGGGGCTTACCGAAGTCCGCTCCGGAGTTGAGTTTGCCGACCCATATCGTCCGCTCGAGAACGACACCGCCGAGGCCACTCTCGAATGGGTGAAAGCCGAAAATGCGGTGACAAACGCCTATCTCTCAAAGATTCCGTTCCGCGACAATATCCGCCGCCGGCTTACCGATCTCGTCAACTACCGCAAAGAGGGGTTGATGACAAAGGAGCGCGACGGCAAATACTACTTCTACGTCAACGACGGTCTGCAAAACCAAAGCGTGCTCTACCGCAACGACTCTATCGACGGCGAACCTGAGCTCTTCCTCGACCCCAACAAGCTCTCCGACGACGGCACGGTGGCCCTCACCGGGCTCTCGTTCTCCAACGACGGACACCACGCAGCCTACACCATCTCGCGCAACGGCTCCGACTGGACTGAAATCTACGTGATGGACATGACCACCAAGGAGCTCCTGCCCGATCATATCGAATGGGCGAAGTTTACCGACGCTGCATGGGATGGCGACGGATTCTACTACAGCGCTTATCCCCGCCCCGAGGCCGGCAAGGAGTTCTCGAACGCCAACGAGAACCATCAGGTCTACTACCATAAGCTCGGCACACCCCAGGAGGCCGACAAAATCGTGTTTGAGGACCCCGCCCACCCGCTGCATTTCCACACAGCCTACGTCCCCGAGGATGAGCAGTATCTCTTTATAATCGGCGGCGGCGAGGGCATCGGCTCATCCTACATGGTCAAGAACCTCAAGACAGGCTCCGACTGGACCGTCATCGAACCCACGCAAGATTTCGACATCGTTTTCGTCGGCGACAAGGACGGCAAATTCTTCTTCACTACGCGCGCCGGAGCTCCCAAAGGACGCCTGATGGTTGCCGACGCCGCTCGCCCGCAGCGCACCAACTGGAAGGAGATCATCCCCGAGCGCAACGACGCCGTGCTGACCGGAGTGCAGTTTGCCGGCGACAAACTTATTGTCACCTACGAGAAAGATGCTGCCAACCAGGCGTTCCTCTACAACACCGACGGCTCGCTCATCCGCGAAATCGAGCTGCCCACGTTTGGCAGCGTCGACATCTCCTCGTCGAAGGATAACGACGAAGTCTACTACGCCTTCAACTCCTTCAACTACCCCTCGGCAATCTTTGCCTACGACACCGCCACAGGCCGGAGCCGCTTCCTGAAATCGCCCGAAATCAAAGGCTTCAACCCCGACGACTACGTGACCGAGCAGGTTTGGTACCCCTCGGCAGCCCCCGACAGCGCAATGATTCCGATGTTCATAACCTATAAGAAAGGCCTGGAGCGCAATGGCGAGAATCCGGTTTATCTCTACGGCTACGGCGGCTTCAACATCTCGCTGACGCCTTCGTTCAGCGCCTCGCGTCTGCTCTGGCTCGAAAATGGTGGAATCTACGCCCAGGCCAACCTCCGCGGCGGCTCGGAATACGGCGAAGAGTGGCATCAGGCCGGCACGAAGATGCAGAAACTGAACGTGTTCAACGACTTCATCGGCGCCGCTGAATATCTCATCAAGGAGGGCTGGACCAACCCCGACAAACTCGCCATCGTTGGCGGCAGCAACGGCGGACTGCTCGTAGGAGCCACTACCAACCTGCGCCCCGACCTGTTCCGCGTGGCCATTCCCGAAGTCGGCGTCATGGACATGATGCGCTACCATCTGTTCACCATCGGCTGGAACTGGGCTTCGGACTACGGCACAAGCGACGACTCGGAAGAGATGGCGCGCTATCTGCTCGGCTACTCGCCCGCCCATAACATACGCAACGACGGCACGCCCTACCCGGCTATCCTCGTCACCACCGCCGACCACGACGACCGCGTCGTGCCCGCCCACTCGTTCAAATATGCCGCAGCTCTTCAGGCGGCCGACACCGGCGACGCTCCCAAGCTTATCCGCATCGACAGCAATGCCGGTCATGGCGGCGGCAAACCGATGAGCAAGGTTATCGACGAGACCACCGACATCTATTCGTTCATCTTCTACAACATGGGGCTGACACCCAAGAAATAAGCTTGAGAGTATTTCCCTACATAAAGACTTCGGCACTGACAGCGGCGACAGCCGTCGCTGTCGTGCTGTCGTCGTGTTTCACCGGAATCGAGAGCACGCCGAAGATTACCGACAACGACGTGCGCCGCGACCGCATCGTCCCCGAAACCGAATCGCGATTTCTCGCCGACGTCACTGCCGAGCCCGCTGCCGACTGGACTCCCGGTAAACAGTTTTTCGTGACCGACAACAAAATATCCTCAATCCTCACCTCCGACGAACCCACGACCGAAAAACTCGCCGGGGAAATCCTCACCTACGCCGGCTCGCGCCCATTCACCACGATTATCGGCGTCCGCGACACTGAGTATCAATTCATCACCCCCGAGGGAAACCGGCTGCGCTATCGCCCGATTGACTCCTCGGTCAGCGACTCGATGCCGCTCGAAGTGCCTTTCACGGTGCAGCTGACGGTGGTCGACGAAGTTGCCCGACGGATGAAAGGTAACACTTACTACATCCTGACGCCAATCTGGTATGACCGCCGAGGCGAAAGCTTCAACGGCCGCAAGTTTATCCCCGTCAAGGTCGAGGAGGTTCTGCCCGGAACGTCAATCTATCCCATTCGCCTGGTGCTTCGCGCGCCCGAAGGCGGATTGTTCGAGCTGTTCATGTCAGTAGGCACCAACCTGAAAGCGCCACGCGGATTCGACAAGCTGCTGTCGTTCACCGACCCGCGCAAGAAATACCCGCGCATCACCGATGAGGTTTGGAACAACATCATCACCGGACGCGTTGCCATCGGCATGTCCCGCGACGAATGCCGGCTCTCGCTCGGCTCGCCCGACAACGTCGTTCACCGCACGGGCAGCAGCTATCTCTACGAAACCTGGACCTACACAAACGGCATCTATCTCGCCTTCCGCGACGGCATCCTCGAAAGCTATCGCCGATAAGCCCGACAAGCTC
>CAYNSG010000038.1:0-3421 GCA_964399885.1 uncultured Bacteroides sp.
GGTATGTGCAAAGGTACCAATTTCAGTCCATTCTGCCAAATATTTTTAGGCATATTTACGGACTATCATAATAAAATCTCTTCTTTCAGCGCTAAAAATGCGCGAAAAAATTGAGACGGGAAAATGAGAATGTAGAGTTCAGAACGGCTTGCGGTATTTGTCGGCGGTGTCGTCGTTGAGTATCGAGAGGTAGGAGGCGTAGCGCGACTGCGAAATTTCGTGATTGTTGACAGCTTCGCGAACGGCGCAACCCGGCTCGTGGGTATGCGTGCAGTTGTTGTAACGGCAGTCGGCCGAAATCTTGAAAATTTCGGGGAAATAGTGTGATACTTCGCGTGGGTCGAAGTCGATTGTGCCGAAGCCTTTAATTCCCGGAGTGTCAATGATATATCCGCCTCCAGGTATCTCGAACATCTCGGAGAACGTGGTGGTGTGCATTCCGGTGTCGTGGGTGGCTGAAATCTCTGCCGTGCGGAGGTCGAGTCCGGGGACAACGCGGTTGATGAGCGACGATTTGCCTACACCCGAATTTCCCGATAGGAGCGTAACCTTGTTGCGGAGTGTGTCGCGAAGTTGGTCGATTCCGAGACCGGTAACCGCCGACGTGTGGATAACCGTGTAGCCTATCGATCGATAGAGGTGGCTGACGGCCTCGAGATACTCTTTCATCTCGTCGTCGGCCTCGCAAAGGTCGGTCTTGTTGATGACGATTACCGTCGGGATTGAATAGGCTTGAGCTGTAGCGAGAAAGCGGTCGATAAACGTTGTGGAAGTCGTCGGGTGGAAGAGAGTGACGATAAGCAGCGCCTGGTCGACGTTGGCGGCGATGATGTGGGCCTCCTTCGAGAGGTTGCTGGCGCGGCGGATAATGTAGTTGCGCGGGGGCTCGATGGCGGTGATAAAGGGAGTGTCATTAACTCCCGCTGCCGGGGTGATTTCCACATGGTCGCCTACGGATACGGGGTTCGTGGTCCGAATCCCTTTGAGCCGGAAGTTTCCTTTGATTTTGCAGTTGATTGTGGCTCCGTCGTCGGTGCGGACCGTATACCAGCTGCCGGTGTTGCGTATTACCGTTCCTTTCATCTCTAAGTTTTTTCAATAGAAGCCCGGCGTTGAGTGCCGGGCTTCTATAAGTTTTCCAGCTCTTACCCGAAGGCTTTGAGCGGCGTTTTTTGGTTATGACGTTTTAGCCTGTGGCTAAACGATTGTCAGTTTAACCCTGAATGAGGCGGACGAGAATCTCTTTGTCGTCGCCGCTCTCTTCGAAAGCTACTTTGCCTTCGCGGGCAAGCCAGCCGAGAGCTGCGCAAACCTCTTTCTCTTTCAGTTTGGTGATTTTTCTAATCTGCTTGTTGTCAAGCACATCAGCGGTGTTAAGGGCGCTCCAAACCAGACCGGCCCAATCACCGATTGTCTCAGTGTTCATTGTTTTAGGTTTTAGTTAATATGTTTATAAGTCTATGTGCGCTGCAAAGTTACAACTTTTTTATGAAATTGTTACGTTTTGCAGGCAAAAAAGTGCATTATTTCAATTTCAGGCGGCGAAGATGGAGCACCTCTGTGCCCTGAGCATTCTTCATAATAGCCCCTTTGCCATCGTCGGCCGGAATTACGGTTTCAACCTCCTCGAGAGCCACGAGGAACTGCTGCTCGCGCTCGCCGTTGGGGCATACCATCCGCGTAGTAGCGAGGTTGACAAACTGTATGGCGTTTTGTTTATCGGGGTCGAGGAAGAGGCTGCCGTTAAGTATGTTGCAGCCCGTGTTGCCATGAACGCGAAGCTCCGGGATGTCGATAACCATCTTGATTCCGGCCGAATCGGGCACGGCGTCGGCATGGATTTTCGTGACTGTCCATGCGCCGTTGAGGAAGCTGATGTCGCTTTTTCGTAGCGTCAACAGCGTCTTACCCGAGTAGTCCTTCATATAAAGGAGGTAGTCTTGCCCAACCTTCTCAATTGAGAAGCTTCTGACGGTTTCAAACGCCATATTGATTCCCAACTCGTAGGGAGCGTCGGCGCAGAACATCATTGTCGACAGGAACTCCGAAGCCTTCTGCATATCTCCGCCGGGGGTGACGGCCAATTCACCGTTGAGCGTGTTGCAACCGTTGTTGGCGTAGATTTTCAGCTGGAAGGGGTTGACTGCCGTAGTGTCGAAAATCACGTAAGGACGGTCGTCGCCCGTAACGGCTATGCCGCCCACGTCGGCCACGGTCCATTCGCCGTAGAGCACGGCGTTGATAGCAGCCTCGGTTTCTTCAGGCGTTTCGGTCTTCACCTCATTCGTCGTCGGGTTGATTGTCGGAGTCGTCTTTGGGGCAAAGAGACTGCAACCTGCCATGATTGCTGATAGCAGAGCGGCTGCTGCATATTTCGATGTTGTTCGCATATTCGTAATCAATTGCTTTATGTATATAAATAGTTCAACGTGGATTTTGTTCACAGATGTGCAAAAATAGATAAAAATTATCGAAAATGAAAATTGATGAATGATTGATAAAATGACGGCGTTGTTAATTTTTGGTGAGGCATGAACCTTTTCGGCGGCAGCCTTGTTTTGACTTACGAAAAACATAAAGCCGCCACGGATAAAAACGTCCGGCTCAAACCTAAAAGCATAAAAGCAATGACATCACCAACCTATACGCAGCCTCGGCTTCCTTACGCTCCCGATGCTCTCGCACCGGCAATCTCGCAGGAAACCATCGATTTCCACTATGGGAAACATGAGAAAGCCTATATCGACAATCTCAACAAACTGATAGAGAATACCGAATATGCCGATATGGAGCTCGAGGATATTATCCGCAAATCGAGCGGCCCGCTTTTCAACAACGCTTCGCAGGCTTGGAACCACATCTTCTATTTCTTCACGTTCTCGCCCGATGGCGGCGGCGAACCTCAGGGCGAGCTCCGCAAAGCTATCGATAGAGAGTTCGGCTCGTTTGAGAAATTCAAGGAAGATTTTGTTCAGGCAGGCGTCACGCTCTTTGGCTCCGGTTGGGTTTGGCTCTCGAAGGACAATGATGGAAAACTTTTCATAACCCAAGGCCCGAATGCCGGCAACCCGCTTACCGACGGTTTGACCCCGCTGCTGACGTTCGACGTTTGGGAACACGCATATTATCTTGACTATCAGAATCGCCGCGCCGACGCTCTGAACCAGCTTTGGGACATCGTCGACTGGGACGTGGTAAGCTCAAGATACTAACGGCGTATACCGACACTGACTGTTTCATTGTATGATGTAAAACAAGAGCATCAATACAGCACTAATAAGCATAATGTGATGAATGGAGAGAGAGGCGCTCGTGAGAGCTACTCTCTTTTTTTGTGCCGGCATAAAATTGATTCCGGGTCCACAACAAGGAGTAAACCAAGGAGTAAACCAAGGAGTAAACCAAGGAGTAAACCAAGGAG
>CAYNSG010000038.1:3521-6732 GCA_964399885.1 uncultured Bacteroides sp.
AAGGAGTAAACCAAGGAGTAAACCAAGGAGTAAACCAAGGAGTAAACCAAGGAGTAAACCAAGGAGTGGACCCGGAAACAAATCAGTTATTCGCGTGAGAGGAGGTTAGACAGCGGGGGCGTTCTCGTCGAAAGTTTTATCCCAATCTTTCCAGACAGCTTCGTAGCCGAGTGCGCGGATTTCGGCGGCGACTTCGAGCGGTGTGCGCGAGTCGGAAACTTCAAACTGCTCCAGCGCGTCGGGCGTCGAGGCGTAGCCGCCGGGCTCGGTTTTGCTGCCGGCGCTCATCGACGTCACGCCCAGTTTCATCATACCGGCGCGGAACGACGGCTTCTCGCGCGTTGAGTACGAGATGTCGACATCGTTGTCGAAGATTCTGAAAGCAAACGTCAGCTGTGCCAACTCGCGGTCGGTCATGATGACGTTGGGCGTGAACCCTCCCTCGGCGGGACACATGCGCGGGAAGTTGATGCTGTAGCGAGTACGCCAGTAGTTGCGACGCAGATACTGCAGATGGCGTGCCATCATCGTGACGTCGGTGCGCCAATCCTCGAGTCCGATGAGAACTCCCATGCCGATTTTGTGAACTCCGGCAGCTCCCATGCGGTCGAAGCCGTTGACGCGCCATTCAAAGATTGATTTCATTCCCTTCGGATGATACTTCTTGTAGGCTGCCTCGTGGTAGGTTTCCTGGAAGCAGACTACGCCGTTCAAGCCGCTGTGGGTCAGTCGCTTGTAGTCGCGTTCCTTCATCGGCATCACCTCAATCGTCAGGTTGTTGAAATAGGGGCGCGCCGTGCGTATAACCTTCTCGAGATAGTCAACGCCGTTGAGCGTCGGGAATTCGCCGGAAACAATCAGTAGATTCTCAAACGGTCCGAGCCGACGGATAGCCTCGCATTCAGCTTTTACCTGGTCGAGCGTCAGCGTGACGCGTTCCAGCGGGTTGTTGTGGTTGAATCCGCAGTAAACGCAGTGGTTGGTGCAGGCGTTCGAGACGTACATAGGTATGTACATAGAGATCGTTTTCCCAAAACGCTCCTGCGTGATTCGCTGCGATAGCCGAGCCATCTGTTCGAGATAGGGAGCCGCAGCCGGCGAGATGAGCGCCATGAAATCCTCGACCGTGAGGTGCTTTTTGGCCAAGGCGGCTTCAACACGCGCCGGAGTCATCGACTCGATTGCGCGCGTTGTCTCGTCCCAATCATATTTTTTTAGTTCGTCGTAAAACATCATTTTTTACATTCTGCGGCGACCTTCTGCGAGATGCGCATGGCACAGAAATTCGGGCCGCACATTGTGCAGAAATGGTCGTCGTCCTTATGACTTTCAACGTAATATTGGCGCGCGCGAGCCGGGTCGAGTGCCAGATTGAACTGGTCCTTCCAGCGGAAGTCGTAGCGTGCTTTGCTCATAGCGTCGTCGCGCACTTGAGCGCCGGGATGTCCCTTGGCGAGGTCGGCGGCGTGGGCTGCTATCTTATAGGTTATCACTCCGTTTCTGACGTCCTCCAGGTTGGGCAGTGCAAGATGCTCTTTCGGCGTAACGTAGCATATCATTGCAGTTCCGAGCCAAGCAATCTGGGCGGCTCCGATGGCCGATGTGATATGGTCGTAGCCGGGGGCGATGTCGGTTGTCAGCGGGCCGAGCGTGTAGAACGGTGCTTCGTGGCATTTCTCAATCTGGCGCTCCATGTTCTCGCGAATCTTGTGCATCGGCACGTGGCCGGGACCTTCAATCAACACCTGCACGCCGTGGACCCACGCCTTCTCGGTCAGTTCGCCGAGCACGTCGAGCTCCATGAACTGAGCGCGGTCGTTGGCATCGTGAATCGAGCCGGGACGCAGACCGTCGCCGAGCGAAACGGCAACGTCGTAGCGCGCAAGAATCTCGCAAATCTCGTCGAAATGCGTGTAGAGGAAGTTTTCCTGGTTGTGGATTACAGCCCATTGGGTCATGATTGAGCCGCCGCGCGAAACGATTCCGGTCAGGCGCTCATCAATCATGTCGGCATGTGCGCGCAGTGCTCCGGCATGGATTGTGAAATAGTCTACTCCCTGCTCGGCCTGCTCAATGAGCGTGTCGCGATAAATTTCCCAAGTCAGTTCGGCAACGCTGCCGTTAACTTTCTCAAGAGCCTGATAGACAGGCACGGTACCCATCGGCACGGGGCAATTTCGGATAATCCATTCGCGGGTTTCGTGGATGTTGTCGCCCGTCGAGAGGTCCATCAGCGTATCGCCGCCCCAGTAGCAGCTCCAGACGGCTTTACTAACCTCCTCTTCGATTCCCGACGAGAGCGCCGAGTTGCCGATGTTCGTGTTGAGTTTCACCAGGAAGTTGCGACCGATAATCATCGGCTCGGCTTCGGGATGGTTGATGTTGGCGGGGAGCACGGCGCGTCCGGCGGCGATTTCATCGCGCACAAATTCAGGCGTAATGTGCGATTTGATGCCCAGCGCGGCGTTGTTGCAGTTTTCGCGGATGGCAACATACTCCATTTCCGGGGTGATTATGCCGTGGCGGGCAAGGTCCATCTGGGTTATTGCGCAGCCCTCTTTGGCGCGGCGGGGCGCATGGCGGTTGGCAAAGCGTATCGAGTCGAGCGACGTGTCGGCCTCGCGGCTGCGTCCGTAGTCCGAAGTGATGCGGGGAAGCTGCTCGAGGTCGTCGCGCTCGGCAATCCATTTCTCACGGAGGCGGGGGAGTCCGCGGTTGATGTCAATCGTGCATTTCGGGTCGGTGTAGACGCCGCTTGTGTCGTAGACGTAGACCGGAGCATTCTCCGTTACGATTTTCTCTTCGCCGTTGAGCTTCACCGTCGGGGTCAGATTTATGCGGCGCATGGCAACCTCAATCGGGTGGATTTCGCCTTTTATATACACTTTCTCCGAGCCGGGATAGCTGTGGATGTCGATATTGTCAATCTGCATATCAGTTATTTTTAGGTTTAGAGATCGAGGAAAGAGGTGAGCGGGCTTGTGGCGACGGCGTTGTTGCCAACGGCGCCGAGTCCGGCGAGATATCCGCGACGACCGGCTTCGACGGCGAGTTTGAACGCTGCGGCCATCTCTACGGGGTTGCCGGCAACGGCTATAGCGGTGTTGACGAGCACGGCGTCAGCTCCGAGCTCCATAGCTTCGGCAGCATGGGAGGGCGCGCCGATTCCGGCGTCGACAACTACCGGCACTCGGCTCTCGGCGATGATTAT
>CAYNSG010000038.1:6832-14604 GCA_964399885.1 uncultured Bacteroides sp.
TCATTTTCCATGTCGATGCGTTTCATCGCAACTGTAATCATTTCAGAGCCTGAGGCGAGAATCGCTTCGAGCATCAGTTTGTTCGACGGGAATTTGCCCGTTCCCATAAACAGGCGCGACTTGAATTCGCGGCCTCCTATGTTGAGAATATCGTTCATCTGTAGTTGTTTAGTTTCGTCATAAATTCTTCTGTCGCGGCAACCGAATTTTCAGCCGTGATGATGGCGCCGCTGACGGCTATGCCATTGACTCCGGCAGCCATCAAGGGGTCGACATCATCGATTGTCAGTCCGCCGATAGCCACGATGGGCAGCTCTACGCCGGCTGCGCGAACTTCGTCGACAACCGCTTTCACCCCCTCATAACCAAGTTCGGGCGAGAGTTTTTTCTTTGTCGTTGTGAAGCGAACCGGACCGAGACCTACATAGTCGACGTCCTTACCTTTATATTTAATAATATCGGCGACAGTGTTGGCCGTTATGCCGATAATGGCGTGCGGGCCGAGGAGCTCGCGTGCTTCCAGCGGGTCCATATCCTCTTTGCCGAGGTGTACGCCCGAAACTTTCAGCTCGTTGACGAGTTCAACGCGGTCGTCGATAATCAGGAATGTGTCGTTTTCGCGACAGAGCGGAATCAGCTCGAGAGCAACGGTGCGAACCTCTTCGTCGGTAGCGTCCTTCATCCGCAGCTGAACCCAGCGGCAACCGCCTTCAATGGCCATCTGAACCTCTTCGGCAATCGTGTAGCGGTCCGATTCGTTGGTTATGAATTGTAGCATATAATTATATTGTGTTTAATCGTTTGGTAAAATCTTCGTCGTCGGCATCGGCGAGATAGCCAAGCACGGCTACTCCGCTGAACACGTCGCTATTCAACTTCGCTACGGTCTCCGGAGTAATTCCTCCTAAGGCTATCAGTGGAGTGGCTACGCCGGCATCGGCCAAGCGGGCGATATCGGCGGCTAATTCCGACGTCGGTCCGTAGCCCTGTTTTGAGAGGCTGGGAAATATCGGGCTGAGAGTCAGATAGCTGTAGCGGCCGGTTCGGTCGGCGGCAATGACTTCGTCAACACTGTGGCAAGTCCGGCTGAGCGGTCCGCTATAGTTTTCAGGCGCTTCGGGGCAGCGCGAATTCAGGTGCAAACCGCCAAGGTTAAACTCGTTGACGAGTGCAAAATGGCCGTGGAGATGCAGTCGACCGTGAAAACGTTGCGGAACGGCTTCGATGATTTTCCGGATGTCGGTGATTGTGGCGTCGGGGTGGCGCAGATGCACGCCATCCCAACCCTGCTCGAGAGTCAGGCGTATTCGGCGCGGCTCGTCCGCGCGAATCTCCGGGGTTGTTATCATAATCCGTTTCATCCGCCGTAGAAAGCTGTGATTACGATAACAGAGTCGCCGTCGGCAAGGACTTTCTTGGTGCGTTCCGTTGCGGGAACAACGCCGTTGTTGACCGCTGTAGCTATTCCGCGCTGGGCGATTCCGGCTTTTTCGAGGGCATCGGCAAGGGTTGCAGCCTCGGGGAGCTCATACTCTTTGCCGTTGATTTTAATTTTCATTGGAGTCTGTTGAACTGTTTGGATTATACGATTTTAGGCGCCGCGGGGCGAAGAAATGATTTACCGGCCCGTGGCCATGGCCGCACGTTGCGAAAGCGCCGGCCTGAAGTGCGTGGGTAATGTAGAGTTTGCCGCGGGCAGCGGCTTCGTCGAGCGACATTCCCATGGCGAGATACGACGCTATTGCCGACGAGAGAGTGCACCCCGTTCCGTGGGTGTTGCGGGTGTCGACGGTGTCGGCCGTCAGCGGCTTGAGCCCGGTGCCGACGATTGAAAGATAGTCGATTTTGACGTCCTTACGCGTCGTGTCGCCGCCTTTGAGCAGCACATTGCGGCAGCCCATGGCGTGGAGTGCTTCGGCTTGTTTTGCCGGTTCGGTTTCGCCCGTGAGCCATACGGCTTCGTTGAAGTTGGGCGTAATCAGAGCCGAGATGGGGAAGAGCAACGATTTGACAGCCTCAACGGCGTCAGGCTCAATCAGCGGGGCGCCTGAGGTTGCAACCATGACGGGGTCGACAACGATGTTGATGGCGCGGTTGCGTTTCAAAGCCTCGGCTGTGGCGCGCACATTTGCCGCGTCGTAGAGCATGCCGGTCTTTACCGCCAGCGGGCGGATGTCGTTGAACACGGCTTGAATCTGGCTGTCGACCATCTTGGGCGCGATTCCGACTATGGTGTCAACGCCACATGTGTTCTGGGCGGTGATGGCGGTAATCGCTGTCATTGCATAACATCCTATGGATGATATGGTTTTGATGTCGGCTTGGATTCCGGCGCCTCCCGAGGAGTCGCTGCCGGCTACTGATAAAACGGGATAATACAGTCGCATATCGGTCGTCGTGGTTTTAACTCAATGCGGCGGAGCTACTGATTGGCATGAGATCTGAACCTTGAATTCCGAAAGGCTTTTCTTTAGATGAAATTGCCGATTCGAGCACGACTGTGCGTAAAGTCTACAATCCCTTCGCCGGTGCTAACCGGATCAGGTTCGGAGGGTATCAATCTCAGCCTCGCCGACCCTGCGGTCGACTTTTGTGGGCACCCCTTTGCATTTTCGCGCAAAGTTAACGTTTTGACTCCATGTAGCCAAATTTTCACGATTGAAATCCTATTTTTATCGCGTTTTTTGAAAATTAAAGCCAAATATTTGTTGAAGTAAAATAAAAATTACTAACTTTGAAACTCGTTTAGGCATTATTCCTCATGCCAAGTATATTAGTAGATATGAGTAATCAGCATGATTTCAGCGAAATAGCCCCATTCGACGACTCGCAGTTTTCAGAAAAAATGGCTCAACTCACAAAAGAGCCGGGCTTTGAGCACGCTGTGAGATATGTGATGCCCGACGTCGATTATCCCGAGTTTGTCAAAACGCTTCGCTCTATTCCCGACAAGCAGACATTCCAGGAAAAGATAATGTGGCCGTTTCTCGAAATGTTGTGTAAGAAAACCACATCGGGAATCACTGCCGGGGGGCTCGAGAATGTCACTCCCGACCGGTCGTTCACATTCATTACGAACCATCGCGACATCGTTCTCGACGCTTCATTCCTCAACCTCTGCTTCCTCCGCGCCGGAAAGGCTACATCCGAGGTGGCCATTGGCGACAATCTGCTGATTTACGAATGGATTACCGACCTCGTGAAGCTCAACAAGAGCTTCGTCGTGAAGCGTAATCTGAAAGTGACCAAGGCGCTCGAAGCCGCCCGGCAGCTCTCGGCCTACATCCATCACGCCATCGCCGAAAAACATGAGAGCGTATGGATTGCTCAGCGCGAGGGCCGAGCCAAGGACTCCAACGACCTGACGCAGGAGAGCCTCGTCAAGATGTTTGGACTTGAGGGCGACTCGACAGTGGCGCGAAACATCGCCGCCATCAACCTCGTGCCCGTCTCAATCTCCTATGAGTACGACCCCAACGACTATCTGAAAGCGCGCGAATTCCTTCTCCGTCGGCTCGACCCGGAGTTCAAGAAGTCGCAACACGATGATCTGCTCAGCATGGAAATCGGCTTGACTCAGTTCAAAGGCCATGTCCATTTCGAAATCGGAAAATGTATCAATGACCAACTGCAGGAGTTTATCGACGAAACAGACCGCAAGGAGGTTCTGAAACGTATCTGCGCTATTATCGACTGCTCGATTCATTCGGGCTACAAGATTTATCCGATAAACTATATAGCCCACGATCTGCTCCACGAGTCGACAGAATATCAATCGGAGTACTCACCCGAACAAGCTGTAGAATTTGAACGTTATATAGAGGCGCAACTCTCTAAAGTGGACTTGCCCGACATTTCAGAACTCGACTACAACTTTATGCACGAGATGATGCTGACAATGTATGCCAATCCGCTAAAAAACAAAATAAACGCTACCCGGAAATGCAGCGAAGAACGTTGAGCGCCAACATTGAAAACGGACTACTGACAAACAAACAATGAGATTACCTATTGCTCTGATGCTTGTTGCGCTGATTATAAATCTGGCCGTCGACGCATATATTTATGTCGCCGCCCGGCGCAGCTTGAAGTCGCATTGGCCCGGTCGCTTGCAGCTCTGGAGTGCAATAGCTATCTATATCGTTTTGATTGTCACCATCTGTCTGCCGCGTCGCAGCGGCACCGACGATGAGTTGGTGGCCGTCATGTGGCTGCTCTTCGGTTATTTCACGATTTTAATACCGAAACTGCTGTTTGTAATCATCGATTTGATTGCAAAGATTCCCCAACTTTTCAAGCATCGATGCCTCCGCGCGGTTAGCTACGCCGGCGGCTTTCTGGCTGTCGTTCTGTTCGCACTGATGTGGTGGGGAGCGCTGATCAACCGCTTCCGGATTCAAGAGCGAGAAGTGACGGTCGAAATCGCCGGATTGCCCGAGGCGTTCGACGGCTATCGAATCGTGCAGTTCTCCGACCTTCATAGCGGCACGTATCGCAGCGACACGTCCTACGTGGCCGTTCTTGTCGACCGCATCAACGCGCTCAATGCCGACGCCGTCATGTTTACGGGCGACATCGTCAACCGCCGCACCGAGGAGGTTCTGCCGTTTGTCCACACGCTCTCGCGCCTCCACGCCCGCGACGGCGTGTTCTCAATCCTGGGCAACCACGACTATGGCGACTACTCCGATTGGAGATCGGCAGACGAGAAGCGCCGCCAATTTGAGCTGCTCGACACGCTCCAGTCTGAGCGCATGGGCTGGAATCTGCTGTGCAATGAGCACGCTACGGTTTATCGCGACGCCGATTCAATCATTGTTATCGGCGTAGAGAATGTCGGCGACCCGCCATTCCACGTCTACGGCTCCTTGCCCGACTCTTATCCGACGCTCGCCGACGCCAACGCCAAGATTCTGCTGAGCCACAACCCGGTCCACTGGGTCAGCGATATCGCCGACAACGACTCCATAAATATCGCGCTGACGCTCAGCGGCCACACACACGCCATGCAGATCGAAATGTTCGGCTGGTCGCCCGCCATGTTCCGCTACCCTACCTGGGGAGGTCTTTATGCCGACCGCGCGTCCGACCATCAGCTCTATGTCAATATCGGCATCGGAACCGTCGGCATACCGATGCGTCTCGGAGCTACCCCTGAACTGACAATAATCACGCTTCGGCAAAAAAATAATTGATATCAACCCTAACACCATAAATATAATAATTGATGGGACTCGACAACGCTGAAATAATTGCCAATCGTCTTAATCTCCAACGGAAACAAGTTTCTGCCGTCATTAAATTGCTCAAAGACGGCGCCACAATTCCATTCATCGCTCGCTACAGAAAGGAGGCAACCGGTTCGCTCGACGAAGTTGCGCTCCACACCGTCAAAATTAATCTCGAGAAACTCGAGGAGCTCGAAAAGCGTAAGGAGTTTATAGCGCAGGCTATTGACGAGCAAGGAGCTCTGACCGATGAGTTGGCTCTGCGACTTGCCGCTTCGCTCGACCCTGTGGAAGTCGAGGATATCTATCTACCATTCAAACCCAAACGCCGCACTCGCGCCGGAGCAGCACGCGAAGTCGGTCTCGAACCACTCGCCAAGATGATTATGGCGCAAAACGCCAAGGATATTGATAAAGCAGCCAAAAAATTTGTAAAGGGCGACATCTCCTCGGTTGACGAGGCTATCGCCGGAGCTTCCGACATTATTGCCGAATGGATTAGCGAAAACGAAAAGGCCCGCACACTCGTGCGTCAGCGTTTCGCCCGCAACGCCCGGTTGAATGCCCGCGTGATTCGCGGCAAGGAGCAAGCCGCCGAAAACTATCAGAACTATTTCGATTTCGACCGCCCGCTGCGTCTTTGCGGCTCTCACAACTATCTCGCCGTTCGTCGCGGCGAAGAGGAGGGGCTACTCAGAGTCTCCATCAACATCGACGACGAAGAGATTTCAGAGCGTCTATGCCGAATGTTTGTTCGTCCCGGCTCTGAGAAGGTGTCGGCTGAGATTGTTCGCAATGCCGTCAAGGATGGCTACAAACGCCTTTTGCGTCCCTCAATTGAGAACGAGGCTGCGGCTTCGGCCAAAGAGAAAGCCGACGAATCGGCAATCACCGTTTTTGCCGACAACGTTCGCCAGCTGCTGATGGAGCCGCCGCTCGGGCGTAAGCGCGTCCTGGCTATCGACCCGGGATTCAAGTCGGGTTGTAAAGTGGCGTGCATCGACGAGCAGGGAGCCGTAATAGCAACCGACGTTGTCTACCCCTGCGCTCCCATCAACGACGTTTATGGTGCCGCCGATATTCTTTGCAATATGGTTGGACGCCTCGGTATTGATGTCATAGCCGTTGGCGACGGCACTGCCTCGCGCGAAACAATGTCGTTTTTGCGCGACGTTACCTTCCCGCGCCATGTCGACGTCAAGCTCGTCAGCGAGCGCGGCGCAAGCGTCTACTCTGCCTCCGAGTCGGCTCGCCGCGAATTCCCCGAACTCGACATAACCCTCCGCGGCGCCATCTCTATCGGTCGCCGCCTGCTCGACCCGCTCGCCGAGCTGATTAAAATCGACCCGAAGTCGATAGGCGTAGGCCAGTATCAGCACGACGTCGATCAAGCCGGACTCCGCGAAGCGCTCGACTTCACCGTCGACAGCTGCGTGAACTCTGTAGGCGTCGATGTCAACACGGCATCGCCCGAGCTGTTATCACACATCTCCGGCATCGGATCGGCTCTCGCAAACTATATCGTCGACTACCGCAACGAAAACGGACGTTTCACCAATCGCCAGCAGCTTTTCAATGTGCCTCGCATGGGCAAAAAAGCATTTGAGCAGTCGGCGGCGTTCCTTCGCGTCACCGGCGGAGACAACCCGCTCGACAACACGTCGGTCCACCCCGAACGCTATGAGCTCGTTGAGCGCATGGCTGCCGATATGGGCGTACCTGTCGACGAGCTGATTCGCTCGCCCAAACGCCTCGAAAACATTCCCCTCGAGGACTACGTTGAGCGCGGCACCGGAATGCCCACGCTGACCGATATCGTTGCTGCCCTCGAAAAACCCGCGCGCGACCCCCGCGTCAAGGAGGAAGAGCCCGTGATGTTTGCCCAAGATGTCGCTGCCGTTGCCGACCTCCATATCGGACGTGAGCTGACAGGCCGCATAATCAATCTAACCTCATTCGGCGCTTTCGTCGATATAGGCTTGAAAGTCAACGGCCTGCTCCATATCTCCCAGCTCTCCGAAGGATTCGTCAGCAACCCCGGCGATATTGTTAAGGTAGGGCAATTGGTGAGAGTGCGTGTGATCGACGTCGATGCTCCTCGCGGACGCGTTGCGTTGACCCTCAAAGGCGTTGACCAAAACATCTGACCTGTAACCCCGAAGGCATTATGCAGACGGTGTGGATTTCGTTGGGGAGCAACGTTCCCGATGCCCGGCGGCTAATAGCTGAGGCGTGCGAGAGGCTGAAGCTAATCCTCGACGAGATGACTGCCTCTGAGCCCTACGTCACGCCCGCATTGGGGCAACCCGCTCCCGACTACACTAACTGCGTAGTCCGCGGTCTGACAGCTCTCACCGTCGACGAAATAGAGCAATTCTGCAAGCAAACCGAAGCCGACCTCGGACGCCGCCGCCTCCCCGGAAAGAAACTCGTTGAAATCGACCTCGACCTCATCATTGTCGCCGACCGCATAATCCGCCCCACCGACTTCAACCGCTCCTACTTCCGCCGCGGCTACCTCGCCCTCCTCCCCAAATAACCCAA
>CAYNSG010000039.1:0-6816 GCA_964399885.1 uncultured Bacteroides sp.
CAATTTCAGTCCATTCTGCCAAATATTTTTAGGCATAATTACGGACTATCATTTTCTTTTTTCATGGCTGTTTGGGGCGGCGGGTTGCGGGGACGGCGGATTTTGCGTAACTTTGCGGATGAAAACTCAGCGAATATGATTACGGGGAGCATTCAGAAAGTGAAGGCGCTGCTGGGCTTCGGCGGCCCGGAATACCGCACGGGGCTCGTGCTCAGTGGCGGTGGGGCGCGCGGCTTTGCCCACGCCGGGGCTATTCGCGCCCTGAACGAATGCGGAATCTACCCCGATATCATAGCCGGCGTCAGCGCAGGCTCGGTAGCCGGGGTGATGTATGCCGCCGGCGTCAGTCCCGAGCGTATGGTCGAGCTGTTTGAGAGCTCGCATTTCTCCGACTTCTGCGAATTTGGGATGCCCAAGGACGGCTTTTTCACCCTCAACCGCTTCCGGAAGTTCCTGAAAGCCAACATCGGATTTGCCAACCTCGAGGATTTGCCAATTAAGACGCTCGTTGGCGCGACCGACCTCGACAATGGCCGAAAGGTGATGTTTGAGTCGGGTCCGATTGCCGAGCGCGTGGCAGCCTCGTGCAGCATCCCGATAGTATTCAAGCCCGTGAAAATCGATGGCGTGCGCTACGTCGACGGCGGCGTTCTGCACAATCTCCCCGCATGGGCCATTCGCCACCGCTGCAAATATCTCATCGGAATCAACTGCTCGCCCCTGACCCAGCGCCATGTTGGCAATTCGCTGATTGACATAGCCATGCGCTCCTATGAGCTAATGGCAAAAACCAATGTTATCGGCGATATGGAGCTCTGCGACATCGTGATACGCAACGAGGAAATTGCCCGCTACAAGGTGTTCAACCTGCGCCAGATTCAGAAAGTGTATGACAGCGGCTACAACGACACGATGACGTTCCTGCTCAATCATGGATTCCAGCGTGTGGCAGGCGCAGCATCCCCGGCAAAACCGGCTCCGGCTGCCGACAACAATGAAAGCTCAGAGATGAGCGTAACGACGAAAACAACCGACGAATGAATCAGAAACCAATTATTTATCAGCTTCTACCACGATTATTTACGAACTACAATGAGCATTGCGTGCCCAACGGCACTCTCGCCCGCAACGGCTCCGGCAAGCTCAACGACATAAACAACAAGATTCTTCAGTCGATAAAGGACTTGGGAGTAACCCACGTCTGGCTGACGGGCGTCATCGAGCACGCTCAGAAAAGCGACTACACGGCCTACGGCATTCAGCGCGACAACCCCCACGTTGTCAAAGGTGAGGCCGGCTCGCCCTACGCCATCAAGGATTACTATGATATCGACCCCGACCTGGCTGTCGGTGTTGAGAACCGCATGGAGGAGTTCGAGATGCTTGTGTCGCGCATCCACGACATTGGCATGAAGGTGATAATCGACTTCGTCCCCAACCACGTTGCCCGTCAATATCATTCCGATGCTGCTCCCGAAGGAGTTCGCGACCTCGGCGCCGACGACGACAAAAATCTCGCCTTCTCGCCCTCAAACAACTTCTACTATATCCCGCGCCAGCTCTTCGCCCCGTCGGTCGACATGGGCTCGGGCAAGGACGCCTACGTAGAGTTCCCCGCCAAGGCAACCGGCAACGATTGTTTCTCGGCGTTCCCGATCGTCAACGACTGGTATGAGACCGCAAAACTCAACTACGGCGTTGATTACCTCGGCGGTCATGCCCATCATTTCCGCCCTATGCCCGACACATGGCAGAAAATGCTCGAGATTCTTCGCTTCTGGGCATCGAAGGGCATCGACGGCTTCCGTTGCGACATGGCGTTCATGGTGCCGATTGAGTTCTGGCAGTGGGCGATTCCGATGGTGAAGGACCGCCACCCCCACATCAAGTTTATCGCCGAAATCTACGATACGAATCTCTATCGCGACTTTATCAACGTTGGCTGTTTCGACTATCTCTACGACAAGGTGAACCTCTACGACACCCTGCGCGGAATCCAGACCGCCAACTACTCTGCGGCCCAACTGACGGGCTGCTGGCAGACAATCGACGGCATAGCCCCGAATATGTTCAACTTCCTGGAGAACCACGACGAGCAGCGCTTCGGCTCGCGGTTCTATGCCGGCGACCCGGCGAAGGTTATCCCCTCGCTCGTTGTCAGCGCCATGATGGGCACCGGACCGATGATGATCTACATGGGTCAGGAGCTCGGCGAGCCGGGCAACGATGCCGAAGGTTTCAGCGGCTACGACGGTCGCACAACCATCTTCGACTACTGGAGCCTCTCGACGCTGCGCCGCTGGCTCAACCACGGCGAGCCCTCGACGGAGCATCTCACCGGCCGCGAACGCTGGCTGCGCGAGAAATACCGCACGATTCTCAACATCTGCAACAGCGAGAAAGCTATCGCCGGCGGGCGTTTCTTCGACCTGATGTATGTCAACTACGAGAACCCGACGCTCAACCCCCACCGCCAGTACGTGTTCCTGCGCAACTTCGCCGACGAGACGCTGGTCATCGCCGTGAACTTCTCGGCCGACTCGTGCGACCTGCGCATCAACATCCCTCGCCACGCCTTCGACATGTTGCAGATTCCGCAGGGCAAAGCGATGATGACCGAGATTCTGAGCGGTCAGCGCCTTGAGAAAGATTTCACCGACGACACGCCGTTCGAGACGTTCGTCGGGCCGTTCGACGCCGTTGTCTGGAAGGTGAAGTACAAGAGCTTCTCAGCAAAAAAATCGCGCGTCGATAAAATCGGTGATAAAAAAAGTGACCCGCAAGCATCGCCGTCGCCTAAAAAAATGTAATTTTGCAAAAGTTTCAATCCCCTTCATAATCCAATGAACTCAGTTATCCATCCCATCAAGATTTTCGCAGGCACGAAATCGCGCTACATGGGTGAAGAAATTTGCAAATGCCTCGGCATCGAGCTTGGAAAAATGAATATCCAGCATTTTGCCGACGGCGAGTTTGAAGTATCGTTCGAGGAGCCTATCCGCGGATGCGAAGTGTATCTCGTTCAGTCGACAGTGCCCAACTCCGACAACCTCATGGAGCTGCTGCTTATGATCGACGCCGCCAAGCGCGCTTCGGCTCACAGCGTTATCGCCGTGATGCCCTACTTCGGCTGGGCACGCCAGGACCGCAAGGATAAACCGCGTGTGAGCATCGCCGCCAAGCTCGTTGCCGACCTTCTGGTGGCTGCCGGTGCCAACCGCGTTATCACCATGGATCTCCACGCCGACCAAATTCAGGGATTCTTCAACATCCCGGTCGACCACCTCTACGCTTCGACGGTTTTCATCCCCTACATAGAGAGCCTCAATCTCCCCGACATGGTTATCGCAACGCCCGACGTAGGCGGAGCAAAACGCGCCAACAGCTATGCGAAATATCTCAACGTGCCCCTGGTTCTCTGCCACAAACAGCGCGCCAAGGCCAACGTGGTTGAGTCGATGACCGTTATCGGCGACGTTAAGGATAAGAACGTTATTCTCATCGACGACATGGTCGACACCGCCGGAACTATCACCAAGGCTGCCAACCTGATGATGGACAACGGAGCAAAATCAGTTCGTGCGCTCGCATCCCACGCTATCATGAGTGACCCCGCATCGGAGCGTGTAGACAACAGCAAGATGACTGAGATGATCTTCACAAACAGCATCCCCTTCGATAAGGATTGCAAGAAAGCCACCATCATCAGCGTTGCACAGCTCTTTGCCGACACAATCAACCGCGTTCACAACAACCAGTCGATTTCGAGTCAGTATCTGTTCAAGTAAGAGCAGCTCAGTTGCAAGAGATTCTGTCGGCCGTTTGACCGACACGTATAAAAACTCAAACGAGGAGATGTTTTCACAACGTCTCCTCGCTTAGATAATAAACCAATCATTATCACATTTCTTGCAATGGAAAAAGTAATTTTGCTATGTACATGTAGAACGCATGGCGACAAGAAAGGTTCGGCATTCGAGCGACTTTAACCCTGTTTAACATCGCCGGGCAATCTGTTGGCCGCGGGTTATACGTAACTTTGCAGCGTAAACGATAAGCCACGCCGGCTGATTCACTCTCCGGCAGGCCGTCAACCTCAAAAACTGAAAATTATAAACACAACAATATGGCAAAAAAAGCAACAAGTACGAAAAAGACGAAGGACGCCCCCGAGCTCAACTCCCGGGAGGCTCGTCTGGCAGCTCTCAGCGACGTGATGCAGAAAATCGAGAAGGATTTCGGCAAAGGTTCTATCATGAAACTCGGCGACGAGAAGGTTGAGGATGTCGACGTGATTCCCACCGGTTCGATTGGCCTGAACTACGCTCTCGGAGTAGGCGGTTTCCCCCGCGGCCGAATCATCGAAATCTACGGTCCGGAATCGTCGGGTAAAACAACCCTCGCCATCCACGCTATGGCCGAGGCTCAGAAGCAGGGCGGCATCGCTGCAATCATCGATGCCGAGCATGCCTTCGACCGTTTCTATGCCGAGAAACTAGGCGTTGATATCGACAACCTCCTGATTTCTCAGCCCGACAACGGCGAGCAGGCTCTCGAAATCGCCGATTCGCTCATTCGCTCGTCGGCTGTAGATATCGTAGTAATCGACTCCGTGGCAGCGCTGACGCCCAAAAACGAAATCGAGGGCGATATGGGCGACCGCAACGTTGGCTTGCAAGCGCGACTGATGTCGCAGGCTCTGCGCAAACTGACCGCAACCATTGCCCGCACCAACACGTGCTGCATCTTCATCAATCAGCTCCGCGCCAACATCGGCGTAATGTTCGGTCCGGCCGAGACTACCGCCGGCGGCAATGCCCTGAAATACTACGCTTCGGTCCGCGTCGATATCCGTTCGGGCACAACCATCAAGGACGGCGACGAACCCATTGGCCGCCTGGCAAAAGTGAAAGTCGCAAAAAATAAGGTTGCGCCTCCCTTCAAGAAAGTTGAGTTCGACCTGATGTTCGGCGAAGGCATCAGCCGCTCGAGCGAAATCATAGACCTCGGCGTAGAGCTTGGCATCATAAACAAGTCGGGAGCATGGTTCAGCTACGACGGCTCGAAGCTCGCCAACGGCCGCGAAGCCGCAAAGCGCGTGATTAACGACAATCCCGAGCTGGCCGACGAGCTGGAGGCTAAGATTGTTGCCGGACTGAAAGAGCGCGACCAGAACAAACGTCGTGGCGGCGCAGCAGCCAAGCCCAAAGCTGAGGCCAAACCCGGCGATGAAGATCTCGAAGATATCGATGCCGAACTCGACGACATCGACCTCGACGAAGATCTCCCCGATGATTTCTCAATCGACGTCGACTAACCCCGCCGTCGTCGTAGAATCTTAATTCGACAAATTCGTCTGTCAAAATAGCAACCGAGGCTGCCATCCCTAGCGGATAGCAGCCCCGGTTTATTATATGGCCAACCCGGGGGTGTCGAGGCCTTTTTCTTTGTCAATTTGTCAATTTGACAATTTGACAATTTGAAGAAAATTACTTTTCGGGGTAGAGGAGGTAGGGGGCGCGGCGGGCGCGGAAGGCGGCGACGTCGTCGGCCCACGTGGCTTTGATTTCGTCGGCAGTGGCTCCGGCCTCTATCATCCGGCTGATGCTGTCGGTGCCGGCGAGAAGGTTGAAGAACGAGGTGAAAAACTTCGGCCCGAGACGGGTTTTCTTGTAGGCGTCGATGACGTAGCTAAGGTCGACTCCGTGGGCTATGATAGTATCGTCGGGGATGTTGCGGAGGTCAACGCCGTAGCATCGTTTCCCCTCCTGCGGCGGGTTTTTGGCACCGGGGCGGCTGCGGGGAATAAAGCTGAAGTCGGTGGCGGGATAAGCCGGGTGGCCATAGACTGTGAATGGCATGTCGGTGCCGCGTCCGAGGCTCATGGGCGTCCCCTCGAAAAAGCATGTCGAGGGGTAGAGATAGACAGCTTTCATATCGGGGAGATTGGGCGACGGAGCTATGGGAAGCCGGTAGCGTGTGGCGTGGGTGTAGCCGAGGCATTCTACGACGGTTAGCGGCAGGTCGGCGCCGTCGTTGAGCCACCCCTCGCTGACAATCATCATCGCCAGCTCGCCGAGAGTCATGCCGTGGAGCACCGGTATCGGCAGTCGCCCTACGCCCGAGGCGAATTTCATGTCGAGCACCGGGCCGTCGACAGTCATCCCGTTGGGGTTCGGGCGGTCGAGAACCATGAACTCTTTGCCATAGCGGGCGGCGGCGTTCATGAGGTCGAGCATCGTTATGTAATAGGTGTAGAACCGCAGCCCTACGTCCTGGATGTCGCAGACAATTACGTCGAAGTTTTTCATCACATCGGGGGCGGGCATTCGCGAGCGTCCGTTATAGAGCGACGCAATGGGGATGCCGGTTTTGGCGTCGCGCGAGTCTTTGACGTGTTCGCCCGCCGATGCGTTGCCGCGAAAGCCGTGTTCGGGCGAGAAGATTGTGGTAACGTTGATGCCGTTGCGAAGCATGAGGTCGAGCGTGTGCTCATTGCCCACCATTCCGGTGTGGTTGCTGAGCAGCGCCACGCGTTTGCCTTTGAGTAGCGGCAGATACTCATCGACGCGGGCAGCGCCGACTGTAACTTCGGCCGCGAGATTCATGGCGGCGGTGCAGGCTATGGCGAGGAGAAGGGTTCTAAGAAGTTTCATTGATTGGTTTATTCAGCGGTGATTTCGGCGGTGAGAGCGTTGATGGCGAGTCCGGCAAGGGTCATGCCGAAGATGGCGGTGATATGGCAGAGGGCGCCGTTGACGGCAACTTTGCCGTAGGTCATGGCGGTGTCGGAGCCTTCGGCGGGCGCGGCGCCTC
>CAYNSG010000039.1:6916-14272 GCA_964399885.1 uncultured Bacteroides sp.
ATTTCGGCGTCGGGGTTGATTTCCATCAGACGGCGGCGCATCACGTCGACTTTCGGCTGCCCGACGGTAAGCATCGTTGCCGGCAGCTGGCGGTTGATATTTGATGCGGCAACGCAATCGGCGTCGACCATCGTCAGATGCCCGACGCCCGAGCGGATGAGCGCTTCGGCAGCCCAACTGCCCACGCCTCCAATTCCGAAAATAATCACTCGCGAATCAATCAGCCGGCGCGTCGCCTCGTCGCCAAGCAGGCGCTCAACGCGACTAAGCCGCACATCAAGGTCGTCTATCGGTTCAGTCTGCATTGGCAAATTTATAGCGAAGGCGGTCCATCAGCGAAGGCTGCTGCTGGCGGATGTGCACGTTTGCTCTGCCGTCGGCCTTGTTGAGGAAAATTATCGACGAATGCAGAACGATGGCAACCTCATTTTCAAATTCAATAATGTCGTTGATGCGCGACAGCGAGATGCGATGGAAGGGCGATTCGGCGGGGATGCTGTTGATCACCACGTCGCCGTCCTCGATCTGCACGCCGTGGAACGGCAGAGCCTCAAAGAGCGCTGCGATGTTGAGTTCGTCGGGGCTTTCGGGACGAGTGTTGCACGTTTTATATAATGATTCGATGACTTTCTTTGTAACCATGTCTGTTCAGTTTGTGGGGGTGAAAACTGTTATTGATTTTTGGCGGCTTGCGAGATTCGTCGGGCGGTTGCCGTCGGTCTCATCGCCGTTTCTGATAGCAAAACGCCGCCGGTTGCGGAAAGTTCATCAAAAAGTTCCCTGTAACAATATTGTAATTAAATTGTAAACACTACGTCATAAATTGGGTGAAAAAAGCCCCGCCGATGGTTGGTTTTCGGGTCGGCGGGGCTATGCAGTTGTTTATATCCCGGCTCCTGCTTAGGCGAGGAATCCGAGCAGAACTCCGGCAGCGACGGCCGAGCCGATTACACCCGAAACGTTCGGGCCCATGGCGTGCATGAGCAGATAGTTGGTCGGGTCGTATTCGAGACCAACGTTGTTGGAGATACGAGCCGACATCGGCACAGCCGAAACGCCGGCGTTACCGATGAGCGGGTTGATTTTCTTGGCTTTCGGCAGGAAGAGGTTGAACAGCTTCACGAAGAGCACGCCCGAGGTCGAAGCGATGATAAACGCCATGAAGCCGAGGGCGAAGATGCCGATTGTCTGGGCTGTGAGGAATTCAGAAGCCTGGGTCGAGGCGCCGACGGTCATGCCGAGGAGGATGGTCACGATGTCGGTAAGCGCGTTGCTGGCGGTTTTGGCCAGACGCGTCGTAACGCCGCACTCACGCAGCAGGTTGCCGAAGAACAGCATGCCCAACAGAGGAATACCCGAGGGAACGACGAAGCACGTGAGCAGCAAGCCTACGATCGGAAAGATAATCTTCTCGTTTTGCGAGACGGCGCGCGCGGGTTTCATCTTTATAAGGCGTTCTTTTTTGGTCGTGAACAGGCGCATGATAGGCGGCTGAATCACGGGCACAAGAGCCATATAGGAGTAGGCAGACACGGCGATGGCGCCCATCAAGTTGGGAGCGAGCTTCGACGACAGGAAGATAGCCGTAGGGCCGTCGGCACCGCCGATGATGGCGATTGCGCCGGCCTGGTCGGGAGCGAAGCCGAGAAGCATCGCGACCATGTATGCGCCGAAGATACCAAACTGGGCGGCAGCGCCGATGAGCATCAGCTTCGGGTTGGCGATGAGGGCCGAGAAGTCGGTCATAGCTCCGATGCCGAGGAAAATCAGCGGCGGATACCAGCCTGCGCTTACGCCGTTATAAAGAATGTTGAGAACCGACCCTTCTTCATAGATGCCGATTTCGAGGCCGGCCTCGGTGTTGAAGGGGATGTTGCCGATAAGCATGCCGAAACCGATCGGCACGAGGAGCATCGGCTCAAAGTCCTTCTTGATGGCAAGCCAGATGAAGAACAAGCCGACGGCAAGCATGACGAAATGCTGCCATGTTGCGTTGTAGAAACCTGTCAGATGCCAGAACTGCTCCAGGTTTTGCAATAAGAAATCACCGAATGACATAACGGAATGTTGGTTGATTTAACGTTACACTTATTCGGGTGGATTTATTCGAGCGTGATGAGCACGGTGCCTTCGAGCACGGCGTCGCCGGTGTTAACGCTGATAGAAGCCACGCGGCCGTCGCGTCCGGCATGGATGGCGTTTTCCATCTTCATGGCCTCGAGGATGAGCACCGTGTCGGCAGCTTTCACCTGATCGCCAACCTTGGCTGAGATTGAGAGCACCGTGCCGGGCAGGGGAGCTACGATTTTATGGCCGGAGCCGCCGGTTGCGGGTTTGGAGATCACTTTGGCTCCGGTTTCTGTGCGGGGAGCTGCGGCGGGACGCGGAGCGTTGACAATCGTCACGGGCTTCTGCGGAGCGTCAATCTCAACCTTGTAGGGGATACCGTTGACCTCTACCTGCGCGCAGTTGTTGTCAATGTCGCCAACGGAAACCTTGTAGGTGTTGCCGTTGATTTTATATTTATATTCTTTCATTTTTCGGTTGGTTGATGAATGGTTAACGATGAGGGAGTTCGCGCATGCTGTAGATTTTCGAGTTCCAGGGCGAATAAGCGCGGCGCACTTTGTTGATGGTCAGCACGGTGTTCTCGCGGTCGTGGGTGTCGAGATGCTCGTGGAGCGCCATGACGATTGCGGCGATGACCTCGCCGGAGTCGTTGTCGGAGTGGGCCGGATGAGACTCAGCGCCGGTGGCGGCAACTGCGGCCTGCGATTTGGCTTTGTTGACTTTCGACACGCGCTCGCCAATCTTGCTGATGATATAGAAACATACGCTGAGCAGCAGCAGGGCGCTGAACACGATGCACATGGCCATGATGGTCATTGCGAATCCGTTCTTGTCATACTGTGAGAACATGGCAACTTTGCCGTTCTCGTCCTTGATGATGTTGTTGCTGCTGGGGGTGATGTAGAGAGATCCCTCGCCGGTGCGGATATGCCATGCATCAGCTCCCGTACCTTCGCCGTCGACTTTGCGGGCGTAGGTCTGGTCGGCGGTGAGCGATGCGGGGATGGTAACCTCGTCGATGAGCGTCATGCCGTCGGCGTCGTAGACAGCTATATAGTTGTCCTCGCCTGGCTTGAAGCGGAAATTCATGTGGAATGTGCCGCGTTCAGGCTCGCCGTCGGCCCAGAAGATGATGTGCTGGCGTTTGGGCAGGCGGGTGTTGACGTCGCCAAGCGGCACGGGATATTTCGTCGGGTTCGTGGGGTCGTCGGTGATGTAGATGCTCGAGATTTCGAGGGGGGCAAAGTTGGTGTTGAAAAGCTCCACCCATCCGTTACGCATCCCGTAGTCGTCGACAACGCTCGACTCGTTGCTGATCATCACCTCGTTGATGCGCAGGTTCTTACGTCCCTGTGCCGAAGCGGTGAACGCCAACGCCGCAAACGCAACGAACAGTATAGTCAATGATTTTTTCATACTCGTTGTTGAGATAGTTCGTTGGTTTGGGTTATTAGAGCGGAATGTTGCCATGCTTCTTGGCGGGGTTGGTAACCTTCTTGGTTGCCAGTTGCTGCAGGGCGCGGATCACGCGGAAGCGAGTGTTGCGGGGCTCGATGACGTCGTCGATATATCCGAATCGAGCTGCGTTGTAGGGGTTGCAGAACAGTTTGTTGTACTCAGCCTCCTTCTCCTTGAGCACTGCTGCAGGGTCGGCAGCTTCCTTGGCTTCGCGAGCGTAGAGCACTTCTACGGCGCCGGCACCGCCCATAACGGCGATTTCGGCTGTCGGCCATGCGTAGTTCATGTCGCCGCGCAGCTGTTTGCAGCTCATCACGATGTGGCTGCCGCCGTAGCTCTTGCGCAGCGTTACGGTTACTTTGGGCACGGTGGCTTCGCCGTAAGCATAGAGGAGTTTTGCGCCGTGGAGAATAACGCCGTTATACTCCTGGCCTGTGCCGGGAAGGAATCCGGGGACGTCGACGAGCGTTACCAACGGAATGTTGAAAGCGTCGCAGAAGCGCACGAAGCGAGCGCCCTTGCGCGAAGCGTTGCTGTCGAGCACGCCGGCGAGATATTTCGGCTGGTTGGCAACGATGCCCACGGCCTGGCCGTTGAAGCGAGCGAAGCCTACGATGATGTTCTTGGCATAGTCGCGCTGAACTTCGAGGAATTCGCCCTTGTCGATGATAGCGCCAATCACCTCATACATGTCGTAGGGGCGTGTGGCCGAGTCGGGGATGATTTCGTTGAGCGAATCCTCCAGGCGGTCGATCGGGTCGGTGCAGGGCACCATCGGGGGCTCCTCAAGGTTGTTCTGCGGGATGAAGCTGAAGAGCTTGCGGATGATTTTGAGGGTCTCCTCGCCGTCGGCAGCTGCAAAGTGGGCAACGCCGCTCTTGCACGAGTGAACCTCGGCGCCGCCGAGCTGGTCCTGCGTAACGTCCTCGCCCGTAACGGTCTTTACAACCTTCGGGCCGGTGAGGAACATATAGGAGATACCTTTGGTCATGATAGTGAAGTCGGTCAGCGCGGGCGAATAAACCGCACCGCCGGCGCAGGGGCCGAGGATACCCGAAATCTGGGGGATAACGCCCGAGGCAAGGATGTTGCGCTGGAAAATTTCAGCATAGCCGGCCAGAGCGTTGATGCCCTCCTGGATGCGAGCGCCGCCCGAGTCGTTGAGGCCAATGACGGGAGCACCCATCTTCATGGCCATATCCATGATTTTACAGATTTTCTGAGCCATGGTTTCCGACAGCGAGCCGCCGAACACGGTGAAATCCTGAGCGAAAACGTAGACGAGGCGGCCGTCGATTGTGCCGTAGCCCGTCACGACGCCGTCGCCCAAATAGCTTTTCTTCTCCTGGCCGAAGTTGTGGCAACGATGGCGCACAAACATGTCAATCTCTTCAAACGAGCCCTCATCGAGCAGCTGAGCTATGCGCTCGCGGGCGGTATACTTGCCGCGGTCGTGCTGTTTCTGGATGGCTTTCTCGCCGCCGCCGAGACGCGCTTCGTTGCGAAGCGCAATCAGCTCTTGTACTTTTTCAAGCTGGTTACTCATAGTGTAATGTCGCGTTGTGTGGGGTGATGAACGGGTGGATTACTTCTTGGCGGGGTCCTCGCAGAGTTCGATGAGAGTGCCGCATGTCGATTTGGGGTGGAGGAAAGCTATGTTCAAGCCCTCGGCGCCTTTGCGGGGAGCCTTGTCGATAAGGCGACCGCCCTTGCTTTCAACCTCGGCCAGAGCGTTGGCTACGCCGTCCTCGATGGCGAAAGCGATGTGCTGAATGCCGCCGCGACCGCCGTTGTTGGCGATGAATTTAGCGATGGCGCTGTCGTCGGCTGTCGGCTCGAGCAGCTCGATTTTTGTCTGGCCCACACGGAAGAAAGCCGTGCGTACTTTCTGGTCAGCTACTTCTTCGATAGCGAAGCATTTGAGTCCGAGCATGTTTTCGTAGAAAGGAATGGCTTCGTCGAGGCTGGGCACGGCGATACCTACATGTTCGATGTGAGAAATATCCATAGTCAAAAAATGTTTATGATTATTCTATCGGATTGGTTAGTTATTACTCTCGTTGATTGGTTTGATTGCGTTGAAACGCGCGCGTTGGCACACATTTCGCTGCAAAGATAATGAAAATCTGCCTCAATCCCTCAACTTTCGCCATATAATTATGCGCCATGACCCCGAATCGCCCAACTTTGCGGGCGAAAGGAGAACACAGAACCGGCAGAACCCGCGTCATGGCGCGCCGACAGATACGGAGGGGACGGTTTTCTTACCGTCCCACCACAACCTGCTAATTGCCAGCGCGTTGCCGCCCCCCCCGCGTCCGCCAGGGCGCGGATTGAAGCCACTCCGGCCACAATCGGCGTCTTGCCAGACTCCCCCGCCTTTAGCCGCCTAAACCCGGCACGCCTACGCTGGGGCAAGCCCCGCTCCGGCGTACCGGGCTACGGACAAATCGTCGTCTTACAGACGACCCCCTGTCATTGCTACATCAAAAAATATTCTTAACTTTGCGATATGCTCGCCACGACGGCTCCGGGAGCGGAACTCAAACGCGAGCGAAAATAAAAGGCGTTTACTCGCTTTATTCTTGTCGGACAAAACCTGGCAGTTTTATAACGACAGTCAAGAATAACGCAAAGTAGGCGCTCACGGGTATGTATTTACCTATCCGGGCTCATTCTGTGCCTTTCGAGGCATGGAGTGGGTTTGGGGTATCTGCATAGGCGTGGGGTCTGCGTTGCTATTCTACTGTCAGGCTTCTGTCCGCTGACCCAAGAATTGCAATGGTACAGATACCCACGCCTTTCTTTATACATCTGTCGCAAAGGGGGTAATCGGCGACGACTTTGAACCGACGCCATGAAAGCGACAGACAAGATACAACTTGAGGAGAGAATACGCACTATTGAGGGGCTGACCGACGATGAGCGCTCGGCGCTGCTCGGTTTGCTGCGCGAAAACAAAACCTACGGTCTTGTGTGGGAGGACAAACCCGAAGCGGTCGAGGAACGGCTGCGCGACGAACTGCCTGTGCTGGTTGAAGATAAGCAGAAAGCCCTGACCGACGGCGGCATAGATGCCCCCAACCACGTGCTGATTGAAGGCGACAATCTCGAAGCCCTCACAACCCTCGCCTACACCCACGCCGGCAAAATCGACGTAATCTACATCGATCCCCCCTACAATACCGGAAACAAAGACTTTGTTTACAACGACTCATACGTCGATACCGAGGACTCCTACCGCCACTCCAAATGGCTCTCATTCATGTCTAAACGCCTACGCATCGCCAAGAAACTAATGTCTAATGAGGGTGTTATATTCATTTCCATAGATGATAATGAATATGCTGCATTAAAGCTCCTATGCGATGAAATATTTGGTCTATCGAATTTCTTAACTTCATTCCATATACAAGTTAGATATGCAGAAAAAAGTCTAAACGAAGAGAAACCATTTAAGCCGCTGATGGAGTATGTCCTCTTTTATGCAAAGAACGCCAACAACTTCAAACCTGTACGTGAAAAAGTAGATTACGGACTTGAAAAATTCTGCTACAGAATATCCGAGCTTTCTGACGGAGAGACATTTTTTGTAAAAAATCAAGAAGTCCAAGTGTTTAAACCTGGACAGTGGGCTATAGAAAAAATCGATGGTTCTCTTGATGGTCTAAAAGAAACGTGGATTACTGGAAGTATCTATACCACTATGAGTTACGGCAAAGTATTCCAAACGATAGTTGAACCAAGGGTGGAGATTGATGGTCTTGGATGTCTTTATAGGTGGGTTCTAAAAAATACATGAATTTGAGTGAATGCCTATCCGCTTAT
>CAYNSG010000040.1:0-13993 GCA_964399885.1 uncultured Bacteroides sp.
AACCACGTTCTCCATCCGTTTCTATGGTATTACGCCTTAAATATATCTCGGTTAAGCTTTTTTTATCAAAATGGGGCGTTTCATTATTGTTGTTTGCAAAATTCTTCGTATCTTCGCGCTGTTAAGCGTGCAGGTGCCGGTAGCTCCGACATCGACGCGCTTAGCTTAACCGTTGAAACTTATACCATCTAAATAGATTACATAATGAGTAAGGAAAAGAAATTCTTGACTTGCGACGGTAACCAAGCGGCTGCACATATCTCGTATATGTTCACCGAGGTGGCTGCCATCTACCCCATCACCCCCTCCTCGACGATGGCTGAATACGTCGACGAATGGGCTGCTGCAGGGCGTAAAAACATCTTCGGAGAAACAGTTCTCGTTCAGGAGATGCAGTCGGAAGGCGGAGCTGCCGGAGCCGTTCACGGTTCGCTGCAGGCTGGCGCACTCACCACTACCTACACTGCTTCTCAGGGTCTCCTCCTGATGATTCCTAACATGTATAAAATCGCAGGCGAGCTTCTCCCCTGCGTTTTCCATGTTTCTGCACGTACTATCGCTTCGCACGCTCTTAGCATCTTCGGCGACCACCTCGACGTCATGGCTACTCGCCAGACCGGTTGCGCCATGCTCGCTGAAGGCTCTGTTCAGGAAGTTATGGACCTCGCTGCTGTGGCCCACCTCGCTGCCATCAAATCGCGCGTGCCCTTCGTGAACTTCTTCGACGGTTTCCGCACATCTCATGAGATTCAGAAAGTAGAGATGCTCGAGCAGGAAGATCTCGAACCCCTCTTGGACCGCGACGCCGTTGCCGCTTTCCGTGAGCGTGCTCTCAACCCCGATGCTCCTGTAGCTCGCGGTATGGCTGAAAACTCCGACGTTTTCTTCCAGCATCGTGAGGCTTGTAACCCCTACTACGATGCCGTTCCCGACATCGTGGAGGACTACATGCAGAAAATCTCGGCTATCACAGGCCGCGAATACCACCTCTTCGACTACTATGGCGATCCCGAAGCCGACCGCGTAATCATCGCTATGGGCTCGGGCTGCATGGCCGCTCAGGAGGCTGTTGACCACCTCCGCGCCAAAGGACAGAAAGTCGGTCTCGTTGCTGTTCACCTCTTCCGTCCCTTCTCGGCAAAACACCTTCTCGCCGCTATCCCCGCATCGGCTAAGCGTATCGCTGTGCTCGACCGCACTAAAGAGCCCGGCGCTCCCGGCGAACCCCTCTATCTCGACGTTTGCGAAGTCTACAAGAACCGCACCGACGCTCCCCTGATTGTTGGCGGTCGCTTCGGTCTCGCCTCGAAAGACACCACTCCCGCCGAAATCATCTCTGTTTTCGACAACCTCGCTCTCCCGATGCCCAAGGACCACTTCACCATCGGCATCATCGACGACGTTACGTTCACCTCGCTTCCCAAGGTCGACCCCATCGTTGTCAGCGACAAGATTTTCGAAGCTAAATTCTACGGACTCGGCGCCGACGGCACTGTCGGAGCTAACAAAAACTCCGTTAAGATTATCGGCGACAACACCGATAAATATTGCCAGGCCTACTTCGCCTACGACTCGAAGAAATCGGGCGGCTTCACCTGCTCTCACCTCCGTTTCGGCGACGAGCCCATCCGCTCAACCTATCTCGTGACAACGCCTAACTTCGTTGCTTGCCACGTTCAGGCCTACCTCCACCTCTACGACGTCACTCGCGGTCTCCGCGACGGTGGCACATTCCTCCTCAACACCATCTGGAAAGGCGAGGAACTTGCCAAGAACCTCCCCAACAAGGTTAAGAAATACTTCGCCGACCACAACATCACCGTCTACTACATCGACGCCACCAAGATCGCTCAGGAAATCGGACTCGGCAACCGCACGAACACCATCCTCCAGAGCGCATTCTTCCGCATCACCGAAGTTATCCCCGTCGACCTCGCTGTTGAGCAGATGAAGAAATTCATCGTCAAGAGCTATGGCAAGAAGGGTCAGGACGTTGTCGACAAGAACTATGCTGCTGTCGACCGCGGTGGAGAATACGCCAATCTCGAAATCGATCCCGCTTGGAGCAACCTCCCCGCCGATCCCGAACATAAGGACAACGCTCCCGAGTTTGTCCACAACCTCGTTCGCCCGATCAACGCTCAGGACGGCGACCTCCTGAAGGTTTCCGACTTCCGCGACATCGCCGACGGCACATGGGAACAGTCGACCGCCAAATACGAAAAACGCGGCGTTGCAACATTCGTTCCCGAATGGATTGCCGACAATTGCATCCAGTGCAACAAGTGTGCTTACGTTTGTCCTCACGCTGCTATCCGTCCGTTCGTACTCGACGAAGCCGAGATTAAAGCATCGCCCATCGCCGAGAACGATTCGATCCCCGCTATCGGCAAAACTTTCACCGGCATGCGCTTCGTTCAGGCTGTCGACGTTCTCGACTGTCTCGGTTGCGGCAACTGTGCTGATGTCTGCCCGGGCAAGAAGGGCGTGAAGGCTCTCGTCATGAAGCCCCTCGAAACTCAGCTCGACGTCCAGAAAGAATGGGACTACTGCGTTGACCACGTTGAATCGAAACAGAACCTCGTCGACGTCAAAGCCAACGTCAAGAACAGCCAGTTCGCTACTCCTTACTTCGAATTCTCCGGCGCTTGCTCGGGTTGCGGTGAGACCCCCTACGTCAAACTCATCTCTCAGCTCTATGGCGACCACGAGATGGTAGCTAACGCTACTGGTTGCTCGTCGATCTACTCCGGCTCTGTTCCCTCGACTCCCTACACCGTCAACCGTCAGGGCCACGGTCCCGCTTGGGGCAACTCGCTCTTCGAGGACTTCGCCGAATTCGGTCTCGGTATGTTCATCGCCAACGAACAGCTCCGCCGCCGTCTGACCGACATCATGGGCAAAGCCACTCAGTGCCCCGACTGCTCGGCCGAAATCAAGGAACTCGCTCAGCAGTGGCTCGACAGCGCCGACGACGCTGCCCGCACTCGCGAAATCACCGACAAACTCCTGCCTCTCGCAGAAGCTTGCGGCTGCGACATCTGCCGTCAGATCCTCGACCTCAAACACTATCTCGTTAAGCGTTCTCACTGGATTATCGCCGGCGACGGTGCCAGCTACGATATCGGCTTCGGCGGCCTCGACCACGTGCTCGCTTGCGGAAAGAACATCAACGTTCTCGTTGTCGACACCGAGGTTTACTCCAACACCGGTGGTCAGGCTTCGAAAGCAACTCCGCTCGGCGCTATCGCCAAGTTCGCCGCTTCCGGCAAACGCGTTCGCAAAAAAGACCTCGGTCTTATCGCATCGACCTACGGATATGTCTACGTGGCTCAGATCGCCATGGGCGCCGACCAGGCTCAGACACTCAAAGCCATCCGCGAAGCTGAAGCTTACGACGGACCGTCGCTCATCATCGCCTACGCTCCATGTATCAACCACGGCATCAAAGCCGGTATGGGTCACTCACAGCAGGAGGAGGCAAACGCTGTTGCTTGCGGCTACTGGCACCTCTGGCGCTACAACCCCGCGCTCGAAGAAGAAGGTCAGAACCCCTTCACCCTCGACAGCAAAGCTCCCGATTGGGACAAGTTTGAGGACTTCCTCAAAGGTGAGGTGCGCTACGCATCGCTGCTCAAGCAGTATCCCGCCGAAGCTGCCGAACTCTTCGCTGCCGCAAAGAAGAACGCACAGTGGCGCTACAACAACTACCGCCGTCTTGCACAGCAGCAGTGGGGTGTAGATCCCGAAGTTGGCAACCTGCCTAAATAACTGACAGCCAACCCTATCAACTTGTCAAAACATCAAAACGTCAAATTGACAAAATGACAAATTGACAAATTGATATCCAGACTTAATCAAGCGCCGAGCCATCAGCTCGGCGCTTTTTTCATCCTTCTCGCCCAAAATTTAGCTAGCCGCGCAACCATTTAAGTAGGTGTTCATTTTAATTTTATATTTTATTCGAGTGATTTTTTTGGCCGTTTTTCCAACTCTTCGCAAAATTTCTAATCCCTTTTATCATTTCTGCCGACTATCAGTCTACAAAAAGTAAGTCGAGTCGCGGTGCGATGATTAAGCCTCAATCAACGGTACAATCCACTGCCCACAACACATTTATAGGGCAGCGCGTGCAGATTTGAGTTGAATTTTGTGAGAAAATTTCATTTTACAAGAATTATTGACTAACTTTGCGGCTTGAAAACGGAGGCTTCGGGCACCGCGCTCAAACAAACCATACAAACAGTGCAATAACAACATCAGACACCTATTATATATGGCAAATTCGAAAGGAACTGAAACCCGCACGTCGATCGACGATCTCAACGATTCGCTGTTGGACATCGAGCAGAAAGTGCAGAACAATCAGAAAAAATTCATGTGGGGCTTTGCAGCCGTCATGGTTGTAGTTTGTCTCATTCTCGTGTGGGTTTATGCCATCCGCAAACCCGGCATCGAGGCTGCCGACACTGCTATCGGTCAGGCCGACCTCACTCTGACAACCGGCAACGATTCGCTCGCTCTCGCTCAGTACATGCAAGTTGCCGACAATTATGGCTACGATGCCGGTAACCGCGCTGCGCTCAACGCTGCTATCATCCTCTACCGCAACGGTAAGTATGAAGAAGCGCTGAAATATCTCAGCGACTACGACGCTAAAGAGAATGTGATTGGCGCTGCCGCCAAATCGCTCGAAGGCGACTGTTACGTTAACCTCGAGAACTACGACGCTGCTATCAAATGCTTCCGTCAGGCCGCTAAAATCTCCGACAACAACCCTCACTTCACTCCCCTTTTCCTCATGAAGGAGGCCAACGTGCAGCGCGAGTTGAAAAACTACAAGGAGGAAGCCAATCTCTATCGCACTATCGACGACAAATATCCCACCTTCGCTGCCGAGAACGCCATTGAGATTGAGAAATATCTCAAGCGCGCCGAACTGCAAGCCGGAGAATAAATTTGCGCGAAACGAAACTATTGGTTAACTTTGCGCAGTTTTTTAACATTTAGAGTTTCTAACCGTGGGTAAATTCACCGAATTCAAGCTGCCGCTGAAAAGCATGCCGGAAGGTACCCAGACTTTCAATTACCATCTGGGAAAGGAGTTCTTCGCCAACATGGAGAGCGAAGATATCCATGATGCCGACTTGAATGTGGATTTCACTGTCGACCATAAAGCCGACATCTATGCGCTGAGTTTCAATATCGAAGGCATCATCACACTCATCTGCGACCGCTGCCTCGACAACCTTGAATATCCCATCGACGTCAACTATGCCATCAACGTGAAATACGGCGATGACTATAACGACGACTCGGACGACCTGCTCATAATCCCCGAAGGCGACAATTATCTCAACGTTGCCTACATGATTTACGACACGGTCGCTCTGGCAATCCCGATGAAACACGTTCATCCGCTCGGAAAATGCAACCGACAGATGAGCCAGATGTTAAAGAAACATCGCGCTACGGCTGCCGACGATGAAGAGGTCGAGCTTGAAGAGAGGCTGATTGAAGAGATTGACTCTATGCCGGCTGAAACCGACAATCAGCCAACCGATCCGCGCTGGGATCAGCTCAAGAAACTCGCCGGTAACGACGACTCGACTGACAACGGCTGACCTCAACCACAAACCCGAGAGAACTAAAACAAGAATAAATAACGAAAAACTTCAATAGAAATGGCACATCCTAAACGAAAACAATCAAAGACACGCACAGCAAAGCGTCGCACTCACGACAAAGCAGTAGCCCCCACACTCGCTCAGTGCCCTAACTGCGGAGCGTGGCACATCTACCACACTGTTTGCGGAGAATGTGGCTACTATCGCGGCAAACTCGCAATTCAGAAGGACGCTGCTGTCTGACATCTCAACCCGACCGCACACGACTCCCATAAGCAATCGCTCAACGATTGCTCAACGGTGAATTCCCGCTCTATGAGCGATCACCGCTGCCGGGGTCGCGACGGAATTCTCCTGAAAGCTCCGCATTAAACGTCTTTTGGGAGATTCGTTTTTTCAGTTGACATCACGCCGACGTCTATCAACGTCGCATTAAAAAAATAAGAATATGCTCTACGCAAAAATTTCAGGCATTGCTTCTTATGTGCCCGAAGATATTCTCGACAACGAAATGCTGTCGAAGATGGTTGACACCAACGATGAGTGGATTACCACCCGCGTGGGAATCAAGGAACGCAGAATACTGAAAAAAGAGGGTGCCGGCTCGTCGTATCTCGGAGCTCAGGCCGTAAAGAAACTTCTCAAGTCAACAGCTACAGCCCCCGAGGATGTTGAACTCCTGATTTGTGCTACATCGAACCCCGACTATCGTTTCCCCAGCACAGGTTCGGTTATCGCCCACGACTGCAACCTCGCCAACTGCTATGCCTACGATATCCAGGCTGCCTGCGCAGGCTTCATCGTAGCGCTTGAGGACGCTGCAGCTTACATCCGTTCAGGTCTCCGCAAAAAAGTAATCGTTGTCGCAGCCGAAAAGATGTCGTCGATGGTCAACTATAACGACCGCAGCACATGTCCGCTCTTTGGCGATGGCGCTGCTGCGGTTCTCGTTGAGCCCACTGAGGAACGCACAGGCGTTATCGACGCTGTGTTCCACGTCGACGGCGAAGGTCGCGACCATCTGCTGATGCGCGCCGGAGGCTCCGTTCTCCCCACGTCGCACGAAACTATCGACGCCGGCGATAACTACCTCTTCCAGGACGGTCGCAACGTCTACAAGCACGCCGTCACTGATATGCTCACATCAACCCTCGACGTTGCCAAGCGCAACAATCTGTCGATGGACGATGTCGATTGGCTCGTGCCTCACCAGGCCAACCTCCGCATCATCGAGGCCGTTTCGTCGCGTGCCGGCATTGATCCCGCAAAAGTTCTCGTCAACATCGAACACTACGGCAACACTTCGGCCGCGTCGATTCCGCTCTGCCTCGACGAGTATAAGGACAAGCTCAAGAAAGGCGATAAAATCATCCTGACAGCCTTTGGTGCAGGCTTCACTTGGGGTGCGATGTATCTCATCTGGGATATTTGATATCGACTACAGCAATAACTTTTTTAACAAAGATAGCATCTTTTGGGGTGCTATCTTTGTTTATTAAGTGATGAACTCTTTCAAACAGTTTACCGACTGACTGATGAGTTTGCGTTCACGACAAAAAAATATTCGACATGGAAACAACCGAAAAAAATCAAACCGTTGAGAAAATCACCGACGGACATAAAGCCGGATTCGTCAATATCGTTGGCAACCCTAACGTTGGAAAATCCACTCTGATGAACGACCTCGTTGGCGAACGCGTCAGCATCATCACCTCGAAGGCTCAGACAACACGCCACCGCATTATGGGAATCGTCAACACTCCCGAATATCAGATCGTTTTCTCCGACACCCCGGGCGTTCTGAAGCCTAAATATAAACTGCAGGAGAGCATGCTCGAGTTCTCACAAGGCGCGCTGACCGATGCCGACGTGCTTCTCTACGTTACGGATGTCATAGAAGATCCGACCAAAAACGCCGACTTCCTTGCTAAAGTAGCACAGGAAAAGGTTCCTGTTCTGCTTGTCATCAATAAAATCGACCTTCTTAAAGGCGGACAAGGAGAGCTTGAGTCAATCGTGACCCGTTGGAAAGAGCTTCTTCCCAACGCCGAGATTTTCCCGACGTCGGCTAAGGAACATTTCAACGTCTCCTCGATTATGAATCGTATCGTTGAGCTCTTGCCGAAAAATCCGCCCTACTTCGGTAAGGATGCGCTGACCGACAAACCCGCACGCTTCTTCGTCACAGAGATTATCCGCGAAAAAATCCTGCTGAACTACGATAAGGAAGTGCCCTACTCGGCCGAAGTTATCGTGGAGAAATTCGACGAGAAGCAAGGAGCAATCCATATCATGGCCGTCATCTATGTTGAGCGCGACACTCAGAAAGGTATTCTGATTGGCAAAGGCGGCTCAAAGCTCAAAAAAGTAGGCATCGAAGCACGCAAAGATATCGAGACATTCTTCGGCAAAAGCGTCTATCTCGAGCTGTTTGTCAAGGTTGAACCCAACTGGCGCAACCGCGAAAATAAGCTGCGTTCGTTTGGCTACATCGAATAAGAACGTTAAATTTGCACAACAATTCAACTAAGGAGCAAAGAAATGGGACAGATGGTAGCCATCGTCGGACGACCCAATGTCGGGAAGTCGACACTTTTCAACCGACTGACACAAAGTCAGACAGCTATCGTGGATGATACCGCCGGAACCACTCGCGACCGCCAGTATGGCCGCGTTGACTGGAACGGCAAAGAGTTTTCCATCGTCGACACCGGCGGCTGGGTTGTCAATAGCGAAGATATATTCGAAAGCGAAATCAACAAGCAGGTTCATCTGGCTATTGAGCAGGCCGACGAGATTCTTTTTGTTGTCGACGCAATGAACGGAGTGACCGACCTCGACGACCATGTAGCTGAAATTCTGCGCAAATCTCGCAAACCGGTGATCCTTGTAGCCAACAAAGTCGACTCTAACGACTGGCTCTATAATGTGGCTGAATTCTATTCGCTCGGCCTGGGCGAACCATACCCCGTCTCGGCCGTCAGCGGATTCGGTACGGGCGACTTGCTCGACGAAGTCGTTAAGAAACTGCCCGAAAAGAGTGCCGACGAAGAGGAGGAGCTCGACGATCTGCCAAAGTTCGCTATTGTCGGGCGTCCGAATGCCGGTAAATCGTCGATTATCAATGCGTTTATCGGCGAGGACCGCCATATCGTGACGGATGTCGCCGGAACCACTCGCGACAGCATCTATACCCGCTACAACAAGTTCGGCTTCGATTTCTACCTTGTCGACACCGCCGGCATCCGCAAGAAAGCAAAAGTCAACGAGGACATTGAATACTATTCGGTTATACGCTCGATTCGAGCAATCGAGGCCAGCGACGTCTGCATTCTTATGATCGACGCCACGCGTGGCATTGAGAGCCAGGATGTCAACATCTTCTCGCTGATTCAACGCAACAAAAAGGGATTGGTTGTTTGCATCAACAAATGGGATTTGGTTCAGGACAAGTCGCCCGAAGCAATCGCCCATTTCGAGAACACAATTCGCGAACGCTTTGCGCCATTCACCGATTTCCCGATTCTGTTCAGCTCGGCTCTGACCAAGCAGCGCATTTTTAAGGTGCTCGAAACCGCAGTGGTTGTCTATGAAAACCGTCGTCGCACCGTGCCCACGTCGCAGCTCAACACCGTCATGCTCGAAGCCATAGCCAACTACCCGCCGCCCGCCAACAAGGGCAAATACGTCAAAATCAAGTATGTGACGATGCTTAAAGGCGCCGTAGTCCCGACATTTATCTTCTTCTGCAATCTGCCGCAGTGGGTCAAGGAGCCCTACCGACGCTATCTCGAAAACAAGATTCGCGAAAATTGGGACTTCACCGGAACGCCCATCAACGTGTTCATGCGCGAGAAATAACAGCTCCTCCGCCCCCGCATAAAAGGATTTTGCTATGACATACGATTTCGACACGATAATCGACCGACGCGGCAGCGGCGCGGTTAAAACCGATGCCCTCGTCGACCATTTCGGCGCGCCGGACTTGACAGCCCTTTGGGTAGCTGACATGGATTTCGCAACGCCGCCGTTTATTATAGATGCGCTGCGCGACCGCCTGCGCCATCCGATTCTCGGCTACACGATTGAGCCGGCCGACTATCGCCCGGCAATCGTCGATTGGCTCCGTAAGCTTCACGGTTGGGAAGTTAATCCCGAATGGTTGACTTACATCCCCGGCATCGTGAAAGGTATCGGAATGGTTATCAACCGCTTTGTTGCCGCCGATGAGAAGGTGATCATTCAGACGCCGGTCTACCATCCCTTCCGCCTCGTTCCCGAAGACAATGGCCGCGAAGTTGTCTACAATCCTCTGCGCGAACTGCCTTATGGCGGTTATGAGATGGATTTCGACAATCTCGAGAAGATAGCCTCCGACCCGAAAGCCCGCCTGCTGATTCTGTCGAATCCCCACAACCCTGCCGGGATAGTATGGAGTCCCGAAACGCTCCGCCGCGTTGCCGAAATCTGCTCTCGCAATAATGTGCTCGTCGTTTCCGACGAAATCCATTCCGAGATGCCGCTGTTTGGCAACCGGCACACTCCTTTTGCAACCGTTTCGCCCGAAGCTCGCGCATGTTCCATCACGTTTGCCGCGCCTTCGAAAACTTTCAATATTGCCGGTGTCGTATGTTCTTATGCGATTGTGCCCGACGATAATCTCCGTGCGCAATTCTACTCATGGCTGACTGCCAACGAGTTGAACGCACCCGACATTTTCGCTCCAATCGCAACAATTGCCGCATTTCGACACGGCGATGAATGGCGCCGTCATATGCTCGCCTATGTTGAGCGGAATGTCGAATTCACGGTCAAATGGTTTGCTGAAAACATGCCGCAAATCAAACCGTTGTCACCGCAGGCCTCATTCCTTGTATGGCTCGACTGCCGAGGGCTGAATCTTACTCACGAAGGTCTCGTGGACCTCTTTGTCAATCGCGCCCGCCTTGCGCTTAATGATGGCGCGATGTTTGGCGAAGGAGGCGAAGGTTTCATGCGCCTCAACATCGGTTGCCCGCGCAAATTACTCTCCGATGCTTTTGAAAAACTATTTATAGCTTATGAACGATAACCTCTCCCCAAAACCCTGGAAGACGCTTAGAAGCGAGTATCTCATCGAACGCCCGTGGCTCACGGCGCGTCGCGACGTTGTAGAGCTCCCCGACGGACGCATTAACCCTGAATTCTACGTACTTGAATACCCCTCGTGGGTCAACATTATTGCCCGCGACCGCGAGGGAATGTATATCATGGTCGAGCAATATCGCCATGGACTCGGAGTCGTTGAGATGGAGCTTTGCGCCGGAGTTGTCGAAGCCGGCGAGACACCTCTCGAAGCCGCCAAGCGCGAACTTGAGGAGGAGACGGGCTATACCGGAGGCGTCTGGGAGCAGGCAATGGTTATCTGCGGAAACCCGAGCGTGACTAACAACCTAACCTATTGCTTCATAGCTCGCGATGTGGAACCGACCGCAGCGCAGCATCTCGACGCCGTTGAAGATCTCGTTGTCCGCCGAATCACCGAAGCTGAGCTCTACGACTTGCTTACGACCGACAGCATGAAACAAGCGCTGATGGTTGCACCTCTGTGGCGCTATTTCGCTCTTGGACTCAACAAACAATAATCCTTATCTCGCTCTCCCTCGATGAGTTACGCCGGAATCGTACTGCCGCTGCCACTTAACGAACTGTTCACCTATCGCATCCCTCCGGAGCTGGAACGCCGAGTGCGTCCCGGAAGCCGCGTAATAGTCCAGTTTGGTAGGCGCAAACAGTACACCGGCATCGTTGCCACGCTCAACGCCATTCCCCCACAGGGAGTTGAGATAAAAGATATCATCCACCTGCTCGACGACGAGCCAATTCTGCGGCGCCCGCAAATGCAGCTTTGGGAGTGGGTTGCAGAGTATTATCTGTGCAGCATCGGCGACGTCATGAAAGCAGCTCTCCCGGCCGGATTAAAGATTGAGAGTGAAACGTTTCTTGAAGCGGTTGAGGATTGGGAGGAGTCGGCCGACAATCGCCTATCGGAGCGCGAAGTTATTGTCATTCAGACGCTGACCCATGCTGCAAAACGTCTATCGGTAGCTGAAATTGAGAAAGCCACCGGCTTGTCGGGCGTAAATATGATAGCGATAAAGCTCATCGACAAAGGCGCCGTCATGATTTCCGAGCGGCTCGTTGAGCGCTATGCACCGAAAACCGAACGCTATGTTGCCCTCGCGGCCGACGTAGACAACCCCGAAAATCTACACGCAGCATTCGACGCCGTCAATTCAGCGCCGCGCCAGGAGCAGGCGTTGCTGGCTCTCATAGAGCTCTCCGGAGCCATGCACGGACGCCGCGATGAAGTAGCCGTAGAGCGGTTGCGACAGCGAGTCGAAGTCTCGCCGGCTATTTTGCGCGCTATGGCCGATAAAGGAATCGTCCAACTCTACAAAAAGCAGATTAACCGCTTCGATTATAGCGGAGTCGTTACTCCCGAACTGCCCAAGCTAAGCGAGCAGCAGTCGGCAGCTCTCGAAAGCATTCACAACCTTTGGCGCGATCACGACATAAATCTTCTCCACGGCGTCACATCGAGCGGTAAAACCGAGATTTACATCCATCTGATTGACTTCGTCCTGCGCCAAAACCGACAAGTTCTGTATCTCGTTCCGGAAATAGCCCTGACAACCCAGCTGACCCAGCGACTGCAACGCGTATTTGGAAATCGCGTGGTCATATATCACTCAAAATTCACTGATAATGAGCGCGTCGACCTTTATCGCCGAGTGCTTAACGAGAATGGTCCGATTGTTGTCATTGGCGCTCGTTCCTCAATTTTCCTGCCGTTCGGAGCGTTAGGACTGGTAATCGTCGACGAAGAGCACGACCCAAGCTACAAGCAGCAGGACCCGGCTCCGCGCTACAATGCCCGCGACACGGCAATGGTGCTCGCCCGAATGCACGGCGCAAAAACACTCCTCGGCAGCGCCACGCCGGCTGTCGACACATACTATAAAGCCCTTAGCGGACGTTTCGGGCTCATAGAGCTCACCGAACGCTTCGGTGGCAGCCAACTGCCGGAAATCCAAATCGTAAATCTCACGAAAGCACGCAAGAAAGGCGAGCTTCGGGGTCCACTCGCTGCCGAAACGTGCTCTGTCATCGACGATTCGCTGAAACGCGGCGAGCAGTCCATCGTGTTTCTCAACCGCCGAGGATATGCGCCCGTAGCAGAATGCTCCGCCTGCGGGTGGGTTCAGAAGTGTGAATGCTGCGACGTCGCGCTCACCTATCATAAACATATCGACCGCATGGTTTGCCACTATTGCGGCGCAATCTACCCTGTAGTCGTCACGTGCCCCGCATGTCATGAGCCAAACGTCGGAATTCAAGGCTATGGAACCGAACGAATTGAAGACGAGATTCAAAGCCAATTCCGCGACGTGAAAATGTTGCGCATGGACCTCGACACGACACGCAACAAGGAAGCTCACCGAAACATAATCAACGATTTCTCCAGCCGCAAGGCCCAGATTCTCGTCGGCACGCAAATGGTCACAAAAGGTCTCGACTTCGCGGGCGTCAGCTCTGTTGCCGTGGTCAATGCCGACGCTATGATTAACCAGCCCGATTTCCGCTCGGCCGAGAGGGCCTTTAATATGATTGAGCAGGTTGCAGGACGTGCCGGTCGTCGTGAAACCCATGGCATTGTTGCCATTCAGACTCGTCAACCCGAACATCCGCTGTTCAAGTTCATCTGCGACCACGATTACCGCGCATTCTACGACTACGAAATCGAGCAGCGGCGTCAATTTGCTTATCCGCCATTCACCCGCCTTATCTATCTATATATCAAGCACCGCGACCCACACGAAACCGAACATCTCGCTCAACTCTATGCTCAACATCTTCGCGCCATTTTCGGAAACCGCGTGCTTGGACCCGAGGAGCCGTCGGTAGGCCGCATACAGAACCTCTACATCCGCAAAATCATGCTTAAAATTGAGGTTCAAGCGTCTATGCAGCGTGTGCGGCAGCTTCTTCGCGACCTCTACATCAAACTTGCCGAGCAGCGCCTCAGCTCTCTCCGCACCGCAACAATCTACTACGACGTCGACCCCTACTAACCTCCTCCTCGGTCTACGGTGACTTCGGTCTCATTGAACGCATTACAATCGGCCGTCATAGGCCATAAATGTGTAATACCCTACGACTCAGAGTATTATCACATATCGTAAAATCACAACCAATCGTTCGTTGGTTAAACTTTGTTAATTAGTGAAAGATTTTTTATGTTATAAAACATAGTTTTTGAAAAAGGTTGTAACTTTGCATCAGTTTTTCATGGTATTAGATTTAAGGTAAGAAGATTATTCGTC
>CAYNSG010000041.1:0-13913 GCA_964399885.1 uncultured Bacteroides sp.
CGGCTTGTTTTCAAATCATAACATCACTTTTTAATATAAAACGCCATGCAGAACTACTTTCCCTATTCCCACATCATCAACGGTATTTACAATCAGATTAAACAGGGTGTGACAAGAAATCCTTACGTAGGCGATTGGCAGGTAGCCGACGTCGAAACAGAGATTGCTCCCGCCCCCATCACCACCATAAGCGAGATTTACTATTAATCGCTTCTTCTTAACGACATAGCCCCACGCTACCGCTATATGGCACTCGGATTTAGGTAGCGTGGGGATTTTTGTGTAATTTTGCAGTTGGAATGAGCCAACAGCCTCGAAAACTCGAACTCCTTGCGCCCGCACGGACCGCCGACATCGCTATCGACGCCATCCGTTGCGGAGCCGACGCTGTCTATATCGGCGGACCTGCCCACGGCGCACGTGCGGCGGCCGCAAACTCCATCGACGATATAGCCCGCGCGGTCGACTATGCCCATCGGTTCGACGCTCGCATCTACGTGACGCTCAACACACTGCTGCGCGACGACGAGCTCGCCGAAACCGAGCAGCTCGTACGCCAACTCTATCGCGCCGGAGTCGACGCGCTAATTGTCCAGGACATGGCGATTCTGAAGCTCGACATCCCGCCGATTGCGCTCCACGCCAGCACGCAGTGCGACATCCGCACGCCCCGCCGCGCCCGTTTCCTCGAGGCTTGCGGCATGAGCCAGATTGTCATCGCCCGCGAGCTGACGCTCAAAGAAACCGCCGAGATTTGCCGCGCCGTCACGGTGCCGGTCGAGGCGTTTGTCCATGGTGCGCTATGCGTCAGTTACAGCGGCGCTTGCTATGCGAGCTATGCCTGCGGCGGCCGCAGTGCCAACCGCGGCGAATGCGCCCAGATTTGCCGTATGCCTTATAAGCTGACCGACAGCAACGACCGCACACTCATGGAGGGCCATCTGCTGTCGTTGCGCGACCTTAATCGCCTCGACTCCCTGCCCGAACTCATCGACGCCGGCGTTTCCTCATTCAAAATCGAGGGGCGACTGAAAGATGCCGCCTACGTGCGCAATGTCACCGCCGCCTATCGCCGCCGGCTCGACGAAATCATCGCTGCTAACCCCGACCGCTACTGCCGCGCCTCGTCGGCTCGAACCGAGCTCGCCTTCGACCCGCAACTGTCGAAGAGTTTCAACCGCGGATTTACCGACTATTTCACCCGCCGGCGCCGCCCAGCCGCCCCGATGGCTGCGATGCGCTCCCCGAAATGGCTCGGCGAAGCTGTCGCCACGGTTGAGAAGCCGTTGGCCAAAGGCCGAGCCTACGCGCTGCGGCTGAAGCCGGGCGTTACGATCAACAACGGCGACGGATTGGGATTCTTCGACCAGCGCGGTGAGTTCAAAGGATTCGGCGTAAACCGTGCCGAGGGCTCCACAATCTACCCCGCGACGGAAATCGCCATCCCCACCGGGACGGAACTGCTGCGCAACCGCGACCGGCAGTTCGACGCGATGATCGCCGGCGACATAGCCCGCACGCTCATCCCGGTCGACATCGCCATGACCCGCTGCCCGGGCGGCATCACGCTCGAAGTCCGCACAGGCCGCTCGTGCGTTGCGACGTTCACCCCGCTGCAGCTCGAAGAGGCGCGCACGCCCCAGAGCGACCGCCACCGCACGATTCTCACCAAGACGGGCGACACGGAGTTTGCCGTCGAGTCGGTAGCTTCGGATTGCGACTCGCTTTTCATCCCCGCCTCCACGCTGACGGTCATGCGCCGCGACCTGATAGAACTGCTTCGCTCACAAATCCGCGCAACCTATCGCTACGACTATCGCCGCCCGCCGCTGCCCGCGGCCGAGCTGCGCGAGCTCTACGACGGCTACGCTGCCAATGTTGCCAACGCTCTCGCCAGGCAGTTCTACGCCGACCTCGGGGTCACCGACATCGTTCCGGCGCCCGAAACGCGTCGCGCCGTCGAGCCCGGAACGCGCCTGATGACAACCCGCTACTGCCTGCGCCGCGAAGCCGGCAAATGCCTGCGCACACCCGCCGGACGCGAATGGCCCGCCGACCTGACGCTGCGCCACGCCGGAGCATCATTCAAGCTCGAATTCGACTGCGCCAACTGCGAGATGCACCTCCTCAAATCCCGGAGCTGAAAATCATTTTGTCATTTTGTCAATTTGACATTTTGCCAAATTGAAGTTTGAGGTTTTGGGCGAGAAAATTTGGCAGAGAGCCAAACAATCCCTAACTTTGCCCGAAAGAATTCAAATAAATCTCAAAATCATGAAAAAAGAAAGAATTTTGGTAACCGGCGGAACAGGCTATATCGGCTCACACACTGTGGTTGAGCTCCAAGCTGCAGGTTACTCTGTGGTAATCATCGATAATCTTTCAAACAGCAACATCGAAGTGCTCGACGGCATCGAACGCATCTCGGGCGTCCGCCCCGACTTAGTTCAGGCCGACTGCACCGACCTCGACGCGCTGAAAGCCCTCTTCGCCAAATACCCCGACATCAAGGGAATCATCAACTTCGCCGCAAGCAAAGCCGTAGGCGAGTCGATGCAGAAACCTATCCTTTACTATCGCAATAACCTCAACACGCTGATGAACCTCTTGGATTTGATGGGCCCCAACGGCGTGAAAGGCATCGTTTTCTCATCGTCGTGCACCGTCTACGGCGAGCCCGACGTAAACCCCGTCACCGAGGAATCGCCCATCAAGAAAGCCACATCGCCCTACGGAAACACCAAGCAGATTTCCGAGGAGATCATCACCGACGTAATCAACGCCGGCGCACCCTTCAAGAGCGTGATTCTCCGCTACTTCAACCCCGTTGGCGCACATCCGTCGGCTGAGATTGGCGAGCTTCCCAACGGCGTGCCCCAGAACCTCATCCCCTACATCACGCAGACAGCCATAGGCATCCGCAAGGAGCTCAGCGTGTTTGGCGACGACTACCCCACGCCCGACGGCTCTTGCATCCGCGACTTCATCAACGTTGTCGACCTTGCCAACGCCCACGTGAAAGCTATGGACCGCATGCTCGAAAACCCCGATGCAGCTCCCATCGAAATCTACAACCTCGGAACAGGCAACGGCGTCAGCGTCCTTGAGCTCATCAACACCTTCGAAAGCGCTACCGGCGTTAAGGTTCCCTACAAAATCGTTGGACGCCGTGCCGGCGACATCGAGAAAGTTTGGGGCGAGCCCTCGAAAGCCAACAAGATCCTCGGCTGGAAAGCCGACACCCCGCTTGCCGACACCATGCGCTCTGCATGGGCTTGGCAGTGCAAGCTCCGTGAACGCGGAATAATGTAAACCGTGAAAATAATCCATCGTATAATCCTCATGGCGACAATACTCATCGTATTGCCGCCATGGGTTTTTGCTCAGCGGCCCGACAGCGCTGCCATCGCCTCGCCGCTGCCGACAACTGTCAGCCTGCTCACCTGCGCCCCCGGCGAACAAGTCTACGAGCTTGAGGGCCACACCGCCCTGCGCTTTCACAGTGCCCACAGCGACATAACCGTCAACTGGGGGCTCTTCGACTTCGACTCGCCCAACTTCATCTATCGCTTCGTCAAGGGCGAAACCGACTATATGGCGGGCAAAGTGCCGACCCACTTTTTCCTGGAGCAGTATCGCCGGCATCATCGCGCCGTAGTTGAGCAAACGCTCAACCTTACGCCCGCCCAGATCAACCGCCTGCTGGCACTGATCCATGAGAATCTCCTCCACCCCGTCTACCGCTACAACTACGTGAAGGACAATTGCTCGCTGCGCCCCCTGCGGCTGCTGCAAATTGCCCTTTCGCCCGACTCACTTTGCCTCCCCGCCGACATTAAGTCCGCCGAAGCAACGTTCCGCTCCGAGATGCAGCGATTCCACCGCAACTACCCCTGGTATCAGTTCGGCATCGACATCGCCCTCGGCTCAGGCATCGACTACCAAATCACCTCCCGCGAGGCAGCCTTTGCCCCCGTCACCCTCGCCCAACTGGCCGCCGAGGCGACAATCGACGGCCCCGACGGAGAGCGCCCGCTCGTGACAACGACAACAATGCTCGTCGACGGCAACCCCTCGGGCATCGCCGCCGGACCGACGCCATGGTTCCTAACGCCGCTGTTTCTGTCGTGGCTCTTCCTGCTCGTCACTATAGCCGTGACGGCTTACGACATCATCGCCCACCGCTCATCGCGCCTGTTTGATGCGCTGCTGTTTGCCGTCGTCGGTCTCGCCGGATGCATCGTTGCGTTCCTCGTGTTCATCTCCGTCCACGAAGCAACGTCGCCCAACGCCTTAATCCTATGGTTCAACCCATTGGCGCTACTCGTGCCGATACTCATCTGGAGCAGCCGAGGCAGGAATTTCCTGGTTTGGTATCATTTTATTAACTTTGCGGCGGTAATCGGGACGATAATTTTTGCTACCGCATTGAACCAAAAGCTCAATAATGCATTTTTACCATTGATGGCCGCCGACATCATCCGCTCGGTCTTCAACATCTACCGAAACCGCAAACGATAAACATCGAACCGCTAACGAGGAACATCGAAACACTAACGATAGCTGTCGAAACGGATACGATAACCGACGGAACGGAAACGACGAACATCAAACCCGCGAACGACAACAACCGAAACAGACACAACAAGTGCTACCACCAAAGAGATTCATATCCAGCAAGATACTCGGCGTCATTCTCCTCTCGCTGATAGGAGTTGCCGCCGGAGCTCAGCCTACGTCGCCACGCAGGCCGCTTCTTGTTGTGGGCATAATGGTCGAGGGGCTCAACGATGAGTATCTGACGCTGCTCGACGACTATCTGACCGAGGGCGGCTTCAAGCATCTGATGCGCGACGGCGCGATGATTGCCAACCTCGACTATGGTCCCGGCGTTGACCCCGCCGCCGCTACCGCTACGATTTTCACAGGCGCGGCACCAAGCGTCAACGGTATTCCGGCTGCCACGGTCTACGACCGCATAAAACGCCGCGGGCGCAATATTCTGCTCGACTCAGCCACAATCGGCAACTTCACCAACGAGACCTACTCGCCCAAAGCCGTGCGCGTCTCGACGCTCTCTGATGAGGTGCGGCTCGATGCCGCCGGAACGGGGTGGGTCTACAGCGTTGCCGCCGATCCCGTGCAGGCCATCATCATGGCCGGTCACGCCGGGAACAGCGCGTTCTGGATAAATGCCGATAACGGCAACTGGGCAACGACGACCCACTACAAGGACGTGCCGCGCACAATGTCGACCCGCAACTACACGCAGCCGCTCGCCGCGAAGCTCGACACGATGTCGTGGACGCCGCTGCTCTTCCCCTCATCCTATCCCGACATTCCCGACTACAAGAAGCAATACCCCTTCCGCCACAACTTCCCCCACAAGGATGCCGACCGCTACGACCGCTTCATGGCGTCGGCCAAAGGAAACACGGAGGTGACGAACGTTGCCATCGACTATCTCAACTCGATGGATTTCGCCACGCGCGGACCAATCGACATGCTCGCCCTCGGCTATACGCTCGCGCCTTACCCCTACACCCGCGACGCCGACAACCGCATGGAGACGCTCGACGCCTATCTGCGACTCGACCGCGACATTGAGCGGCTCATCAAGGCTGCCGACCGACGCGCCGGCGCGGGCAACACGCTCTTTTTCATCGCCGGATGTCCGCCGGCAGGCAACGGCCCGCGCGACGACGAGAAATGGGGCGTGCCCTCCGGCGAGTTCTCGCCCCGCAAAGCGATTTCGCTGCTCAACATGTATCTCATGGCGCTCCACGGCAACGGCGAGTGGGTAACCGGCTATTTCAACCGCAACTTCTATCTCAACGACCACCTCATAAAGCAGAACAAGCTCGAAGCCTCGGCCGTGCGCGCCGAAGCTGCCGAGTTTCTTGCCCGCATGAGCGGCGTCAGCGCCGTCCACACTATCGACGACATCATCGCAGCCCGCGCCGGCGATAACGCTCAGGCACTCAAGCGCAACACTGTCGTGGCTAACACGGGCGACGTAGTTGTCAACATCACCCCCGGCTGGTTTGTGGTCGACGATATCAACGCCGTCACCGCCACACCGCAAGCATCGCGAGATGCCTACATCCCCTCGTCGGCCTTCATCATGGGCCCGGGCGTCAAACCGCAGATTATCAACGAGACGGTCGATGCGCGCACAATTGCGCCGACCATAAGCCGCCTGCTGCGCATTCGCTCGCCAAACGCCGCCTCGCTGCCCGCACTGCGCCTCTGACAGCTACAGAAAGCATTCTGATAGACTTGCGAGCGCGGCGCCTCTTTTCTCGGCTCTTCAAGCCAAGATTTCAATTATTTATCGTAACTTTGCACCCGATTCGTGCCCTGCCACCGACGCAGGGCATCACGAACGTTGCAACGCAAACAACATAACCACTACGTAGTTATATGTCATTCAACTCATTCCTAAGCAAAATATTCGGGAATAAATCCCAACGCGACCTCAAGGAAATACAACCCATAATCGACCGCATCAAGGCCCTCGGACCGCAGATGGAGCAATACGACAACGACCAGCTCCGCGGAGCCATCTCCGACGTCCGCGCCGACATCCAGGCCGCCATTACCCCCGACCGCGAGGCCATCGAAGAGAAAAAGAAAACCATCGAGACGCTTCCGTTCGACAAGCGCCAGCCTCTCTGGGACGATATAGACCGCCACGAGAAAAATATCCTCGACACGCTCGAAGATAAGCTCAACGAGCATCTGCCCGTTGTATTCGCCGCCATGCGCGAAACCGCCGCACGTTTCGCCGCCAACGAAACCGTCGTAGTAACCGCCACGCAGATGGACCGCGACCTCGCCGCCGCCGGAAAAGACTTCGTGACAATCGACGGCGACAAAGCCGTCTACCGCAACCACTGGATGGCGGGTGGCAACGAAATAACCTGGGATATGGTTCACTACGACGTTCAGCTCATCGGCGGCGTCGTGCTCCACCAGGGCAAAATCGCCGAGATGGCAACCGGTGAAGGTAAGACACTCGTGGCCACGCTGCCGGTGTTCCTCCGCTCGCTCTCGGGCCGCGGCGTTCATGTCGTTACGGTCAACGACTACCTCTCGAAACGCGACTCGGAATGGATGGGCCCGCTCTACATGTTCCACGGCTCGACCGTCGACTGTATCGACAAACACCAGCCCAATACGCCCGCTCGCCGCGCCGCCTACAACTGCGATATCACGTTCGGCACCAACAACGAGTTTGGCTTCGACTATCTGCGCGACAATATGGCGATGTCGCCCGACGACATGGTGCAGCGCAAACACTACTACGCCATCGTCGATGAGGTCGACTCCGTGCTTATCGACGATGCCCGCACGCCGCTCATCATCTCCGGTCCCGTGCCTAAGGGCGACGACCAGATGTTCAACGAATATCGTCCCAACGTCGAGAAGGTTGTCAACGCTCAGCGCCGCCTCGTCACTCAGCTGCTCACCGACGCCAAATCGAAGCTCACGTCCGACGATAAGGACGTGCGCAAAGAGGGCGCTCTCGACCTCTTCCGCGCTTTCAAGGGCCTGCCGAAAAACGGCCCGCTCATCAAATTCCTCAGCCAGGAGGGCATGAAGAATGTGCTGCTCGAAACCGAGGCATACTATCTGCAGGACAACTCGCGCGAGATGCCCAAGGCTGTTGAGCCGCTCTACTTCGTCATCGACGAGAAGAACCGCAGCGTTGAGCTGACCGACAAAGGTATCGACATGCTGACCGGCACGAGCAGCGACCCCCAGTTCTTCGTGCTCCCCGACATCGCTGCCCAGCTCTCGGAAGCCGAGCATATCGCCGACACCGCCGAACGCCAGGCCAAGAAAGATGAACTGATGCAGAATTATGCCATCAAAGCCGAGCGCGTCCACACCGTCACCCAGCTCCTGAAAGCCTACACGCTCTTCGACAAGGATATCGAATATGTGATCGACGACAATAAAATCAAAATAGTCGACGAGCAGACCGGACGTATCATGGAAGGTCGCCGTTACAGCGACGGTCTCCACCAGGCCATCGAGGCTAAGGAGGGCGTGAAGGTCGAAGCCGCCACGCAGACCTTCGCAACAATCACGCTGCAGAACTACTTCCGCATGTACCACAAGCTCGCCGGTATGACCGGTACGGCCGAAACCGAGGCAGGCGAGCTTTGGGACATCTATAAACTCGACGTTGTCACCATCCCGACCAACCGCCCCGTAGCGCGAATCGACATGGACGACCGCGTCTACAAGACGAAAAAAGAGAAATACGCTGCGGTTATCGACGAAATCGTGCGTCTGCGCGACGAAGGCCGCCCCGTGCTTGTCGGAACAACATCGGTTGAAATCTCCGAGCTCCTCAAGCGAATGCTCGACCTGCGCCACATCGATTGCCAGGTGCTCAACGCCAAGCTCCACCAGAAGGAGGCCGAGGTTGTTGCCCAGGCCGGCCGCAAAGGGACTGTGACCATCGCCACCAACATGGCAGGCCGCGGTACGGACATCAAGCTGACCGACGAGGTGAAAGCCGCCGGTGGTCTGGCCATCATCGGCACCGAACGCCACGAAAGCCGCCGCGTCGACCGCCAGCTGCGCGGACGTTCAGGCCGTCAGGGCGACCCGGGTTCGTCGGTGTTCTACGTTTCGTTTGAGGACCAGCTGATGCGACTCTTCGCCACCGACCGCGTCATGAAGATGCTCGACACTCTCGGACTCAAAGAGGGCGAGATGATTGAGAGCCGCATGGTGACGCGCGCCATCGAAAACGCCCAGAAACGCGTTGAGGAGAACAACTTCGGCATCCGCAAACGCCTGCTCGAGTACGACGACGTAATGAACAAGCAGCGCACGTATATCTACACCCGCCGCCACCATGCGCTGATGGGCGAACGCGTAGGCATCGACATCGCCAACATGTTCTACGACAACATCGAGAACCTCGTCAACACCTACGACTCCCCAGCCGACTATCAGGCCCTCTCGCTCGAGCTCTTCAAGATTCTGACAATCGAGGCTCCGTTCACTGAAGAGGAGTTCCGCTCGCTCGCCAAGGAGGATATCATCGACCGCATCCACACCGCCGCCATCGAGGCTTTCGACCGCAAGAGCGAACGCATCATGGAGGTTGCCATGCCGGTTATCACCGACTGCGTCGAGAACCGCAACATGACGGGCATGATTCTCGTGCCGATCACCGACGGCAAGCGCATATTCCAGCTGCCGGTGAACGTCACCGACGCCTACGAAACCAAAGGCCGCGCTATCGTCAAGGAGTGGCACAAAGCCATTCTTCTCGTCACAATCGACGAACTCTGGAAAGAACACCTCCGCGAGCTCGACCAATTGCGCCAGTCGGTTCAGAACGTATCCTACGAGCAGAAAGACCCCCTGGTAATCTACAAGGTTGAGTCGTTCCACCTCTTTGAAGCGATGCTCAACAACCTCAACACAAAGGTTATCTCGGCTCTCATGCGCGGACAGATCTACATACAGCCCAACCCGACAATGAACCCGCGCACCGACGCCTCGTCGGCTCCCGCGCAGCAGCGCCAGCCTGAGGTTCAGCGCGCCATGCCCCGCCGCCAAGAGCCTAACAACTACCGCGAAAGCCGCGAGAATCTCCCCGGCGAGAACGCCCAGCGCGCCGCCGCATCGGCTCAGCAGGGCGAACACCAGCGCCCCCAGCCCGTCAAGACCGGCCCGAAAATCGGACGTAACGACCCCTGTCCCTGCGGCAGCGGTAAAAAGTTCAAGAACTGCCACGGACGTGGTCTCTAACCCTCCAATCCCCCGACTGAACAATGGAAAAGAAACCGAAACTACTTTGGCTCGCAATAGCCCTCGTCGCTCTGCTCGTCATCGCTGTTGTTTTCAGCGTCTTTCAGCTGACATCGCTCAAACATGAGGTTAACAGTGTCCGCGCAGAGAATGAGCAGCTTCAACTAACCAACGACCAGCTGCAGCTCGCCAACGAGTATGAGGCTATCAACATGCAGTTTGCACAGTATGAGAATCAAGCCGTGCAGATGGAGGGCGACACGCTCCTGGCTAAATACACCGCCGCCAAAAACAAGGTTGAGCAGCTTCTCGAGGAACTCAACTCTGAGAAGAAGAAAAGCCAGCAGCGCATCAATGAGCTCCAGAACCAAATCAGCACGCTCCGCGGACTGCTGCGCCACTACATAGCCCAGGTTGATTCGCTCGGACGCGAAAACGCCGGCCTGCGCGCTGAGAATGAGGAGATTCGCTCGAAAAACCAACAGCTTTCGAGCCAGGCCCGCGAGCTTTCGAAAAAGAACGAAACCCTCAGCGAGCGCATGACTCTCGCCGAGAAGCTCAACGTCACCGGCGTGCAGCTGACGGCGCTGAAAAAGAACGGCAAGACGGAGAAGAACATCACCAAGGCTCGCCAGCTGATGGTGACGTTCACCATTCCGCAGAACAACTCAACGCCCGTAGGCTCAAAAACTATCTATCTGCGAATCACGAGCCCCGAAGGCACGCTACTCGGCGATGCCGGCTCGTTCTCGTTTGAGGGCGCCAACGTTCCCTGCACTGCGAAGAAAACCATCGAGTATACCGGCGATGAAATCTCGAGAATTACCATCTACTGGGACGTCAACACGGCTCTCACACCCGGCGACTACACCGTTGAGCTCTTTGCCGACAATTTCCGCCTGACCTCGCGCCATTTCACAATGAAGAAATAATCGAGAAGAAATAACCGAAGAAATGACCGACTGGCTCAACGACATATATCTCGCGATAAACTCCAACGAGGTCACAACCGTCAGCGCCGTCTTCAAGCTCTGCCTGAGCTTGTTGCTCGGCTGCTGCGTCGGGATGGAGCGCAAGCACAAGGGACAGATTGCCGGCATCCGCACATTTGCCCTCATCTCGATGGGAGCCACGCTGGCGATGTTACTCTCAATCTACGTTCCCCAGGAATATCTCGGGCTGAAAAACGGTGACCCGGGGCGTATTGCCGCCCAGGTTATCACCGGCATAGGCTTCCTCGGTGCCGGCGCGATAATCCAGATGAAAGGGTCGGTAAGAGGTCTGACAACCGCTGCCGGAATCTGGCTGGTCGCTACAATCGGCATGGCTGTCGGCGTCGGGATGTACTGCGTTTCGATCGTTGCAACGGGACTGATTCTCGTAATCCTCGTGCTTCTCGAAAAACTCGAACAGCGAATCCACGTCGGGTGGGAAACGCGCATTGTGCGCATCCGCATCAACGGAATCATCACCGACATCGAAGCCTACCGCTCGACGCTCGCCGCATTCCACGTCAACCTGACCAGCGTTTTCGTCGAATACGACTACGACACGCCGCTGACGCGCCTCAACCTCGTTGTGCTCGCCAAGAACACTACCGACGTGCCCGCCGTGTTCGCCTCGCTGAGCAAACTCAACCCCACCCAAGCTATCTCGCTCGCCAACCAAGTTTCTATCTGACAATAACGATGATTATAGCCAACGCCGCCGCTGCCGCCGCCGAACTGAACATCGAGGGACTCATCTCCGACCTTGCTTTCATCCTAATCCTCGGAGCAGTCACCACGGTGCTCTTCAAATGGCTCAAGCAGCCCGTTGTGCTCGGCTATATCGTCGCCGGATTTCTTGCCAGCCCAAATTTCGAGTATCTGCCGTCGGTAACAACCGAGAGCAACATTGAATTCTGGGCTCAGATAGGAATCATCGTCCTGCTTTTCTCGCTCGGCCTGGAGTTCAGCTTCAAGAAGCTCGTCAATGCCGGAGGCTCGGCGGTTGTGACGGCGCTGATTATAGTCAGCGGGATGATGTGCGCCGGATTCATCATCGGCCACGTGTTGGGCTTTTCAAACATCAACAGCCTCTTCCTCGGCGGAATGCTCTCGATGTCGTCGACAACTATCATTATTAAGGCGTTCAACGACCTCGGCATACAGCACAAGAAATTCGCCGCACTGGTGTTTGCCGTGCTTATTGTCGAGGACCTTTTCGCGGTGTTGATGATGGTAATCCTCTCGTCGATAGCCATCAACAACTCCCTCCAAGGAGGCGAAATGCTCTTCAGCGTCGCCAAGCTGATGTTCTTCCTCGTCATGTGGTTTGCCGTCGGCGTTTTCGTGCTCCCGACGCTTCTCAACGCTTGCCGCCGCTATCTCAACTCCGAGACGTTGCTGATTGTCAGTATGGGTCTCTGCCTGGGCATGGCGGTATTCTCCGTTTTCTGCGGATTTTCGCTTGCTCTCGGAGCGTTCGTCATGGGCTCGATTCTCGCCGGAACGAGCTTCGCCGAGCGAATCGAGCACGTTGTGACGCCGGTCAAGGACCTCTTCGGCTCGGTGTTCTTCATCTCCGTCGGCATGATGGTCGACCCAACCGTAATCGTCAACTACTGGCAGCCGATTCTGATTCTGTCGCTCGTTGTCATCTTCGGAATGATCATATTCGGCACATTCGGCATGCTCGTCACTGGCCAGACTCTGCGCATCGCCATCGAGGCAGGATTCTCGCTGACGCAGATTGGTGAATTTGCCTTCATCATCGCCACTCTCGGCATGAGCCTCGGCGTTCTCGACCCGACAATCTACCCCATCGTTGTGGCGGTATCAGTGCTGACAACGTTCACCACACCCTACTTCATCCGCCTTGCCGACCCGTTCTACTCGTTCGTCGAGCGGATTCTCCCCAAACGCCTCCATTTCCTCATCGACCGCTATAGCGACCGCGCAAGCTGCGAGAGCGAAACCGGAAAACTCTGGCGCTCACTCATCAACCGCTACCTTTGGCGCGTGGTGCTCTATGCCGTAGTGCTCGTCACGATCTCCATCGTCTCAACCCACTGGCTGCTGCCGTGGCTCGTGGGCGTCAGCGCGAAGTGGGGTAAACTCATCTGCGCCGTCGTCACTCTCGGCGCCATGGCTCCATTCCTGCTCGCACTCTCCTACCCCGCCTCGAAGCGAACAGAGCGCCAGCGACTGATTGCCGCTAATGCGCGCTTCGACGTGCCGCTGATTGTCATGACCCTCTTCCGATTCCTGATTGCGCTGCTGATTATCATCTATGCGCTCTCGTCAATCTACTCCATCGGCATCGGCATCTCGTGTGGTCTCGCCATCACTATTCTGTTGATGTTCAGCCTCTCGAAAACCCTTCGCCGACGGCTCGCACGCATCGAAACGCGATTTATCGAGAACCTCAACGAGCGCGAACTTCGCCGCAGCGGCCGCAACAACGACGTCGTTGCCAACCTCCACCTCGCCTTCATGACCGTTGGCTACGGCTGCCCGTTCGTAGGCCAACGCCTTCAGGATTCCGACCTGCGCCACCGCTATGGCGTCAACATCGCCTCGATTCAGCGCGGCGGAGAGCTGCTGCCCGTCCCCGCCGGCGACACGCGCATATTCCCCGGCGACGTGCTCGGAGTCATTGCTACCGACGAGGAGATTCAGCGCCTGCTCCCGGTTGTCGAAGCTTCGAAGGACGAAACCCGCTCGATGTCGCCCGCCGACTTCAAGCTCACCTCCGTTCAGCTGACCAACAGCTCATCGATTGTAGGCAAAACAGTTGCGCAAAGCCGCCTAACGACCGACTTCAAGGCTCTGCTTGTCAGCATCGACCGCGACGGCGAATTCATCACCCCCGCCGCCGACACCCGCTTCCACCCCCACGACATCCTCTGGCTCGTCGGCAACCCCAAGCTCCTCCAGCCCCTCGCCTAATCCCCCGCCCCCCTCACCTAATCTCCCCTCGCCCCATCAATCAACCAAGCCCAATATGCCTATCAACCCATCAGAAAACCAGTGCGCTAAGTCTTTATTTTTAATAACTTTGCGGAGTATTAGTTATGGAAACAGCAAGTGTTTCGTAGCTGAACCATCTAAATTAGATAACAATTATGCAGAGAGTATTTATTTTATAGG
>CAYNSG010000042.1:0-3573 GCA_964399885.1 uncultured Bacteroides sp.
GCTACCACGACCACGAGAAGCTCGCCCACTACGCCAACGCCGCCACCGACATCGAATTCGAGATGCCGTTTGGCTTCAAGGAGGTTGAGGGCATCCACTCTCGTACCAACTTCGACCTCTCGCAGCACGAGAAATTCTCGGGCAAAAACATCAAATATTTCGACCCGGAGCTCAACGAGAACTACACGCCCTACGTCATCGAGACCTCGATTGGCGTCGACCGCATGTTCCTCTCCGTGCTCTGCTCATCGTTTGAGGAGCAGAAGCTCGACGGCGGCGAAACCCGCGTGGTGCTCCACCTGCCGGCAGCTCTCGCTCCGGTGAAATGCGCCGTGATGCCGCTCGTCAAGAAGGACGGTCTCCCCGAAAAAGCCCGCGCCATCGTCGACGACCTGAAGTTTGACTTCGCTACGCGCTACGACGAGAAAGACTCCATCGGCAAACGCTATCGCCGCCAGGACGCTATCGGCACGCCGTTCTGCATCACCGTCGACCACCAGACGCTCGAGGACAACACCGTAACGCTCCGCGAGCGCGACTCGATGGAGCAGACCCGCGTCAATATCGCCGACCTCCACGCGCTCATCCACGACCGCGTTAGCCTCACCTCGCTACTCAGAAAACTTGCATAATTCCTTACTTATCTAAAACACACACGTTATGAAAGCAATCCGCAACCTGGCAATTGCAGCTGCAGCGGTGATGGCAATGTCGCTGTCGTCGTGCAACTACAACTCGCTCGTCGACAAGCAGCAAACCGTCGACCAATCGTGGGCCGAAGTCGAGAACCAGTATCAGCGCCGCGCCGACCTGATTCCCAACCTCGTCAACACCGTAAAAGGCTATGCCACCCACGAGAGCGAAACATTCGAGAAAGTTACCGAGGCCCGCGCCAAAGCAACCTCGATAACCATCAATGCCGACGACCTCAACGAGGAGTCGCTCCGACGTTTCCAGGAGGCTCAGGGCGAGCTCTCGCAAGCGCTCAAATCACTGCTTGCCGTCAGCGAGGCCTATCCCGACCTGAAAGCCAACGAGAACTTCAAGGACCTCCAGGCACAGCTCGAAGGCACCGAGAACCGCGTTGCCACTGCCCGCGGACGCTACACCGAAGCCGTAAAAGACTACAACACATCAATAAAGAAATTCCCCACGGTAATCTACGCCGGATGGTTCGGTTTCACTGCCAAGCCGCAGTTCCAGGCCGATCCCGGCGCCTCGAAAGCCCCGACGGTGGAATTTTAAAAAAATATTATATGAAATCTCTAACTTACATAATCTTCGCCGCCATCATCTCAGTGGCGCTCTTCACCGGAGCCTGCGAAAGCGACAACACCTGGGAAATCTACGAAGAGTGGCGTCAGGAAAACGACAACTTCTACAACGCCCAGGCTGCGCTGAAAAACTCCGACGGCACGCTGTTCTACCGCCAGCTCACGCCGTCGTGGTACCCCTCGTCGGGCGTGCTCATCCATTATTTCAACGACCGCTCTAAAACCGAGGGCAACCTCTCGCCGTTGGTCACGAGTACCGTCGACGTGAAATATATCGGACGCCTCTATAACGACGAGCCTTTCGACTCCTCGTTTACCCTCACCGCCAACGGCGACAGCATCTTCCGCTTCCAGCCTACGCAGACAATCACCGGCTGGCAGATTGCTCTGAGCGACATGCGCGTAGGCGACAGCGCCCGCGTCGTCATCCCCTACGGCCAGGGCTACGAAGCGCAGACCACCGGAAGCATCCCGCCCTTCTCGACCCTCGTGTTCGACATCAAGCTCGTCGATATCTATCGCTACGAGTTGGCCAATTAATCGACAAAGAAATCCCTCGTCAGACTTTTCGACCCAACCCGCGCCGGAGAGTCTGATTGAACTATGTAACAACATGATAGCAGTAAACAATCTCGGAATGCAGTTTGGCAAGCGCGTGCTCTTTCAGGATGTCAACATGAAGTTCACGCCCGGCAACTGCTACGGCATAATCGGCGCCAACGGTGCCGGCAAATCTACCCTCATGCGAATCCTCTCGGGACAGCTCTCGTCGACCCACGGCTCCGTAACCCAGGGCCCCGGCGAGCGAATGAGCGTGCTCGAACAGGACCACTTCAAGTTCGACGACTGCACGGTGATGGAAACCGTGCTCCGCGGCCACACAGTGCTCTGGGACATCATGCAGGAGAAGGATGCGCTCTACGCCAAGCCCGACTTCTCGGACGCCGACGGCATCCGCGCCTCGGAGCTTGAGGAGAAATTCGCCGAGCTCGAAGGCTGGAACGCCGAAAGCGACGCCGCCGCCCTGCTCAGCGGACTCGGCATCAAGGAGGACCGCCACTACACGCTGATGCGCGACATGAGCGCCAACGAAAAGGTGCGCGTGCTCCTCGCCAAAGCCCTCTTTGGCAACCCCGACAATCTGCTGCTCGACGAGCCCACCAACGACCTCGACCTCGAAACCGTAGCCTGGCTCGAAAACTATCTCTCGAACTTCGAGAACACGGTGCTCGTAGTCTCCCACGACCGCCACTTCCTCGACGCCGTCTCGACCCACACGCTCGACATCGACTACAACAAAATGTCGCTCTTCGCCGGCAACTACAGCTACTGGTATGAGTCGAGCCAGCTCGCCCTGCGCCAGCAGCAGCAAGCCAACAAAAAGGCCGAGGAGAAGCGTAAGGAGCTCCTCGAATTCATCCAGCGATTCAGTGCCAACGTGGCCAAATCGAAGCAGACCACAAGCCGCAAAAAGATGCTCGAAAAGCTCAATATCGAGGAGATTCAGCCATCGTCGCGCCGCTATCCGGGCATCATCTTCACCCCCTCGCGCGAGCCGGGCAACAAGATTCTGGAGGTTCACGGTCTCTCGGCATCGGTCGACGGCGACGTGCTGTTCCGCGACGTCAACTTCCAGATTGAGAAGGGCGACAAGGTTGCATTCCTCAGCCACGACCCCCGCGCAATGACCGCTCTGTTTGAAATCATCAACGGACGCCGCAAGGCCGACGCCGGCACTTACGACTGGGGCCAGACAATCACCACCGCCTATCTGCCGCTCGACAACTCGGAATTTTTCAACACCGACCTCAACCTCGTCGACTGGCTTTGCCAGTTCAGCAACGACTCGAGCGAAATCTATCTGAAAGGATTCCTCGGCAAGATGCTCTTCTCGGGCGAGGAGGTGCAGAAGAAAGCGTCGGTGCTCTCCGGCGGCGAAAAAATGCGCTGCATGATTGCCCGCATGATGCTCAAGGACGCCAACACGCTCGTGCTCGACTCGCCCACCAACCATCTCGACCTCGAATCGATTCAGGCGTTCAACAACACGCTCCAGGGCTTCAAGGGCAACATCCTGCTGTCGAGCCACGACCACGAATTCATCCAGACCGTCTGCAACCGCATCATCGAACTGACTCCCAACGGAATCATCGACAAGCTGATGGACTACGACGACTACATCACCGACGACCGCGTAGCCGCCGCCCGCGAACGCCTCTATAAAGCCTAAACGCTTACTTATGGTACGCCACATCGTAATGTTCCGCCTCGTCGACTCGTCGGCCGAGTCGCTCGAGGC
>CAYNSG010000042.1:3673-11272 GCA_964399885.1 uncultured Bacteroides sp.
AGCGAGTCGCCGTAGCCAATCACGCGGCGATAGACCGGGAACTTGGGATATCGGTTTTTTCTGTTATCGGGCAGAGCTAACAAGTCGATTTCGGTTACGACAAAAACTGATTTACCCTCGGCTTTCGGAGGGTTTAAGGCCTGGTGGTTGAATTCTTCGCGGGTCATGGAGTGGATTGGAAAAAGCAACCCGGAGGCTGCAGGAGTCTCCGGGTTGGGTATATTGGAGTATGGGGATTAGCGGCGCGCTGCGAGCGAGGAGCGGATGAGGTAGAGGATAATGAGCACGTAGGCAACCAGGCCGAGGAGCTGGTTCAGGCCGAACGACATCGGGCAAACATACTCGAAGCCGCAGAAGCGTGTGAGGGCGGCAAAGACTCCGAAGAGGGCGCCGCCGGCAATCATGCCCGAGGCGATGAGCGTGCCGCGGTCGCGACGCACGTCGTTGACCTCCTTATCTTTCGAGCGGGTGCTTACAAACCAGGCTATAGCGCCGCCGATGAGCAGCGGGGTGTTGAGCTGCATCGGGATGAACATACCGAGGCAGAAAGCCAGGGCGGGCACGCCGAGCCAGTTGAGCAGCAGGGCGAGGATGGCGCCGGTGATGTAGAGAATCCAGGGGGTGTCGCCGCCCATCATGATAGGCTCGATCACTTTAGCCATGGCGTTGGCCTGGGGAGCTACGAGGGCGTCGGGCCCCGTGAAGCCGTAGACTTTGTCGAGCAGCAGGATTACGCCGCCGACGGTGGCTGCCGAAACGAGCGTGCCGACGAATTTCCATGTCTCCTGCTTGCGTGGGGTTGTGCCCAACCAGTAGCCGATTTTGAGGTCGGTGACGAAGCCGCCGGCCATTGAGAGAGCTGTGCAGACAACGCCGCCGATAATCATCGACGCCACGATGCCCGAGGTTCCGGAGATGCCTACGGCGACGAATATAGCCGAAGCTACGATAAGAGTCATCAGCGTCATGCCGCTGACGGGGTTTGTACCGACGATGGCGATGGCGTTGGCGGCTACGGTTGTGAAGAGGAACGCGATGACGGTCACTACGACCCATGCAACGAGAGCCTGCCAGAAGTTATGGAGCACGCCCGCCCAGAAGAAGCCGAACACAGCCACAAGGGCAATGGCGATGAAGAACACGATATGCTTCATCGAGATGTCGCGCTGCCAGCGGGGAGTGTTGTCGGCAGCCTTGGCGCCGCTGCCAAATTCGCGGCGGGCAAGTCCGGCGGCCTGGACGATGATTCCCCACGATTTGATGATGCCGATTACGCCGGCCATGGCGATGCCGCCGATACCTATCAGGCGGGCGTAGTCGCTGAAGATAGCGTCGGGAGCCATCGCGGAGAGCTCGGCAGAGCCGTAGGTGCCCATCAGCGGGATGATTACCCACCAGACGAATGCCGAGCCGGCGAAGATTACAAACGAGTAGCGGAGGCCTACGATGTAGCCCAGACCGAGCACAGCCGCGCCGGTGTTGCACGAGAGCACGAGGCGAGTCTTTTCGGCAAGCGCTGCGCCCCAGGTTGTGGCGGTTGTGGTGATTGTCTCAGCCCAGAAGCCGAACGTGGCCACAATGTAGTCGTAGGCGCCGCCAATGAGCGAGGCGATTACGAGCGTGCGGGCCTGGGAGCGGGTCGACGAATCGCCCGAGCCTTGGGCGCTGACCAGCACCTGGGTTGTGGCCGTAGCTTCAGGGAATGGGTAGCGGCCGTGCATGTCGGCAACGAAATATTTGCGGAACGGGATGAAGAACAAGATTCCGAGCACGCCGCCGAAGAGCGACGAGAGGAAAATCTCCAGGAAGTTTACCGCGATGTCGGGGTATTTCGCTTTGAGGATGTAGAGCGCGGGGAGCGTGAAGATAGCTCCGGCAACAATCACGCCCGAGCAGGCTCCGATGCTCTGGATGATGACGTTCTGTCCGAGCGGATTGTTTTTCTTGAGCGCCCCCGAGAGTCCCACGGCGATGATGGCGATGGGGATGGCGGCTTCAAACACCTGGCCGACGCGCAGCCCGAGGTAGGCGGCAGCGGCTGAGAAAATCAAGGCGAGAATCAGTCCGAGGCTGACGGAGTAGGGCGTCACTTCGGGATATTCACGCGTCGGGTGCATTATCGGTCGATAATGTTCGTCGGCGGCGAGCTCGCGGAAGGCATTTTCGGGGAGCTCCACCGGGTCGGCATCGGCATAGCCGGGAGGCAGTGTGCCGGGTGCGGTCGGTTTTTCTTCTTTTTCCATATATTATGCGTATATGATTATGTTACTCAATTTTTACTACTAACCAATTGAAAAAATAACTACAAAACGAATATGAGCGATTCAATTCCATAATATCGACTTGCGTTTTCAATCCGTTTGTTTGCGTTTGTACCGTTTTTAACACTTGGAGTATATTACTATAGAACAACAACATACACTTAATAAAACGCAAGAAAGATGCGTTTCGTCGGATTTCCCTTGCATTTTTCATGTCAACTCCCAGTATTTATCAGATTATTGCGGTTGGGGGCGGGAGAGGATGTCGAAGTTCTCGACGAGAATCTCGGTGACGGAATGGCGCAGGGCGTTGCGGTCGGTCCACGTGCGGGTGCGCAGCTTGCCTTCGATGAAGAGTTTGGCGCCTTTGCGGATGTAGCGTTCGGCAAATTCGGCCTGAGCGCCCCAGAGCACGATGTTGTGCCATTCGGTGCGTTCGGGAATCTGCGCTCCCGAGGCCGACGTGTAGGCGCGCTCGGTAGTGGCGAGTGAGAACTCTGCCACTTGCACCTTGTCGACGAAATGGCACTGCGGGTCGCGCCCGACGTTGCCTACGAGGATTACTTTATTGACGCTCATAGTTGGTTGGAGGTTATAAGTGAGATGGCAAAGTCGAGAATCGTGTCGTGGCCGGCGAGGGCGTCGAGGGGGACCATGTCGACAGCATAGCGGTCGTCGGGGGCGATGCCGAACTCGGTGCATTTCATGTTGCTGTCGTAGATGGGGCAGGCCGAGAATCTTACGCCCCAGCCGTTGGGGAGCTCGAGCGAGTAGGGCATTCCGGCGCCTCCGCCGGTGGTGGCTCCAACCTGAACGACGTTGGGCAGCGATTTCATCACGGCGGTGAAATAGTTGGCGGCGGAGAATGTTGAGCGATTCGTCAGCAGGATGACGGGCTTGGTCCAAGCGAGGTTCTTGCTGCCGAGGGGCTTCAGCTCAATGGCGAACGGCTCGGAGAAATCGTTGTGACCGGGACCGGTTTTGTGGCAGATATATCCGGCTACGCGGGTCTCGGCGGTGAAGTGGGCTGCGAGGTCGTCGGCGTTTGTGAGGTCGCCGCCTGAGTTGTCGCGGATGTCGAGAATCAGCGCGGGGCAGATGCTGAACGTCGAGAGGATATAGTCGATGTTGCCGGCGCCGATTGAGTATTCAAACGACGGCCAATGGATGTAGCCGATGTTTTGCGGCAGAAGTCCGTAGGTAACAGTGCCGAGCGACGTGTAGTTGAAGTTGAAATAGTATTGCTGGATTATTCGCTCGTCGAAATTCTGCGGGTAGTCGGCCCACCATTCGCGATAGTAGGACGTAGCGAACGGCGACGAGAGATTGACGTGGCCGTCGCGCAACTCGTCAAGCATCGCCTCCATGACGCGGAAAAGCGACTGGCTCGACATGTTCGGAGCAATTTGCGGCTCGTATTTAGCGCGCACGGCGTCCCAGTCGATTTGTTTCTGCTCGAAGAAGCAGTAGTGATGGTCGAGCTCGGTCCAGAGTGCGTCGAAGCTTCCGCGGTTGGTGTTGTCGTAGTCGGGAAGAGAGTGGCAGGCTGTCAGCGTAAGCAGCGACAGCGGGGCGAATATGCGTGAGAGTCGAAGGGATTTCATGAGGCAACGAGTCATTGAGGAGTGATAAAACGGGTGTCGACGGCGGTTTTGCGCGGACTGACTGAAATCCATTGTCCGGTGAAGCCAAGGACGGCCATGTGGGTCAGCGAGCGCGACGTTATGTGGGAGGCGGAGGTCGAGAGGTAGTCGAGTCGATAGCCCAGGCGGAGGGTTGTTTTGCCGAGGTTGATGTCGGCGGCAATCAGGTTATTGAGGCGGAAGTAGTTGCCGAACCATGCCGCGCGGGCAAGATTTTTGTGATCGCCGAGATATATTTCGTAGTAGAGCTGACCGTAGTCGGGCGAGAAGAATGCGCCGACAACCGGAATCATCGGTTGCCAGAGGGCGGCGCCTTGCAGTCGGCCGAGGCGGAAGACGTAGCGCAGCCGTCCGGTCAGTCCTGCTGTTATGGCGGCTTTGGCCGACGCGGGGTTGTTGCTGTTGCGCTGGGCGTAGAGCACTCCGAGGTTTACGTTCAAGTCGGGGCCGACCATGGCCGAGAAAGTGCCGTTGTTCCAGACGCGGCGCATCAGTCCGGCGGTGAAATCAACGCCCCAGTACCATAGCCGCGCATTGCGCACCGGGTTGAGCGTGCGGTTGACGTTGGCCGAGAAATCGAACTGTAGCACCCACCGCCGCGGGTTGAAGCGCGTAGCTTGCAGGCGCGAGTAGCGGAGAGTTGTCTGCCAGCCCGAGTAGCGCAGCGGCGTCAGGTAAGTGTCGGCAACGTGAGCCGAGCCGGCCTCGACGCTGTAGGTGGCTTCGACCGGGCGGATAAGCGTCGAATCGGCGTCGGAAGCCATTGCTTCCGGGGCTGCCGACGCGGCGAGGAGCAAAAGGGCGACGACTGTTTTCATTAGAAGATTGTTTTCATTAGTCGAATATGCGTTGTTGCCCGGTGAGCTCGTCGCGGATCTCGTCGTCGGAACGTTCGGGCTCCGCCACGTCGGGCGTAGTGTTTTCAGGGTCGACTTCGGGCGTCTCTTCGTCGACAGCATCGGTCTCTTCGGGCTCAATCTCGGTGATGCTGCCAATCTGATAGGCAGTGAGGCGGCGTCCCTTGGCGCGGAACGATTTGACGAGAACCTCGGAGGCGGCAACGGTCAGTGCCGGGCGGGTGGCGTCGACGCCGGCAAATGTCACCTCAAAGCGGGCTCCCGGCTCGTCGGAGAGCAGAATGATTGTCGATTTCACGTTTTCGCCAACAAAGCGCTGCTTGCGCGGGGAATCATCGAAGGCGAAGCGCTTTATGTAGGGCAGCCCGGTTTCGGCGTCGTTGTAGATGAGCGTGTAGACGTGGCCGCGACGAAAGCGCTCGATGCGCAGTATGTTGTCCTCGTAGTGGTTGGCGGCGTCGAAGTTGGTTGTGTAGTACTCGCCGTTTTTCAGCACCACGAGCACGCGGTCGTTGGGAGCGAACTCGCCGAGATACTCGCCGCGCCCCTCATAGTTGAGGCGGAGCACATCGGTGTCGAACCAAACCTGGCGGTCGCCGAGCGTTGAGCGTCCTTTCTCTTTGAGTTTGATTGTGTGTACTTCGTTCTTGGTCACGATGTTGCCCAGCGCGCCGCGTCCTTTCGGGCGGATCGACGAGAAGTCGACGTCGAACTGCAGCGTCTTCAGTCGAGCTTTCGGTTTGAGCGTTACGCGCACAATCTCGGCCTCGCCGTTGGGGTTGGCGGAGAAGTAGAGCACCTTCGAGTTCGTGCCTTTGGTCAGATAGTAGTCCTGGTCGCGCTTGAGCGTCGGCAGGGCGAAACGCTTCATATAGCAGATGCCGTCGTCGCCGTTGAGATAGATGGCGTTGTAGATTGTGCGCTCGTCGTTGGGCTTGTAGAGATAGATTTGCGGCACATCGCGCAGGCGCATGACGCCGTCGACCTCCACGCGCTCTTTCATCTTCAAGATATCTTTGCCCACGTCCACCTTGTCCTGGACCTTAAACGTGCGGTAGCGACCGTCGCGGTAGAACACGAGCACGTTGTCGAGCTCCGAGCAGTTGAAGAGGAACGTTCCTTTCTTGAGCGACGTGCCGATAAAGCCGTCGTCGGCGTCGTAGTAGAGGCGCTCGTTGGCCTCGGCAACGGCGGCTGCGGCGATGTTGTCGAAGTTGCGGATGACGGTTCTGCGCGGCCATTCCGCGCCGTATTTCTCCTTGATTTTCAGGAACCAGTCGATGGTGTATTCGGTCAGATGGGCTTTGTTGTGTTTAATCTCCTCGATGCGGGCGAGATAGGCGGCTATGGCCTCCTCGGCAGCCTTCGAGCTGAAGCGCGGGATACGCGACATCTTGATTTCGAGCAGTCGCAGCAGGTCGTCGTCGGTGATTTCGCGGATAAACTTGTCTTTCCAAGGCTCGAGGCGGCGGCGGATATGGGCAATCGACTCGGCTTTTGTAGTCGATTCCTCAAACTCGCGGTCCTTATAGATTCGCTCCTCGATGAAGATTTTTTCGAGCGAGGCATACATCAGCTGCGTGTTGACCTCGTCGAGCTGAATGTCGAGCTCGCGGCCGAAAATCTCGCGCGTCGAGTTGGCGTTGTAGCGGAGCATGTCGCTGACGCCGAGGAAACAGGGCTTGTTGTCGGAGATTACGCAGCAGTTGAGCGACACGGGCAGCTCGCACTCGGTGAACGCATAGAGGGCGTCGATAGTCTTGTCGCTCGACGTCCCCGGGATGAGGTTGACGATGATGCGCGCCTCGTTGGAGGTGTAGTCCTCAACGCTTTTGATTTTAATCTTGCCCTTCTCGTTGGCTTTGACGATTGACTCCTTGATCGAGGCGGTAGTTTTGCCGAAGGGTATCTCGGTGATGGCGAGGGCTTTGTTGTCGACTTTCTCGATTTTGGCGCGGATGCGCACCTTTCCGCCGCGGGCACCGTCGTTGTAGCGCGAAACGTCGACGAAGCCTCCCGTGGGGAAGTCGGGGTAGAGCGTGAACGGCTCGCCGCGCAGATAGGCCACGGCGGCGTCGATGATTTCGTTGAAGTTATGCGGCAGGATGAGCGACGATAGTCCGGCAGCGATGCCGCCAACACCCTGGGCGAGCAGCAGCGGGAATTTCGCGGGGAAAACAACCGGTTCCTTCGAGCGGCCGTCGTAGGAGGGCGTCCATTCCGTCACCTTCGGGTTGTAGAGAATGTCGAGGGCAAATTGCGAGAGACGCGCCTCGATGTAACGTCCGGCGGCGGCTGTTGCGCCGGTCAGCGTGTTGCCCCAGTTACCCTGTGTTTCAACGAGAAAACCTTTCTGGCCGAGCTGCACCAGGGCACCGTAGATCGACGCGTCGCCGTGGGGATGATACGACATCGTGGCTCCGACGATGTTGGCAACCTTGATGAAGCGGTCGTCGTCGAGCTTTTTCATGGCGTGGAGCAGGCGGCGCTGCACGGGCTTCAGGCCGTCGGCAATATGCGGAATGGCGCGGTCGAGAATCGTGTAGGACGCATAGTCGATATACCAGCTTTGGAACATTCCGCGCAGCTGACGCTTGACGCCCTCCTCCTCGAGGTCGACAAGCAGGCCGTCGAAACTCCCTTCGGCCACGTCCTCAACAGTTGCATCTTCATTCTCAACGGCTTCCATGCCGTCGGCTGTTTCAAATTCTTCGTCGTTATATTCGTCGCTCATTACATTTAACACTATTCCATTGATTTGCAAAATTACGCAAAAATTCCTCAATTCCCAAATTTAATTCGAATCAGCGCATCAATCAGTGCGGCAATCAGTGCGGC
>CAYNSG010000042.1:11372-13684 GCA_964399885.1 uncultured Bacteroides sp.
CAATCAGTGCGGCAATCAGTGCGGCTCATTCAGAGTTCTCAGAGATCTCCGAGTTCTCTGAGTTCTCTGAAAGTCCCCGCTGCGACTCATTCAGAGTTCTCTGAGATCTCTGAGTTCTCAGAGTTCTCTGAATGCCCCCCCCGCGACTCTGAGTTTTCTCAGCGCTTGGCTGATTGGAGAAAAATGTTTAAATTTGCGGGCAAATTAAATTGAATATTATGCTACAGAAAATATTGGCTATCGCCGGACGCCCCGGACTCTACCGCTTTGTAAGCCAGGGCAAAAATATTATTATCGTTGAGTCGCTCGCCGACGGACGCCGCTTCCCCGCATCGTCGCGCGACCGCGTTTCGGGTCTCGCCGACATCACCATCTACACCACCGAGGGCGACCGCCCACTCCCCGAAGTGTTTGAGCTCGTCGGCGAAAAAAACGGTCTGACGCCCGTCGATATGGCTGCCTTAAAGCAGGACGCCGACCTCCGCGCATATTTCGGCGAAATCCTCCCCGATTTCGACCGCGACCGCGTCTACTCGACCGACATCCGCAAGCTTTTCAGCTGGTACAACGCTCTCTTGGCCGCCGGAATCACCGAGTTCGTCGACAAGAAAGAGGAAACCGAAGAGGAGAAAACTCCCGAGGCTTAACCCAGCGATGTTGCCGCGCCATTTCGTCGAGACCGACAGCCTTGTCGATCTCGTCAAAGAAAACTTCAATCTGCTGCCGATTCTGAGCCGCTTTTCGCTGCCGCTCGGATTCGGTAACAAGACTATTGCCGAGGTTTGCGCCGAGCAGAATATCGATGTCGACGTTTTCCTGATGATTGTCAATTTCATACTGACCGGGCAGATCATCAACGAAACGCCGACGGGCAAAGCTGCCGCCGGACTCGTCGACTTTCTGCACAACTCCCACGAGTATTTCCTCGACTACAAATTCCCCCATATCCGCACCAACCTGCTCCGCGCGCTCGACGCCCACCATTCCGACATCAACCCGGCAATCGTCAACTTCTTCGACGGCTATGTGGAGCAAGTCGAAAAGCATTTTGCCTACGAAGAGTCGGTGTTTTTCCCCTACGTGAAGCAGCTCATCGCCGGCGAGAAGTCGGACTACAATGTCGATATTTTCCGGCGCAACCACGAGGAGATTGGCGAGAAGCTTGCCGACCTGAAAAACATCATCTTGCGCTACTACACGACGTCGACTCCCAACCTGATGTACGACGTGCTCGTCGACATCTTCAACTGCGAGGACGACCTCGACACCCACAACGAAATCGAAAACTTCATACTCGTGCCGATGATAGCTTCGCTGGAGCATCCGCTCGGGCATAAGAAATCGAAACACGCCGGGAAATGAAGCATATAACAGTTCTGCTGCTATCATCCTATCCGATTGTCACGTCGGGACTGCGCGCAATCCTCAGCTCGGTCCGCGAGGCTACGATTACGACTATCGTGTCGGACGCCGACAATGCCGTGCGACTGATTGAGTCGCACCGCCCGACGGCCGTTATCGCCGACCCGCTGTTGCTCTCGCCCGCCGAAATCGACGAGCTGCGAAGCGGCGAAGCGCGCTCGACAGCCTTTATCTCCATCTCGCCCATCCTCCTCCCGGCTACCGCCTCGCGTAGCTTCGACGAGCAGATACTCTACACCGACTCAGCCGACTCGATCGTCGCCGCAATTCTCCGCTGCGTCGCTGCCGGTGACACTGCGGCCGACGGCTCGCGCGAACTTTCGCCACGCGAGCGAGAAGTCGTTGTTGGAGTCGTCAAAGGGCTGTCGAACAAAGAGATTGCTGCCGAGATAAACGTCTCGGTCAACACCGTCATGACACACCGCCGCAACATCGCCGCCAAGCTGCAAATCCACTCTGCCGCCGGCCTGACAATCTACGCCATTGTCAGCAAGCTCGTGAAAATCGACGACATCAAAGCCGCCATCCTATAACCTAGTTAATTTATTTCTCCGGAGATTATTCGATGGTATAAATTCCCTATGCCGGCATTTTCTATTGGGTTACCAATTGATAAGATTGTCGATGTGGAGTCTAACAGAAAAACGACATCTTTTCCTAAAGATTCGTTTATGTTATGCTCTTTGTAAAACGTTATTGTAGAATCAACAGTAGAGAAATTTTCAAAATTATATAACTTAAACAGATGTTCGGCTTCCGATGTATTGTTTGTTTCGCAAATGAAACGAAATGAAACTTTATTGCCAAACATGCGTTGCATTCTGCGCGTATAGACCCTCCATTCGCCTAATTTTAATTGACATGATGTGCATGATGGATTCTGTACGTAT
>CAYNSG010000043.1:0-7832 GCA_964399885.1 uncultured Bacteroides sp.
GGGCGGCAGCGTTGGTGGCGGGAGAAACGCAGAAGCGGTCGCGTTGCTCCCTGGAACAGAAGATGGGCGGGGGCGTTGAGGGGGTGGATGAATGAGGAATCAGAGAAATGGGAAGGGAAAAGGACCAAAATGACAAAATGTCAAATTGACAAATTGACAATTTGACATTTTGACAGATTGGGATTGTGGATTAGGCGGGTCGGGATGGCGTGGGGGGGATTAGAAGAACCAGGTTGCGGTGATGGTCCAGTCGTGGTCTTTGTATTTGGCGAAGTAGTCGTAGCCGACGGCTTTGGCGATGTTGGTCGAGAGGGGGATGGCGTAGTTAGCCTTCAGCTGCACTTTGTGGAGAATCTCGACGCCGACTCCGGCATTCCACGACCAGATGCTCTTGTGGTCGTAGTCTTCGCGATGACCTACGAGGAAGCCAATCTGAGGGCCGGTTGCGATAAAGGGCGTCAGGAAGTTGCTGACGATGGGCAGCCCGAACTTCCATTTAAGATTCAACGGGATGTTGATAAAGCTGCGTGAACGCGGCAGCTTGGCATAATGCTCAGGTTTAAACCCTCCTTCGGGATAATATGACGAAAGCAAAGGATCCACATGAAGCCAATCTACGTCGTAGTCGGCTTTGCGGCGTTCGTAGAGCATCGAGATGTCGAAACCGATGCCGAGAATGGGGGCATTGACCTCAAAGGTGACGCCGCCGGTGAATGCGGCCTTGGCTACAGGCTCAACGTATGGAAGACCGGAGACTTTGTTGATTGATGCGCCCGCCGTTGCACCGAGGCGGAACATCTGTGCCGACGCGGGCACTGTAGCGGCGGTCAGCGCGAGCATTGCAAGAAACAGTTTGATTTTCATAATCGTAGAGGGGATGAATTAAAAAAGCTCCCGCAATATCGTCAGTGAGGGGTATTGCGGGAGCTTGGTAGTGTTATAGTCGCCCGGATGGTCCGGGAGATTGCTTTTCGCGGGGTTTACTCTTCGGCACGCTCGTCGTTAGCCTCGATTTCCTCGGCTTCCTTGTAGATAGTGTCGATATCGTCCTTGTTGCAGACAACGATGCGCTCGTATTCGCGCAGACCTGTTCCGGCGGGGATGAGGTGACCGCAGATAACGTTCTCCTTCATTCCCTCGAGGGTGTCGGTCTTGCCGTTGATGGCAGCTTCGTTGAGCACCTTGGTAGTTTCCTGGAACGATGCGGCGGACATGAAGCTCGTGGTCTGCAGAGCGGCGCGGGTAATACCCTGAAGGATCTGCTCTGAGGTTGCGGGCATGGCGTCGCGCACCTGAATCAGGCGAAGGTCGCGCTGCTTGAGGGGCGAGTTCTCGTCGCGGAGCTTGCGGGCGGTGATAATCATGCCGGGCTTGACGTTTTCGGAGTCGCCGGCGTCGATAACCACTTTCTTGCCCCAGATGCGGTCGTTCTCTTCCATGAAGGCGCGTTTGTCAACAACCTGCTGCTCGAGGAAGCACGTGTCGCCCGGATCGATGATGTTGACTTTGCGCATCATCTGGCGCACGATAACCTCGAAGTGTTTGTCGTTGATTTTCACACCCTGCATGCGGTAGACGTCCTGCACCTCGTTGACGATGTATTCCTGAACGGCAGTCGGACCCATGATGTTGAGGATGTCGCTCGGAGTAACGGCGCCGTCGGACAGAGGCGTTCCGGCACGCACGAAGTCGTTGTCCTGCACGAGAATCTGCTTCGAGAGTGGCACGAGATATTTCTTGACATCGCCGACGCGAGGGGTAATGGTGATTTCACGGTTGCCGCGTTTAACCTTGCCGAGGTTGACAACGCCGTCGATTTCGGCAACGGTTGCGGGGTTGGACGGGTTGCGTGCCTCGAAGAGCTCTGTAACACGGGGCAGACCGCCGGTGATATCGCCGGCATTACCTGCAGCGCGGGGAATCTTGACGAAGATCTGGCCGGGTTTGAGTTCGGCACCGTCTTCAACCATCAGGTGGGCGCCTACGGGCAGAGCATACGTCTTGATGATCTGGCCATTAGCATCGAGGATGTTGGCTTCGGGCACTTTGCCGCGGTCTTTCGACTCGATGATAATCTTTTCGTGGAGACCGGTCTGCTCGTCGGAGTCGACGCGATATGTGATGCCTTCGGTGAGGTTGACATATTCGAGTTTACCACCGACTTCGCTGACGATAACGGAGTTGAAGGGGTCCCATTCGCAAATGACGTTGCCTTTCTTGACGGTAGCACCGTTGTCGAAATAGAGCTTGGCTCCGTAGGGGATGTTTGCGTTGGTGAGCATCATCTTAGTCTTGGGGTCGATGATGCGCAGCTCGGCCATACGTCCGATAACAACCTCAACGGGGCGTCCGTTGGCGTCGACCTCGTCGGTCTTAACCGTGCGGAGTTCCTCGATTTCGAGGGTGCCGTTGTAGCTAGAGGTGATAGTCGAGACGGCAGCAATGTTGCTTGCAACACCGCCGACGTGGAACGTACGGAGTGTCAGCTGTGTACCGGGCTCGCCGATTGACTGTGCGGCGATTACGCCGACAGCCTCGCCTTTCTGCACAAGGCGGTTGTTGGCCAGGTTGCGGCCGTAGCATTTTGCGCAGACGCCTTTCTTTGACTCGCAGGTGAGCACCGAGCGGATTTCGACAGATTCGATAGGCGAAGCGTCGATGCGGTCGGCAGCGGCATCGTTGATTTCCTCGCCGGCGGCAACGATGAGTTCGCCCGTGAGCGGGTCGACGATATCGTGAACGCTGACGCGGCCGAGGATACGCTCGCCGAGCGAAACGATAACCTCGTCGTTCTTCTTGATCTCACGGCAGACGAGTCCGCGGAGTGTTCCGCAGTCGTCCTCGTGGATGATAACGTCGTGGGCCACGTCGACAAGACGGCGGGTAAGATAACCGGCGTCGGCAGTCTTAAGAGCGGTGTCGGCAAGACCTTTACGTGCGCCGTGGGTAGAGATGAAGTATTCGAGCACCGACAGACCCTCCTTGAAGTTGGCAAGAATCGGGTTTTCGATGATCTGACCGCCTTCGGCACCGCTCTTCTGGGGCTTGGCCATAAGGCCACGCATGCCGGAGAGCTGACGAATCTGGTCGCGCGAACCACGGGCTCCGGAGTCGAGCATCATGTAGACGGGGTTGAATCCCTGCTGGTCGGCCGAAATTTGCTTCATGAGGGTGTCGGCGAGGCGAGCGTTGACGTGCGTCCAGATATCGATAATCTGGTTGTAGCGTTCGGTGTTGGTGATGAAGCCCATCGAGTAGTTGTTCATCACTTCCTGAACCTGCTCGTAGCCTTCGTTGACATACTCTTCCTTCTCCTTCGGGATGATGACGTCGCTGAGGTTGAACGACAGACCGCCCTTGAACGCCATGTAGTATCCAAGGTTCTTGATGTCGTCGAGGAATTTAGCCGAGCGGGGGATACCGCATTTCTTGATTACCTTCGAGATGATTGTGCGCAGCGATTTCTTCGAAAGAATCTCGTTGACGTAGCCAATCTCTTTCGGGACGTATTGGTTGACGAGTACGCGGCCAACCGATGTGTTCTCAACGAGGTGAGTGATCGGGTTGCCGTTTTCGTCGATATCTTCAACGACGATCGACACGGGAGCATGGAGCGTCACGCGGCCTTCGTTGTAGGCGATTTCAGCCTCTTCGGGACCGTAGAACTTCAGGCCCTCGCCCTTGTCGCCTTTGCGGAGCTTGGTGATGTAGTAGAGACCGAGCACCATGTCCTGCGAGGGGACGGTGATAGGCGCGCCGTTGGCGGGGTTGAGGATGTTGTGTGCACCGAGCATTAGCATCTGTGCTTCGAGGATAGCCTCGTTGCTCAGGGGGAGGTGGACAGCCATCTGGTCGCCGTCGAAGTCGGCGTTGAAGGCAGTACAAGCGAGCGGGTGGAGCTGGATTGCTTTGCCCTCGATCATCTTGGGCTGGAATGCCTGGATGCCGAGACGGTGAAGTGTCGGGGCGCGGTTGAGAAGCACCGGATGACCCTTCATGACATATTCGAGGATGTCCCAAACAACGGGCTCTTTGCGGTCGACAATCTTTTTGGCCGACTTGACGGTCTTTACGATACCGCGCTCGATGAGCTTGCGGATAACGAAAGGTTTGTAGAGCTCGGCAGCCATGTTTTTGGGGATACCGCACTCGTGCATCTTCAGCTCGGGACCAACGACGATAACCGAACGGGCCGAGTAGTCGACACGTTTACCGAGGAGGTTCTGACGGAAACGTCCCTGTTTGCCTTTAAGGCTGTCGGAGAGCGATTTGAGCGGGCGGTTGGCTTCGGTCTTGACGGCTGAGGATTTGCGCGAGTTGTCGAGCAGCGAATCGACAGCCTCCTGGAGCATGCGTTTCTCGTTGCGGAGAATCACCTCAGGCGCCTTGATTTCGATAAGGCGTTTCAGACGGTTGTTGCGGATGATTACGCGACGGTAGAGGTCGTTGAGGTCGGACGTAGCGAAACGGCCGCCATCGAGGGGCACGAGGGGTCGCAGCTCCGGGGGAATAACAGGCACAGCCTGGAGAATCATCCATTCGGGTTTGTTGCGGCCACGCGATGCGCGGAACGACTCAACAACCTGGAGGCGTTTGAGACATTCGGTTTTGCGCTGCTGCGATGTGTCGTGCTCGGCCTGGTCGCGGAGCGAGTATGAGAGGTCGTCGAGGTCGATGCGACGCAGGAGGTCGTAGACGGCCTCGGCGCCCATCTTGGCGATGAACTTGTCGGGGTTCGAATCGTCGAGCAGCTGGTTTTCCTTGGGCAGACGGTCGAGGATGTCGAAATACTGGTCCTCGGTGAGGAGGGTCAGGGTGTCGATGTTCTCAGCTTTCTCCTTTTCGACTCCGAGACCTGTCTCGACGGTCTGATCTTTCATGACACCGGGCTGGATAACGACATAGCGCTCGTAGTAGATTACGGAGTCGAGCTTCTTGGAGGGAAGTCCGAGGAGATATCCGATTTTGTTGGGGAGCGAGCGGAAATACCAGATGTGGGCCACGGGAACGACGAGACGGATGTGTCCCATGCGTTCGCGGCGCACTTTCTTCTCAGTCACTTCAACGCCACAACGGTCGCAGACGGTGCCTTTGTAGCGGATGCGCTTATATTTACCGCAATGGCATTCGTAGTCCTTGACGGGACCGAAAATGCGCTCGCAGAAGAGGCCGTCGCGCTCGGGCTTGTATGTGCGGTAGTTGATGGTCTCGGGTTTGAGCACCTCACCGCTCGACTGCTCGAGAATCTCCTCGGGCGAAGCGAGTCCGATAGTGATTTTCGAGAAGTTAGTCTTTATCTTGTTGTCTTTTCTAAAAGCCATATTGGATAGAACAGATTAGAGATTAGAGGAGGGGTATTATCACTGTTCGAGCTTGATGCTCAGGCCGAGACCGCGGAGCTCGTGGAGGAGCACATTCAAGCTCTCGGGAATTCCGGGCTGTGGCATCGGGTCGCCTTTGACGATAGCCTCGTAGGCTTTTGAGCGGCCGTTGACGTCGTCGGACTTAACAGTGAGTATTTCCTGAAGGATGTGGGCAGCGCCGAAAGCTTCGAGCGCCCAAACCTCCATCTCACCGAATCGCTGACCGCCGAACTGAGCTTTACCGCCGAGAGGCTGCTGAGTGATAAGCGAGTATGGGCCGATGCTGCGGGCGTGCATCTTATCCTCAACCATGTGGCCGAGTTTAAGCATGTAGATAACTCCCACGGTAGCCGGCTGGTCGAAACGTTCGCCGGTGCCGCCGTCGTAGAGGTAGGTTTTACCGTAGCGGGGAAGTCCGGCTTTGTCGGTCCATTCGTTGAGGTCGTCGAGCGAAGCTCCGTCGAAAATCGGGGTAGCGAATTTCTCGCCGAGTTCGCGTCCGGCCCAACCGAGAACGGTTTCGAAGATCTGTCCGAGGTTCATACGCGAAGGCACGCCCAGGGGATTGAGGACGATATCGACCGGCGTACCGTCGGCGAGGAAGGGCATATCTTCCTGGCGGACGATTCGCGAAACGATACCTTTGTTACCGTGACGGCCTGCCATTTTGTCGCCGACGCTGATTTTACGTTTCTTGGCGATATAGACTTTGGCCATCTGCATGATTCCGGAGGGGAGCTCGTCGCCGATCGAGAGGTCGAACTTCTTGCGGCGGAGTTCGGCGTCGATCTCCTTGGATTTGCGCAGATAGTTGACGATCGTGGCGCGAATCATGTCGTCGGTGTGGGCGTTGCCGGTCCACTTGCTGAGGTTGATCGTATCGTAGTTGATATCTTTCAGTCGGCCTTCGGTGAACTGGGAGTCCTTGGCAATGATTTCAGAGCCGAGGAAATCCTTGACGCCGGTGGATTTCTTGCCTTTGGTGAGCGTCATGAGCTTGCTGATGAGCAGGTTCTTGAGCTCTTCCTGACGTTCTTCGTACTCTTCGTCGAGTTTAGCCTGCTGAGCGTTGGCGCTGTTGGAGCGTTTTTTCTTGGCAGCACGCGAGAAGAGGTTGCGGCCGATGACGACGCCTTTCAGCGATGGGTTGGCTTTGAGCGAAGCGTCCTTGACGTCGCCGGCTTTTTCGCCGAAGATTGCTCGGAGAAGCTTCTCCTCAGGCGTGGGGTCGCTCTCGCCTTTAGGCGTGATTTTACCGATCATGATGTCGCCGGGGACGACGTGGGCTCCGAGACGGATGATACCGTTCTCGTCGAGGTCCTTCGTAGCGTCCTCGCTGACGTTGGGGATGTCGTTGGTGAGCTCCTCGGCGCCGCGCTTTGTTTCGCGGACTTCGAGGGTGTACTCATCGACATGGACCGAAGTCAGGATATCCTCGCGGACCACGCGCTCGTTGAGCACGATAGCGTCCTCATAGTTATATCCTTTCCAGGGCATGAATGCAACTTTGAGGTTGCGACCAAGAGCAAGCTCGCCGGCTTCGGTAGAGTAGCCTTCGGTGAGAATCATGCCCTTGCTGACGCGCTGTCCCTTTTCGCAGATGGGGCGCAGGTCGATGGTGGTGCTCTGGTTGGTTTTGCGGAACTTCGGGATATGATATTCTTTGACAGCATCCTCGAAAGCGACGAATTCTTCGTCGGGGGTGCGGTCGTAGCGAATGCGGATAACGGTAGCGTCGACAAATTCGATTGTGCCGTCGCCTTCGGCCATAATCTGAGTGCGCGAGTCGCGAATCAGCTGGCCTTCGAGACCGGTGCCGACGATGGGGCTCTCGGAGCGGAGCAGGGGCACGGCCTGGCGCATCATGTTCGATCCCATGAGTGCGCGGTTAGCGTCGTCGTGCTCCAGGAAGGGGATGAGCGATGCTGCAATCGAGGCGATCTGTGTAGGCGACACGTCCATGAGCTGGATTTCGGCCGGGGGCACGATGGGGAAGTCGGCGTCATGGCGGGCTTTTACGCGGTCGCGGATGAATGTGCCGTCGTCGTTGAGCGGTGCATTGCCCTGTGCGATGAGCTTGCCCTCCTCAGCTTCGGCTGTCAGGTAGACAACCTGGCTGTTGTCGAGGTTTACGCGCGAATCGGCAACCTCTCTATAAGGCGTTTCGATGAAGCCGAGGTCGTTGATTTTCGCATAGACGCAGAGCGAGGAGATAAGACCGATGTTAGGTCCTTCAGGAGTCTCGATCGGGCAGAGACGGCCGTAGTGGGTATAGTGTACGTCGCGGACCTCGAAGCCTGCGCGCTCACGCGAAAGACCGCCGGGGCCGAGGGCCGACATACGGCGTTTGTGGGTCAGTTCGGCCAGGGGGTTAGTCTGGTCCATGAACTGCGAGAGGGCGTTGGTTCCGAAGAACGTGTTGATAACCGACGAAATCGTCTTGGCGTTGATGAGGTCGATGGGTGTGAA
>CAYNSG010000043.1:7932-13530 GCA_964399885.1 uncultured Bacteroides sp.
TTAGCCTCGTTGGTGTTGATGTCGGCGGGCTGGAGGAAGATTGTGGCTACTTTAGCTTCGAGAATCTTGTCGACATCGTCGGCGGTGAGCTCTTTGTCGCGCTCAACGAGCACTTCGCTGCGCTCCATCGTAACGACCTCGCCGGTGTCGGTGTCGACGAAGTCCTCGGTCCATGTTTTCACAACTCGGGCTGCAAGTTTGCGCCCTTCAGCCTTTTTGAGGTTGGTTTTGTTGACCTTCACCTCTTCGGCAAGACCGAACAACTCGATGATGTCCTTATCGGTTTCAAGACCGATTGCGCGCAATAGTGTGGTTACGGGCAATTTCTTCTTGCGGTCGATGTAGGCATACATCACATTGTTGATGTCCGTTGCGAACTCAATCCAAGAGCCGCGGAAGGGGATGATACGCGCGGAGTAGAGTTTCGTGCCGTTGGCGTGGATGCTCTGTCCGAAGAACACACCGGGCGAACGGTGGAGCTGCGACACGACGACGCGCTCGGCACCATTGATGACGAACGTGCCCTGGGCAGTCATGTAAGGGATGGGTCCGAGATATACGTCCTGCACAACCGTATCGAAATCCTCGTGGTCGGGGTCGGTGCAGTAAAGTTTAAGTTTTGCTTTGAGCGGAACGCTATAGGTAAGTCCGCGCTCAAGACACTCCTCGATCGTGTAGCGGGGAGGATCAATATAATAGTCGAGAAACTCGAGCACGAAATTGTTGCGCGTGTCGGCGATGGGGAAATTTTCTGCGAACACTTTGTAAAGTCCCTCATTCTTTCTCTTTTCCGGGGGAGTGTCGAGCTGTAGGAAGTCCTGGAACGACTTGAGCTGCACTTCAAGGAAGTCGGGATAAGGCAGGGGATTCTTTACCGACGCGAAGTTTACACGGGGTTTATCGATAAAAACAGACATCAGTTAATCAGACGTTGATAATGTGCTCATCATCCTGCTTCAGGCGGCTGAAAATCAGCGACATCAGGGGGGATAACAAACACGTTTGTTTGAACTCAAATAAAATTTAACACAAAAAGGTTAAGTATCCGCCCTGCCGGGCGATACTTAACCTATGGGGCTGAAAATCAGCCTTTATTATTTAAGTTCGACTTCGGCTCCAGCTTCCTCGAGTTCTTTCTTCAAGCCCTCAGCGTCAGCTTTGGGGAGACCTTCTTTGATGACTGCGGGTGCACCGTCAACCATCTCTTTAGCTTCCTTAAGGCCAAGACCTGTCTGAGCCTTAACGACCTTAACGACGTTGAGCTTGTTAGCTCCGGCCGACTTGAGGACAACGTCGAACGAAGTTTTCTCTTCAGCTACGGGAGCGGCAGCTGCGGGACCGGCTGCTACTGCAACAGCGGCTGCTGCGGGCTCGATGCCATACTTTTCCTTGAGGATCTGAGCAAGTTCGTTTACTTCCTTAACGGAGAGGTTAACAAGTTGTTCTGCAAATGCGTTTAAATCTGCCATTGTTGTATGAGTTTATTTGATTATTTTTTCGATTTGTTTAGTCTTCTTTTTTTGAGAGCGTCTCAAGGATGCCATGCAGTTTGGTGCCACCGGAAGTAAGTGCAGAAACAACATTCTTCGCGGGCGACTGGAGGAGTGCGATAACGTCGGCGATGAGCTCGTTCTTGCTCTTGATAGTAGCGAGGGTGTCGAGTTGGTTTTCACCGAAGTAGACGGTTTCCTCAACGTATGCAGCCTTCAGGCGGGGAAGGGTGTCGTCCTTCTTGACGAAATCTTTGATGAGCTTGGCGGGAGCGTTGGCAACCGTTGTGCACATCAGGGAAGTCGAGCCTTTGAGAGCGGGGTAGAGTTCGGAGAAATCACCGTCGAGGCTCTCGAGAGCTTTGTGAAGGAGGGTATTCTTAACCACCACGAGCTTCACGTCGGCTTTGAAGCATGCGCGACGAAGAGCGCTTGTCTTCTCAGCGTTGAGTCCGGCGGTTTCTACGAGGTAGAAGTTGGAATATTCTTTAAGAATCTCAGCTATCTGCCCTATGATTGCGCTTTTATCTTCTTTTTTCATTTCGCGTGAGTTTTTGATGGTTATTCATCGACCGTTTTAGAGTCGACCTTAATGCCCGGACTCATGGTGCTTGAGAGATAAATGCTCTTGATATAGGTGCCTTTTGCAGCAGCAGGTTTAAGCTTGATCAGAGTGTTGACAAACTCGCGGGCGTTTTCCTTCATCTGCTCGGGAGTGAAGCTGATTTTACCAATCGAGCTGTGAACGATACCGTTCTTGTCGACCTTGAAGTCAATCTTACCTTTCTTAACCTCTTCGACAGCTTTGGCGACGTCGGGAGTGACAGTGCCGCTCTTGGGGTTAGGCATCAAGCCACGGGGACCCAGCACGCGGCCGAGAGCACCGATTTTACCCATGATAGCGGGCTGAGTGATGATCACATCAACGTCGGTCCAACCCTGTTTGATTTTATCGATATATTCATCGAGGCCCACATAGTCGGCGCCGGCAGCTTTGGCAGCAGCCTCAGCATCGGGGTTGCAGAGCACGAGCACGCGCACCTGCTTGCCTGTGCCATTAGGAAGTGTCACCACGCCGCGAACCATCTGGTTGGCTTTGCGGGGATCAACTCCGAGACGCACATCGATATCGAGTGAAGCGTCAAATTTGGCATAGTTCACTTCCTTCACCAGGGCGCAAGCCTCGGCGAGCGAATACGACTTTCCAGCTTCAATCTTCTCTAAAGCCAACTTTTGATTTTTAGTAAGTTTACTCATTGTTAAAATTGAAGTTTATCAGTTATTTTCAGGAAACGTGCCTTTGACGGTGATACCCATGCTACGGGCTGTACCGGCGACCATACGCATTGCGGACTCGACAGTGAAGCAGTTCAAATCGGGCATTTTGTCCTCAGCAATTGTCTTTACCTGGTCCCAAGTGATTTCAGCCACCTTGTTACGGTTAGGCTGAGCCGATCCGCTCTTGATTTTCGAAGCTTCGAGGAGCTGAATGGCAACCGGAGGAGTTTTGACAACGAAGTCGAAGCTCTTATCGGTGTAGTAAGTGATTACTACAGGGAGGATTTTTCCGGCCTTGTCCTGGGTGCGGGCATTGAATTGCTTGCAAAACTCCATGATATTGATACCCTTGGAACCCAGTGCGGGGCCCACGGGCGGTGAAGGATTTGCGGCTCCACCCTTAATCTGCAATTTGATCTGTCCAGCAATTTCTTTAGCCATTTTAATCTGAAATTTTAGATATTGGTGTTGTTGTGTGTTTTAACGATTAGGTCGCCCCGGCTTCGTAACCAGCGGGACGACTGTCGGCGTATCAAACACGTTCTACTTGTGAATTTTCCAACTCAAGGGGTGTCTTGCGGCCAAAAATCTTGACCATGACCTTGAGCTTTTTGCGCTCGCGGTCGACCTCCTCAACTTCGCCGGTGAAGCCGCTGAAAGCGCCGTCGGTAACTTTTACGGTTTCGCCTTTGATGTATTCGATTGCGCTTTCGTCGGTGACGTCGACGGCCTGGTCGGCAATACCGAGCATGCGTTTAACCTCCGACTCACGCAGCGATTCGGGGAACGTCTCGCCTTTGCGTTTGCCGAGGAAATCAATCACGTTGGTTGTATTGGTCAACTGATACATTACTTCGGGCGTAAGGTCGGCCTCGATGAAGACATAACCTGCATAGAGGTTGCGCTCCTTGACGTGCTTCTTACCGTTGCGAACCGCCAGCACTTTTTCCGTCGGAATCAAAACCTGAAACAGACGTTTGCCCAGGTCAGTGTTGCGGATTTGTGCATCGAGCACCTCCTTGACCTTGGCCTCTTTACCTGAGATGGCACGCAGAACATACCATGCTTTTCCTTTTCCAGCCATTGATTAGGGAATTGTTGAGTGAGGTTCGTTACGTTAAGAATTTCGCTTGGGGTTTATTTAAGCCCGTAGATAAAGTGCATCAGACCATTGACACACCAGTCCATCAACATCACGATTATTGCTATAATAACGGAAGCAATGAGCACGATAATCGAGCTTTTGATGAGCTGTCCTTTTGTTGGCCAAGAAGTCTTATACCGAAGCTCGGTGTACGACTCCTCGAGATCAGTCAGTAGTTTCAGTTTTTTCATTTTGTTTCTTTTGGCACAGGACGAGAGGCTCGAACTCCCGACACCCGGTTTTGGAGACCGGTGCTCTACCGACTGAGCTAGTCCTGTGTATGAAAAAAGGGCGCGGACTTTGGGTTGCGGGGCAACTGCGGCCCGCGCTCTTTTATGGTTTGATCTGAGTTGTCAGATATTAGTCGAGAATCTCGGTGATCTGACCCGAACCAACGGTGCGGCCACCTTCGCGGATAGCGAAGCGGAGACCCTGGTCGCAAGCAACGGGGTTGATGAGATTAACGGTGATTTCAACGTGGTCGCCAGGCATAACCATCTCTACGCCTTCGGGGAGAGTGATCTCACCGGTCACGTCGAGTGTGCGGATATAGAACTGGGGACGATAGTGGTTGTGGAACGGAGTGTGACGGCCGCCCTCTTCCTTCTTCAGGATATAAACAGAAGCTTTGAACTTGCTGTGGGGCTTAACGACTCCGGGATGGCAGATAACCATACCACGTTTGATGTCTTTCTTATCGATACCACGGAGGAGCAGACCTACGTTGTCGCCGGCTTCTCCCTGATCGAGGAGCTTGCGGAACATCTCAACGCCGGTAACAACCGACTTCATGTCTGCGCCGAGACCCATGATCTGAACCTCATCGCCAACTTTCACGACGCCGGTCTCGATACGACCAGTAGCAACGGTGCCACGACCAGTGATTGAGAAGACGTCCTCAACGGGCATAAGGAAAGGTTTGTCGATGTCGCGGGGAGGCAGGGGAATCCAGCTGTCAACTGCATCCATGAGCTCCATCACCTTCTCTTCCCACTGGGGCTCACCGTTGAGTGCGCCGAGTGCAGAACCGCGGATGATAGGAGTGTTGTCGCCGTCGTACTCGTAGGACGAGAGGAGGTCGCGCATTTCCATTTCAACGAGTTCGAACATCTCTTCGTCGTCGACCATATCGCATTTGTTGAGGAACACGACGATACGGGGAACGTTCACCTGGCGTGCGAGAAGGATGTGCTCGCGAGTCTGAGGCATGGGACCGTCAGTAGCAGCAACCACGATGATAGCGCCGTCCATCTGAGCAGCACCGGTAACCATGTTCTTCACATAGTCAGCGTGTCCGGGGCAGTCAACGTGAGCGTAGTGACGCTTTTTGGTCTCATACTCAACGTGGGCGGTGTTAATAGTGATACCGCGCTCTTTTTCCTCGGGGGCGTTGTCAATCTGGTCGAACGACTTCACCTCAGAAAGACCGGCCTTTGCAAGCACGGTGGTGATTGCAGCGGTAAGAGTAGTTTTGCCGTGGTCAACGTGGCCGATGGTGCCAATGTTGACGTGCGGTTTGGTTCTTTCGAATTTTTCTTTAGCCATAACTCTGCTGTTATTTTTTGTTAGTTATTGTTCGTTTTTTAGCGCAGGCGGCGCGACAATGCTATTGCACTATCGTGGCCGTCAACTTTTGAATGGAGCCGATGGCGGGATTTGAACCCGCGACCTCTTCCTTACCAAGGA
>CAYNSG010000044.1:0-13501 GCA_964399885.1 uncultured Bacteroides sp.
TTTAGTATTTTCGTGGCTAAATTTGAATGAGCTATGAAAACGATGATAAATTTGTTGCGTGCCGGGGTCGGCGTTGTTTTGCTGGCGACGTCGGCAATGAGCGCGGAGGCTGTAGTTGTTGGCGAGATTCGTTTCAACAATGAGGCTACTGACACGCTGAGGATTACGGAGATTCTGACGTCGCCGTCGGTTACGGACGTGGCCGATGATGGGGCGCGGACTGTAGCTATCGCGGAGATGTTTTTGGGGACGCCCTATGTTGGGGGCGGCATCGAGGACACGCCGGAGATGCTGACTATTCGCTTTGATTCGTTGGATTGCACGACGTTTGTTGAGACCGTCCTGGCGTTGGAGATGACGCTTGAGGAGCGGCGTTCGTCGTGGCATGATTTTGCATACAATCTGGAGCGGCTGCGTTATCGCGGCGGTTCGCTAAATGGCTATGCTTCGCGGTTGCACTACGTGAGCGATTGGATTATCGACAATAGCCATCGAGGTAATCTGCAGGAGGTTACGGAGCGCATCGGCAAGTCGACGTCGCAGATTAAGACGCTGGATTTCATGTCGCGCAACCGCGATAAGTATCCGGCGTTGGCCAACGACAATGAGTTTGAGCGGATGAAGGGTTTTGAGATGGGCTATCGTTCGCACCGCTATTCATATATAAAAGGCGTTGACATAAAAAATGCCGACATTAAGGATGGCGACATTATTGCAATCGCTACGAAGACTCCGGGGCTTGACGTTCAGCACGTGGGCATTGCGAAGCTGGAGGGCGGTGTTGTCCATCTGATTCATGCGTCGTCGGCGGCGGGCAAGGTTGTTGTCGACAAGCTTCCGTTAACGGAGTATCTACGTCGCAATCGTTCGGCTACGGGTGTTCGCGTGATCCGTCTGAAGCATTGATATCCGGCACGGATACGAAATGAGCCGCAATCCCAAAAAGAGATTGCGGCTCGTTTTATTGTTTATGTTGCGAAGCGATTATTCGGGACGTTTTGTGCGGGGACCGTAGCCGTAGACAGCGTCTTCGCCGAGCTCTTCCTGGATCCGGAGGAGCTGGTTGTATTTAGCCATGCGGTCGGAGCGCGATGCAGAGCCGGTTTTGATCTGTCCGGCGTTGGTAGCAACAGCGATGTCGGCGATGGTAGCGTCCTCGGTTTCGCCCGAGCGGTGAGAGATGACTGCGGTGTAGCCGTTTCGCTGTGCGAGCTCTACGGCGCGGAGTGTCTCAGTGAGCGAACCGATCTGGTTAACTTTAACGAGGATCGAGTTAGCGCAACCTTCGTTGATGCCGCGCTGGAGATATTTAACGTTGGTAACGAAGAGGTCGTCGCCTACGAGCTGGCAGCGTTTGCCGATGAGGTCGGTGAGAACTTTCCAGCCTGCCCAGTCGTTTTCGCCCATGCCGTCCTCGATAGAGTCGATGGGGTATTTTTCAACGAGCGATTTGAGAAATTCGGCCTGCTGCTCGCTGTTGAGCTTGGGAGCGTCGGGACCCTGCTTCCAGGTGTAGTCGTAGATGAATGTTCCGTCGGGCTGCTCTTTTGCAAATTCAGAAGCTGCGCAGTCGAGACCGATTGTAACGTCCTTACCGGGCACGTAGCCGGCGAGCTCGATAGCTTTGATGATAACGTTGAGAGCGTCCTCGGTGCCTTCGAGTGTGGGAGCGAAACCGCCTTCGTCGCCTACGGCAGTTGAGAGTCCGCGTTCGTGGAGAACTTTTTTGAGGTTGTGGAACACTTCAGTGCCCATGCGGATGCCTTCTTTGAAGCAGCAAGCGCCAATGGGGCGAATCATGAATTCCTGGAAGCAGATGGGAGCGTCGGAGTGTGCGCCGCCGTTGATGATGTTCATCATCGGAACGGGGAGAACGTAGGAGTTAGCTCCGCCGATATATTTGTAGAGGGGGAGGTCGAGATAGTCGGCAGCAGCTTTAGCGACGGCGAGGGATACGCCGAGGATAGCGTTAGCGCCGAGGTTTGACTTGGTGTCGGTTCCATCGAGTGCGAGCATAGTCTCGTCGATGCGGATCTGGTCGAGTGCGCTCATGCCTTTGAGGGCTTCAGCGATGGGGCCATTTACGTTGGCAACGGCTTTGGTTACGCCTTTGCCCATGTAGCGTTTTTTGTCGCCGTCGCGGAGTTCGAGAGCTTCGTTAACGCCTGTAGAAGCGCCGGAGGGGACAGAAGCGCGTCCGCGAGCGCCTGATTCGAGAATTACGTCGACTTCAACGGTGGGGTTACCACGAGAATCGAGCACCTCACGACCAATGATTTTTTCAATCTTCATAGCTATGGTCTTAAAAGTTGGTTATTGTTGATACTTAAGTTTCGTTTTTGCCCCATAGGGGATTGCAACTGCAAAGATAATAAACTGCAGCGGATTTTGCGGCATTTGGAATGTGAATTTTATAAAAATAATGCTTAGGGGGGGTATGACGAACGCCGCCCGGGAGCGGTGAGGCTCATCGGGCGGCGTTGGTTATGGTTTGTCGAATCAGCCTTCGGGTGAACGCTGTGCTTTTGGTTGGCGACTTAAAGACTGCAAAATGTGTCGCCTGTCCTCAGGCGGGCGACGCCGTCGGGGCTGAACGTCGGCTATTATTCAGCTGCTTTTTCGGGCTCGGCTGCGGGAGCTTCGGCTGCGGGCTGGGTTTCAGCGGCTGCTCTTGAGCGACGTGAACGACGTGTTTTCTTGGTTTTCTTTTCGTCCTTCGAGTCGTAGGTGCTGTAGTCGACGAGTTCGATGAAGCACATCTTGGCGTTGTCGCCCAGACGGTTTCCGGTTTTGAGGATGCGGGTGTAACCTCCGGGGCGGTCGGCGATTTTCTGTGCGATTTCGTTGAAGAGCTCGGTGACAGCGTATTTGTTCTGAAGGTATGAGAAGACGAGTCGGCGGTTGGGGGTTGTGTCCTCCTTAGCGCGGTTGATAAGGGGCTCGGCATACATACGCAGGGCTTTAGCTTTGGCAAGCGTGGTGAAGATTCTCTTCTCCATAATGAGCGAGATAGTCATGTTTGCCAGAAGCGATTGGCGGTGTGCGGCCTTACGCCCGAGGTGGTTGAATTTTTTATTGTGTCTCATCGTGTGGTTTACTCTTTGTCTAATTTATATTTTGAGATGTCCATGCCGAAAGAGAGATTCAGCGAGGCAAGGAGGTCGTCGAGTTCGGTAAGTGATTTTTTACCGAAGTTGCGGAATTTGAGCAAGTCGTTTTTGTTGAACTTAACAAGCTCTCCGAGAGTTTCAACCTCGGCGCTCTTCAAGCAGTTGAGTGCACGCACGGAGAGGTCCATGTCGACGAGTTTCTGTTTGAGGAGCTGTCGCATGTGGAGTACTTCTTCGTCGAATTCTTCGCCTCTTTCAGCCTCGGGAGCCTCGAGCGTCATCTTTTCGTCGGAGAAAAGCATGAAGTGGTAGATGAGGATTTTGGCGGCTTCTTTGAGTGCGTCTTTCGGGAGGATTGATCCGTTGGTAGTGATCTCGAGTGTGAGTTTGTCGTAGTCAGTTTTCTGGTCGACGCGGAAGTTGTCGACAGTGAACTTCACGTTTTTGATGGGGGTGTAGATTGAGTCGATAGCGATGATGTTGACGTCGTCGGTGGGGACTTCGTTTTCATCAGCGGGGACCCAACCGCGTCCCTTGTTGATAGTGAGTTCGAGATTGAACGAAGCGCTCGGGTCGAGATGGCAGATTACGAGGTCGGGATTGAGGACTTCGAATCCGTTGAGAACCTTACCAATATCTCCGGCGCGGAACACTTCCTTACCGCTGACATTGATAGCTACTTTCTCGTCTTCGGCTCCTTCAACGATTTGCTTGAGGTCGACCTTCTTGAGGTTGAGAATGATATTAGTGACGTCCTCTTTCACGCCGGGGACGGTGTCAAACTCGTGTTTGACTCCGTCGATGCGGAGCGAGGAGATGGCGTAGCCTTCGAGCGAGGAGAGGAGTATACGACGGAGGGCGTTGCCGATAGTAATACCATATCCCGGCTCCAATGGCTTGAACTCAAACTTGCCGAAACGATCGTCGGCCTCCAACATCAGAACCTTTTCAGGTTTTTGAAATGCTAATATAGCCATGTGAACCTGCGGTTAAAATTTTACTTAGAATAGAGCTCGACGATGAGCTGTTCTTTGATATTTTCGGGGATGTCCTCGCGTGCGGGCACGTGGAGGAATTTGCCGGCTTTAGCCGATTCAATCCACTCGATCCAGGGATATTTGCTGTGGTTGAAACCGGCGAGAGCGTCGGTGATAACTTCGAGTGATTTAGATTTTTCGCGGACGCCGACAACGTCGCCGGGCTTGACGGCGTAGGAAGCGATGTTTACAACCTGACCGTTGACGGTAATGTGGCGGTGGAGCACAAGCTGTCGAGCAGCTGCGCGAGTGGGAGCGATGCCGAGACGGTAAACGACGTTGTCGAGGCGGCCTTCGAGGAGCTGGAGGAGCTCTTCGCCGGTGATACCTTTTGTGCGGGCAGCCTTGTCGAAGAGGTTGCGGAACTGACGTTCGAGCACGCCGTAGGTGTATTTAGCTTTCTGCTTCTCGCGGAGCTGAACTCCGTACTCGGAAGTTTTGCGGCGACGGTTCTGACCGTGTTGGCCGGGGGGAAAGTTTTTCCGGGCGAGAACTTTGTCCTCACCGAAGATGGGTTCGCCGAATTTGCGGGCGATTTTGGTCTTTGGGCCGATATATCTTGCCATTTTAATTTCGATATGAATGGTTGTTTGGTTAACACGCTTGTTTGTCGACATCGTCGCAACCATTTCAGTCTGTGCAGCCGCGACCATAGAGAGGTGATAAAATTATGGTCTAATTCACGAAATATGGGGCTGCGGGGATGTCTCTTTTATGCGGTGCCTGCCGTCTGCGGTTGTGGAGCTGATCAGGCGATGTGTTGCGCCAAAAAACCGTTTGTTGGTTGTGAAATTTAGTTGAGATGATTTTCAGGGCGAGCCGAACACAACGGTCGATGCCGAGGGTTCAGACGCGACGGCGTTTGGGCGGACGACATCCGTTGTGGGGCAGCGGAGTCACGTCGATGATTTCGGTGACTTCGATTCCGGCGCCGTGGATTGTGCGGATAGCACTTTCACGTCCGTTACCGGGTCCTTTCACATAAGCTTTCACCTTGCGGAGGCCGAGGTCGTAGGCGACCTTAGCGCAATCCTGTGCGGCCATCTGAGCGGCATAGGGAGTGTTCTTTTTCGAACCGCGAAATCCCATCTTGCCGGCGCTTGACCAGGAGATAACCTGACCTTCAGAGTTGGCAAGGCAAACGATGATGTTGTTGAATGATGAGTGAACGTGAAGCTGGCCGGCGGCATCAACTTTAACGTTTCTCTTTTTAGCTGCGACTGTTTTTTTTGCCATATTATCTTATTATTTTGTAGCTTTCTTCTTGTTAGCGACGGTTTTCTTGCGTCCCTTGCGGGTGCGGGCATTGTTTTTGGTGCTCTGACCGCGCACGGGGAGACCGTTACGGTGACGGATTCCACGGTAGCAACCGATATCCATCAGTCGCTTGATGTTGAGCTGGATTTCGCTGCGGAGGTCGCCCTCGACTTTGTAGTCGGATCCAATTACTTCGCGGACTTTGGCGGCCTGAGCGTCGGTCCAGTCAGCTACTTTGATATCTTTGTCGACGCCGGCTTTGTCGAGTATCGACTTGGCGGCGCTTCGGCCGATGCCGAAGATGTAAGTCAAGGCTATCTCACCTCTCTTGTTTTGGGGGAGGTCAACTCCCACTATACGTACTGCCATAAGTTGACTGAAATTTTCTTCAAATTATTAATGAGTTACCCCTGACGCTGTTTGTACTTGGGATTTTTCTTGTTAATCACGTAAAGGCGTCCTTTGCGGCGGACGATTTTGCTGTCCGGGGTACGTTTTTTGACTGAAGCTCTTACTTTCATCTCTTTATTTCGTTTTGTTATATTCGTTATTTGTAGCGGAATGCAATTCGGCCTTTGGAGAGGTCGTAGGGCGACATTTCAACACGCACTTTGTCGCCGGGGAGAATCTTGATGTAGTGCATTCTCATTTTGCCGGAGATGTGTGCGGTGATTTCGTGTCCGTTCTCGAGCTCAACGCGAAACATTGCGTTGCTGAGAGCCTCGACGATAACTCCATCTTGTTCGATTGCAGCTTGTTTTGCCATAGGCGCGTCTAATAATTTTGGTTAGATAAAACGTTCTTTAAGCTCTTGTTTGATATACTCGAAAGTTGTCAGCGGTTGAGCATGGCCGTCGATGATGGCACAGGTGTGCTCGTAGTGGGCTGAGGGAAGTCGGTCGCGTGTACGGCATTGCCATCCGTCACGTTCGATGACTACGTGGCGTTTGCCGAGGTTGATCATCGGCTCGATAGCGATGCACATGCCGTTGCGGAGCATCACGCCGATGTGGGCACGTCCGTAGTTGGGCACTTCGGGGTCTTCGTGCATTTGGCGCCCTATTCCATGGCCGCACATTTCGCGGACAACACTGTAGCCTCGGCTCTCGCAGTAGCGCTGAATAGTGTTGGCGATGTCGCCGACGCGGTTGCCTTCGCGAGCCACTTCGATTCCCTTGTAGAGGGCTTCCTTGGTTGTGCGGCAGAGAGCCATGACTTCTGGAGCGATTTCGCCTACGGGGAATGTGTAGCACATGTCGCCGTTGAAGCCGTCGACATCGACGACGATGTCGGTGCCGATGATGTCGCCTTCGCGGAGAGTATAGTTTGAGGGGAACCCGTGGACCACAATCTCGTTGACTTCATAGCAGACGGCAGCGGGGAAACCGCCATAGCCTAGACAGGCAGGGCGGCCTCCGTTGTCGTTGATGAATTCCCTGACGATCGATTCGATGCGGAGCGTGGTCACGCCGGGCTTCACCCACTTGGCGATTTCGCCAAGCGAGCGGCTTGCGAGATTGCACGCGATGCGCATCTTTTCGATTTCTTCAGGTGTCTTGAGATAAACCATTGCGGGTTTCCTTGAGCTTTTGTTTTATGAAATGCTTAATAGGCGCTTCCTGTTGTGCGTCCTTTGATTCGTCCGTCGCGCATGAGTCCGTCGTAGTGGTGCATCTTGAGTTGGCTTTCAATCTGCATGAGCGTGTCGAGGACAACGCCTACGAGAATCAGGAGCGATGTGCCGCCGAAGAACTGTGCGAAGTTCTGGCTAATGCCGAAGAAGCGGGCAAAAGCCGGAAGGATGGCAACGATTCCGAGGAAGATTGATCCGGGAAGAGTGATTCGCGAAAGAATCGAGTCGAGATAGTCGGATGTTTTCTTGCCGGGTTTGACTCCGGGGATGAAACCGTTGTTGCGCTTGAGGTCCTCAGCAATCTGAGCGGGACGAACTGTTACTGCCGTATAGAAATACGTGAACAGTACAATCAGGATGAAGTAGACGAAGTTATACCAAAATCCGTTGATGTCGGAGAATGCTGCGACAAATCCGCTGCCCTGGTTCTGCGAGCCGAAGCCTGCGAGGGTGATAGGGATAAACATGATTGCCTGGGCGAAGATGATGGGCATAACGCCTGCAGCATTGACCTTCAGGGGGATATACTGGCGCGCGCCGCCGTACTGACGGTTTCCGACCATGCGTTTGGCATACTGTACGGGCACCTTGCGAGTTCCCTGGACGAGGAGCACAGCGCCGACCGTAACAGCAAAGAGAAGGAGAATCTCAACAACAAACATGATGAGACCGCCCTGTGAGCCTGTGCTGCCGGGGAGACGGCTGATGAACTCAAACTGAAGAGCTTCGGGGAGACGTGCAATGATGCCGACGAGGATGATGAATGAGATACCGTTACCGATGCCGCGGTCAGTGATACGTTCGCCGAGCCACATGATGAACATCGAGCCGGCGGCGAGAATCAGAGTCAGATATGCTACGGTCCAGAAACCCATGTGGGCTGTAGACCCTGCGGCAACAACCTGCATCTGGAGGTTGACCAGATAGGCGGGTCCCTGGAGGAGGAGAATCAGGACGGTAAGATAACGTGTGTACTGGTTGAGTTTCTGGCGTCCGCTCTCACCCTCGCGTTGCATTTTCTGAAACGAGGGGAGCACCATGCCGAGAAGCTGTATCACGATCGATGCCGTGATATAGGGCATGATACCGAGGGCGAAAATCGAGGCTTGCGAGAACGCGCCGCCGGAGAACATGTCGAGAAGCTGCATCAGGCCGCTCTTGTTCGTGAAGTTCGAAAGAGCGTCGAGATCGGCGGGACTGATTCCGGGGAGCACTACGTAACACCCAAGCCGGTAGACGAGTACCAGCATGAGTGTAACGAGTATGCGTTTACGCAATTCGTCGATTGTCCAGATATTTTTCAGGGTTTCGACAAATCTCATTCTATTCAGATTTTAACGATGTTGCCACCGGCTTTGGTGATAGCCTCTTCGGCTGCTTTGGAGAATGCGTTGGCTTCAACGGTAAGGGCGTGAGTCAGGGCGCCGTTGGCGAGAATCTTCACGAGCTGACGGCGGTTGACGAGGCCGGCAGCGCGGAGTTCGTCGAGACCGATTTTCTCGAGGCCGCTTGCAGCAGCGATAGCTTCGAGGTCGGCGATGTTGACGGCCTTATACTCTACGCGATTGATATTCTTGAAGCCGAACTTGGGCAGACGGCGCTGGAGAGGCATCTGACCGCCTTCGAAACCGATCTTGCGGCTGTAGCCTGAACGCGATTTTGCACCTTTATGACCGCGGGTAGATGTTCCACCTTTACCCGAGCCCGGGCCGCGGCCGATGCGAGTTTTGCGAGTCACGGAACCAACGGCCGGACGGAGATTGTTTAATTCCATATTCGTTATGTTTTAAGCGTTGGTCACGCTGACAAGGTGACGTACTTTGTTGACCATACCCATCACACTGGGGGTGTCTTCTTTGACAACGGTGTGATGCATTTTCTTTAAGCCGAGGGCGTCGAGAGTGCGTTTCTGCACTGCTGGGCAGTTGATGCGGCTCTTTATCTGTGTGATTTTAATCTGTGCCATTTCAGTTATGCTCTTTAATGGTTGATTATCCGTTGAACACCTGGCTAACCGAGACGCCGCGGTTCTGAGCGACAGTAGCGGGCGAGCGCATTTCGTCGAGAGCGGCGATAGTAGCCTTCACGAGGTTGTGGGGGTTGGAAGAGCCTTTCGATTTGGCGAGGACGTCGGTGATGCCAACGCTCTCGAGCACGGCACGCATAGCGCCGCCGGCTTTCACGCCCGTACCGTGAGATGCGGGTTTGAGGATGATGCGTGAGCCGCCAAATTTGGCTTCCTGTTCGTGGGGGATAGTTCCGTTGTGGACGGGAACGCGGATGAGGTTTTTCTTGGCAGCCTCAACGCCTTTGGCGATAGCTGCAGTAACCTCGTTGGCTTTGCCAAGTCCCCAGCCTACGATACCGTCTTCGTTGCCAACGACAACGATAGCGGCGAAGGTGAATGTGCGACCGCCTTTGGTCACTTTGGTAACGCGGTTGATGGCTACCAAGCGGTCCTTAAGCTCGATGTCATTGGTCGACTTTACTTTATTGTTTCTTTTAGCCATGATTATCAGAATTTAAGACCGCCGTTGCGGGCAGCGTCAGCAAGTGATTTAACTCGGCCGTGGAAAAGATATCCGTTGCGGTCGAAAACTACTTCGTTGATTCCGGCAGCGATAGCCTTCTCTGCAATAGCGGCGCCAACTTTGGCAGCGATTTCGCTCTTTGTTCCTTCCTCGATACCCTTCGACGAAGCGGCTACGAGAGTGTTGCCGGCGAGGTCGTCGATGAGCTGCACATAAATCTGCTTGTTGGAGCGGAAGACGGTCATGCGCGGGCGTGCGGCAGTTCCGCTGATTCTACCGCGGATGCGTGCCTTGATTTTATTTCTTCTCTGTATCTTTGAGATCATGATAGCTTCTTTTTAATGATTATTTTGCGCTGGCTGATTTACCCGACTTGCGGCGGATAACCTCGCCCACAAATTTGATACCCTTACCTTTGTAAGGCTCCGGCTTGCGGAGAGAGCGGATTTTGGCGCAGACCTGTCCGAGGAGCTGCTTGTCGTCGCTCTCGAGGATGATGAGCGGGTTTTTGTTACGCTCACTCTTGGCTTCGACTTTAACTTCGGGGGGAAGTTTGATATATATTGCGTGGCTGTAGCCGAGCGACAGTTCGAGCACCTGGCCGGTGGCTGTTGCGCGGTAGCCTACGCCTACGAGTTCCATTTCCTTGCGATAGCCTTCAGAAACGCCCACTACCATGTTGTGGATCAGTGCGCGATAGAGACCGTGCTGTGCGCGGTGCTCGCGGTCGTCGCTCGGACGGGTTACGACTACATGACCGTCTTCAACGGCTACATGGAGGTCGGGGTTGACAGTCTGTGTGAGCGTACCCTTGGGGCCTTTGACTGTCACGGTATCGCCGCTGACGGTAACTGTGACGCCTGCGGGGATTGCTATGGGAGCTTTACCTATTCTTGACATAATTCTTGCCTCCTATGTATTAGTAAACGTAACAGAGCACTTCGCCGCCGATCTTGAGGTCTTTGGCTTTCTTGTTGGTCATCACGCCCTGTGAGGTCGAGATGATGGCGATGCCGAGGCCGTTGAGGACGCGGGGCATGTCCTTGTAACCGGTGTACTGACGCAGACCGGGACGCGAAACGCGCTGAAGGTCTTTGATAGCGTTGACTTTGTCGACCGGGTCGTATTTCAGGGCGATTTTAATCGTTCCTGCGGGGGTTTCACCCTCTATAAACTTATAGTTAAGAATATAGCCTTGTTCAAAGAGAATCTTGGTGATTTCTTTTTTCAAGTTTGAGGCCGGAATCTCTACCACGCGGTGGTTAGCTTTGATGGCGTTCCTCAATCTTGTCAGATAATCTGCTATAGGATCTGTCATTTTTTGTTTCTGTTAAATTGATTCGGTTGTTCCGAACAATATTTAATTCATAATGTTCCCAAAGTGAAGGATAAGCTTGATTGATAAGCGATGGTTTACCAGCTTGCTTTCTTTACTCCGGGGATGAGGCCTGCAGAGGCCATTTCGCGGAACTGAATACGCGACAGACCGAACTGACGCATGTAGCCTTTCGGACGGCCTGTGATGGAGCAGCGGTTGTGCAGGCGTACGCGTGATGCGTTTTTGGGCAGGAGCTGAAGAGCTTCAAAGTCGCCGGCCTCTTTGAGAGCCTGCTTCTTTGCGGCATACCTAGCCACGAGCTTTGCGCGCTTCACTTCGCGTGCTTTCATTGATTCTTTTGCCATATTGGTTGCTGTGATTACTTTTTAGCGTTCTTGAAGGGCAAACCGAATTCTTTGAGCAGAGCGTAGCCTTCTTCGTCGGTGTTGGCCGAGGTGACGAAGGTGATGTTCATGCCTAAGAGTTTGGTGATGTTGTCGATATTGATTTCGGGGAAGATGATCTGCTCGGTGATGCCGAGGGTGTAGTTACCGCGGCCGTCGAGCTTGCCTTCGATGCCTTTGAAGTCGCGGATACGGGGCAGAGCGACGCGGATGAGACGTTCGAGGAACTCATACATTTTGTCGCGGCGGAGGGTAACCATAACTCCAACGGGCATTTTTTTGCGGAGCTTGAAGTTAGAGATATCCTTCTTCGAGAGTGTTGCAACGGCTTTCTGACCTGTGATGTCGGTGATTTCGCGGATTGCAGTCTCGATGATTTTCTTGTCCTGAGTAGCTTCTCCGAGACCCTGGTTGATGACGATTTTTTTCAGGCGGGGAACCTGCATAACTGTCGAGTAGCCGAATTGCTTCTCGAGAGCGGGGACGATGCGCTCTTTATAGTCTTTCTGAAGTGTGGTGCTCATTACTTAATCTCCTCTCCTGATTTTTTAGAGTAACGGACTGATTTTCCCTCGTCGTTTTTGCGACGGCCGATACGGGTGGGTTTACCCGATTTGGGGTCGATGAGGCTGAGGTTTGAGATGTGCACCGGGGCTTCCATCTTCACGAGGCCTCCCTGGGGGTGCTTGGCAGAGGGTTTGCAGGCTTTGGTGACCATGTTTACACCCTCAACGAGCGCGCGCTGCTTTGCGGGGTCGACGCGGAGCACACGGCCTGTGCGGCCGCGGTCCTCGCCTGCCAGCACATAGACAGTGTCGCCCTTCTTTATGTGTAACTTGCTCATTACGTTAAATTGTTCTTCTGTTTGTTAGTGTGATTAAAGCACTTCGGGAGCGAGTGAGACGATCTTCATGTTGGTGGCGCGGAGTTCGCGAGCCACGGGCCCGAAGATACGTGTTCCACGGAGCTCGCCGGCGTTGTTGAGCAACACGCAGGCGTTGTCGTCGAAGCGGATGTAGCTGCCATCCTGGCGGCGGATTTCCTTTTTAGTGCGGACAACGACGGCCTTGGAGACGGTGCCCTTCTTCACGTCGGAAGAGGGGATTACACTTTTGACAGACACCACGATGATGTCGCCTACGGTGGCGTAACGGCGTCCGGTTCCTCCAAGCACGTGGATGCAAAGTGCTTCCTTTGCTCCGCTGTTGTCGGCTACGGTCAGTCGGCTTTCGGTCTGTATCATATCTATTATTTAACTTTTTCGATTATTTCAACGAGACGCCATTTTTTGGTTTTGCTCAAGGGGCGTGTTTCCATGAGGCGAACGGTGTCGCCTACAGAGCACTCGTTATTCTCGTCGTGAGCGTGGTATTTTTTGGTCTTGTTGACGAATTTACCGTAGATGGGGTGTTTCTCCTTCCATTTGACGGTAACGGTGATGGTCTTGTCGGCTTTGTTTGACGAAACCACACCGATGCGCTCTTTACGTAAGTTTCTTGTTTCCATTCTGACGGATTATTTGTTGTTAAGCTCGCGCTGGCGCAGTTCGGTTTTGACGCGTGCGATCATTCGACGGTCGCGGCGAATCTGGGCGGGGTTATCGATAGGCGAAACGGAGTGGTTAATCTTGAGCTGGGCATACTCTTTTTCCATCTGTTCCAGACGGTCCTTGAGGTCCTGCGTAGCCATCTCTTTTATTTCAACTTTCTTCATAGCTTACACGTTTTGAGTTGGGTCGTAGTCGCGACGAACAACGAACTTTGTGATTACGGGAAGTTTCTGAGCGGCGAGGCGGAGAGCTTCCTTGGCGATGTCGTAGCTAACGCCTTCGACTTCGATGAGCATGCGGCCGGGGGTTACGGGAGCTACGAATCCTTCGGGAGCACCTTTACCTTTACCCATGCGGACCTCAGCAGGCTTCTTTGTGATAGGCTTATCGGGGAAAATGCGAATCCAGATCTGACCTTGACGCTGCATGTAGCGCGTTACGGCAACACGAGCAGCCTCAATCTGGCGGCCGGTTATCCACTTAGCCTCCAGTGTCTTGATGCCAAACGAACCGAAAGCGAGCTGATTGCCACGCTGAGCTGTGCCTTTCATCCGACCCTTCTGCGAACGGCGAAATTTAGTTTTCTTAGGTTGTAACATTTCTTTTTAATTGTGAAGGGGGTTAACGGTTGTTGTTGCCTTTTGTACGGAAACCGCCACGTC
>CAYNSG010000045.1:0-13498 GCA_964399885.1 uncultured Bacteroides sp.
TGACTTCCTACGCTCCCAATCGACTGACCTATCATGCGCAGACCGACAAGGGCGCCATCGCTGTATTCTCGGAGGTTTACTTCCCCTGGGGGTGGAACGCCACGGTCGACGGCACGCCCGTTGAACTTTCGCGCGTCGACTATATCCTTCGCGCTATGCGCCTCGACCCCGGCAGCCACACAATCGAGATGACCTTCAACCCCGCGTCGCTGCGCAACACATCGACCGTTGCCTACATCTCAATCGTTGTAATCTATCTGCTGATGCTACTTGCCATCGCAGGAGCTGTGGCGCGCATCGCAATGGGCAAAAATGAGCCTGCTGATGACAAATAACATCAGCCGTTGGTGGCGCGGACGCGGTTTCGGCGTGCATTCGCCGTTTGCGTTTAAGTTTATCACAGCTACGCTCCATTGTCCGCACGCCTACTATGCCTACGGGGCGATTGCCGACGAGGCTCGTACTCAGCGTGAGCAGGAGGATGCCGAGCGGTTGTTTCGCATCGTGCTGCATTTCCGTCCGCGCTCCATTGAGCGTCGCGGCGTGCTTTCGCCGGCTATGGAGACAGCCGTGGCTGAAGCGTCGGCAGCTTTCCGCGTCGCTTCCGAGCGGCGGTTGACTATAGTGGCCGAGCCACAATCAGCGGTGGCCTTGGAGCCCGACACCGTAACGGTTTTTGTGGGTCACGGTTGCGAATTGGCCAAACAACTCTCGGTCAATCCGGAGTATGGCATGATTTTTCGCGGCCGGCGAATGGTTGTCGCCGTCATGTCGACCGCTCTGCCGTTTCAGCAATTTAACGTAGATATCTGATGTCACGACAGCTTCCACAACGCGAGCGATTGCTCGATGCCTACGAGGCCCACATAATGTTGGAGCGCGGGCTGTCGGAAAACACCCGCTCGGCCTATCGCGACGATATCCTCAAACTGCTGCAGTTTCTCGACGAGGAAAATCTCTCGCTTCAGGATGTCGATGCCGCCGGCCTGGAAACTTTTGCCGCGGCTCTGTTTGACCTCGGCGTTGCTCCCCGAACTCAGGCGCGAATCCTCTCCGGGGTGCGCTCGTTTTTCAAATACCTCGTTTCGGAACAGTATGTCGACAACGACCCCTCGACACTGCTCGTTATGCCGCGCACCGGACGTCATCTGCCCGAGGTTCTTACCGTCGACGAGATTGATGCGATGATAGCCGCTATTCCGCCCGATTCGGCCGAGGCGTCGCGCAATCGCGCTATGATCGAGACGCTCTATGGCTGCGGACTGCGCGTAAGCGAACTGACAAATCTTGAGCTCGGAAAGCTCTACGTCAACGATGAATATCTGATTGTCGAGGGGAAGGGGAGTAAGGAGCGCCTGGTGCCGATTTCGCCCGTAGCGATTGAGCGAATCAAGGAGTATCTTCCCGAACGCGCTCAGCTCGACATCAAGCCGGGCGAGGAGAACTATCTGTTTCTTAATCGTCGCGGCTCGCGACTTACGCGACAGATGGTCTTTACAATCGTCAGGCGCCTGGCTGCCGATGCCGGAATCACAAAGACTATTTCACCCCACACGTTGCGACATTCGTTTGCAACACATCTTCTCGAAGGCGGCGCCAATCTGCGTGCCATCCAGCAAATGTTGGGGCATGAAAGTATTGCCACTACAGAGATTTATATCCACCTCGACCGTTCGCGACTGCGCGAGGAGATTCTATCGTTCCATCCCCGCAATCGGCATTAGTTGGGGCAGATGGCTATGAAACGTGACCCCTGACGCTTTTCGACGCGATAAACGCGCGCAAACTGTCGGAGTATGCCCAGCGTCATCTGACTCGGCGCGGGCTCATGCTTCTGCGCTTGCCGTTGGTCGGTCGATTGCTCGGGTTTCGCGGGTGAGTTTTGGTTCTTAGCGTTCATTGTCGGTGTGTTGACTCTGTTATGAAAACGCAGAGTCGCCGACAATATTGTGTGGTGTGTCAAAAAATCGACAGTGCTGTCGCCAAATCGACGTCGCGAAGCTCAACATTCCCGTCAGCGTTAACCACATAAATAGCCGGGAAGCGCGGCAAATAATATGTCTCATCGGCTATAACCTGAGCGTCGGGCGAAATCGCGTCTATCCAATTCGCTGGGATATGCTCTGCGTCGGCAGTCCACCGTTCCATGTCGCCCGACGCATCGATTGCCACGATTCTGAACTTCCCGGCGGCTATGGCTTCGTTAATCTCTGCCATTGCGGATGCTTGTTTGATTAGCGCGGCGCAATCTTCGCAATCCGGGTCGTGGAAAATCAGTATTACCGGAGTCTCACCGAATAGTGCAGAGAGTTGTGTCGCAGGATTGTTTCTTACTTTTATCTCGAGGTCGGCGGCGGGGGTTCCGGGACGGTTGTTCATCAGGGTTTCCAGCAGGGCTTTTATGCGTTGCATCCGCGCGTTGTCGGTGAATCCGTCGGCAAAAGCTGCCTTGAGCAATGAGAGATACGCTTCGGGATTGTAGACCGGCGATTCGGGTTCGCTAAGATATGTCTCGGCAATGTTGAATATTCCGTCGTAAACTTCCTTCAGCTCTTTCCCCTTGTCGAGCATCGCCGAAAATGCATTGGTCACGAGCGTGGAATCTAATATCGGGTAAAGCGTCATGAACGTCGAGAAGTTCTCTTCTACGGCTCGGAGTTTCTCGGCAGTGTCGAGCCCCTCGATTGAATTAAAGAAGTTTGTGGCGAGAAAAGCTGCCCGGCTTTCGGGAGTGCGCAGGGTGTCGGGAATCGCGGGCAGCTCAATGGTAAGCTGCGCCGACGCGTTGAAGCAAAGCAGTGTCGCTGCCAAAAATGATATGATAGTAGTGTAAATCTTATGCATCAAATTTGTATAACTTAACTTAATTGATTAAATTTGCAGCGCAAATATAGTAAGTTTGATGGGATTTCGGAAGCTCATATTGTCAATTTCTGCGCTAATAATAGGTTCGGCGGCAAATAATGTTGTCGGCGAGCATCATGGCAACCATGACCGCGGCTCGAATGTCGCCGGCTATTTCGTTGCGCATGGCGATTTGCGTCCCTCCCTCGGGGTCGAGGTTTGCTCGCCCGATGCGTCGATGCTTGCAGAGGTCACTCCGGTAATCAACGATGCTCAATTCGAGGTCCTTTCATTCGAAGATTTGCTCGACGAGAGCTACCTCGCCTCGAGCTGGCTTCAGCGCCGGCTGCAGAACGATCTCGTTGATTACGCCAAGAATTTTATCGGCACTCGCTACCGTCGCGGCGCCAAAGGTCCGAAAGCGTTCGATTGCTCGGGTTTCACGAGCTACGTTTTCCGTAAATTCGGCTACAACCTCAGCCCCGCATCACATCTGCAAGGCACTCAGGGCGAGAGCATAGAGCTCGACGACGTCCGCCCCGGCGACTTGATTTTCTTCTCGGGCCGCAGAGCCGGAAGCCGTGTGGGCCATGTCGGCATGGTAGTTGATTTCAACCCCGATAACGGAGTCGTGCGGTTTATCCATGCATCTACGAGCCAAGGCGTCCGCATCGACAACTACCCCGACGGTGGGTATTATTCGAGGCGTTTTATCGGCGTTCGCCGTGTAATCGGTAATCAGTAAAACAGAAATGGCAAAAGTTGGAGATATTGTCCGCTACCTCAATGCTGTAGGTGGCGGTAAAATTGTGAGAATTAACGGCAACGTTGCCTACGTTGACGAGGACGGGTTTGAAACTCCGGTGCTTCTGCGCGAATGCGTCGTGGTCAGCACGGCCGAGGCTCAGCGCGAAGCCATTGCCGAGCGCCCGGCGGTAACGAACACTCCGCGACCGACAAAAGAGGTAGTAGCCGCTCAAGAACCCGAGATTGAGGAAACTCCCGGTGGCGACAAGATGAATCTCGTTCTCGGCTACGAGCCTGCCAACATAAAGAGTCTATCGACAACGACGTTCGACACGTATTTGGTCAACGACTCAAACTATTATCTCTATTTCACATATCTCAGCCGCGACGAGGGCGACAGTCAGTGGACAACCCGCTATGCCGGAATCGTCGAGCCGGGCATTCAGCTTTTCCTCGAAGAGTTGCAGCGCGAAAGCCTTGCGACGATGAGTCGCATCGCCGTTCAATGTGTGGCGTTCAAGCGCGACAAGCAGTTCAAGCTCCAGCAGCCCGTCAACGTTGAGCTGCGTTTCGACGCTTCGAAATTTTTCAAGCTCCATTGCTTCCGCGACAATGAGTATTTCAAGCGGGAGGTTATCGCGTTCGATATCGTCAAAAACGGCGAGTCACAACGACAGATGACCATCGACTCCGACGAGCTTCAGAAAGCGTTGCGCTCCAAAACAGCCGCCGATTTGCACCGCCCCGTGCGCAAAAAGCCTGTCGAGAAGAACAACGTGCTTGAAACCGACCTGCATATCGAGCAGCTTGTCGACACAACAGCCGGGCTCTCAAACGCCGATATGCTTAATCTACAAGTCGATGAATTTCGCAAAGTCATGGATGCCAACCTCAAAAACCACGGCAAGAAGCTTGTGTTCATCCATGGCAAAGGCGATGGCGTGCTTCGTCAGGCAATAATCAAAGAGCTCAATTATCGCTACAAGGGTCATCGTTATCAGGACGCCTCGTTCCGCGAGTATGGCTACGGCGCAACCCAAGTAACCATAAAATGATTTTCTGGCATTCAGGTACCGGCAATAGCGAATCCGTAGCGGCAATGCTCGCCGAACTGCTTGGCGAGCGCACGCGACGTATCGATAAAACCACGCCCAATCAGTTTGATATTGAACCGAATGAGCGCATTGTTTGGGTATTCCCTGTCTATAGCTGGGGCGTACCCCCGACGGTGTCAGACTTCCTTCGCCGCGTCGCAATAAATGGCGACGCTGAGGGGCATTACATGGTGTGCACCTGTGGCGACGATGTCGGGCTGACCGACCGTCAGTGGCGGCGCGAAATCCGCAACCGTGGCTGGAAAGCTGTCGGCACATGGTCGGTGCAGATGCCCAACAACTACGTGTTGCTTCCCGGATTCGACGTCGACCCGCTGCTGCTTGCAGCCGAAAAGAAAGAGCGCGCTAAAAGCCGGGTTGAGCAGGTTGCGCGAGCCATTCGACACCATGCACGCGTTGACGACGTTGTCCATGGTTCGGTAGCATGGATAAAAAGCCGCGTACTTTATCCGCTGTTTGTCAAGTTTATGATGTCGCCCAAACCGTTCGCTACGAGCGACTTCTGCATCAGCTGCGGCAAATGCTGCCGCGTCTGCCCGCAACGGAATGTGGCGATGAACGACGACGGCCACCCCGAATGGGGGCGCGACTGCGCAATGTGCCTGGCTTGCTATCACGTCTGCCCCGTCCATGCCGTCCGCTATGGCAAACGGACGCTCCACAAAGGGCAGTATTTCCTATATCGGCAAACCCCTCTGAAATAATATAAGAGACAGACTCTAATTATGCTTCGGACGGCTGAGCTGCAGGCTCGGAGTGCTGCACTGCCGGAGCAGCGTCGTGATTCTCAACTTTCACGAGCGCTTTCGAGCGCACCTTGCGCACCTTCATCGTGTCGAATCCGCGACCGTAGACGCCGTTAACATCGCTCTGCGTAATGAACGCATTCTCGTCGATGCTCTTTACGATGCGCTGAATCGTAACCGATTCAAACTTGCGGCACATTACCAAGAGCATCTTCACGGGGCGACCGGAGTAGCTGCCGGTGCCGTCGAATACCGTGCAACCACGGTTGGCCTCGATGTTGATAGCGTGGGCAATCTCTTGCCAGTGGGGCGAGATGATGTTGAACTGAACAGCCTGGCGGTTGGAATTGATGATCATGTCGCACATGTAGCCGGTAAGCACCGTCACGAGCATACCGTAGACAATCTGAGCCAACGGATAACCCAATACGAAATATGCCGAACCTACGATGAAGAAGTCGCAGACCATCATCGTTCGTCCTACCGTGAAGTTACTCTTCTTGCTGACCATCGCGGCTACGATATCCGTGCCGCCCGATGAGCCGTTGTGGATAAACACTATGCCGATACCGATGCCCATCAGCGCCGAGCCGAGCAGCAGATTAAGCAGGCGGTCGTCGGGCAGAATGTTCATGCCCGAGAATATAGGCTGGAAGATATAAATCAAGAACGAGAGAATCGTCATGCCGAACAGCGTCCTGACAACAAACGTGTGTGCAACGACGCGAAACGCTATGATGAGAAGAATGAAGTTGACAACATACATCGTCACGCCTACCGGAATCGCAAACGGAAAGGCGCCCGAGTCGTGAAGACGTTGTGTCGCAAAGAATACTACTGAACCCAAGCCGGCCATTCCGCCAATGACGACTTTCTCCGGGAGGACAAACGCCGTGAAGCCGAAGGCATACAACGCCAGACCCAAAATGATACTTGCATAGTCGCGGGCGTTGAGCCACAGATTTTTGCGCGAAAAGTTCATGCTTGATATTTTCTTTAAGGTTGAAAAATATGTCACAAAGTTAGCTCTTACGGCTCATGTTTCAAAAAAAATCTGTCGCCTTTCTCGAAAAAATATTATTTTTGCACCGAGAAAATGTTACTCGACTATGAACTCATTCAAACTTTTTACCGAATGTTAAATGAGTTCAGTTGAAACCATTCTTTTATTCACCTTTTTGGTCTTTTTCGGTCGCTTTTGCCAATTTCATCGGTCACGTAGCTCGCTACGCTCCCTCTTCAATTGACAAAATCGCCTCGAAAAAGCCTCAAAAATGTGAATAAATAAAAAGTTTAAATGAGTTCTATGATAAAGAAACTTATAACCGTCATAACCGCCATTGCCATTGCAAACGGTTTTTCTCTGTCGGCCGAGGGATTGGTCAGCACCGGTCCGGCTCCCCGATTCGTGGAGATCGACGTTCACGCTATTGCCGGAGGCTCGGGAATGACACAAAACTACGGCGGCAAGTTCGATGCTATCCGCGAGTTGAACAATTCGATGGGCAGCCGGTTTGGCGTCGGCGCAGGAGCCGTATTCGGATTCAATGCTTTAGTCGGACTCGGAACGGAGCTGAATCTGACTTTCAACCGCACCAAACTCAACATGATGGTCGAGTCGGCGGACAATAACTCTGTCAGCAACATCTATCTTCGCAACAACTACACCTATATTAATATACCAATCTACGTCCGGTTCCGCTTCAGCTTGTCGGCCAACGTGCGCTGGAATGTCGACGGCGGTATCTACTACGGTTATGGCATCTGCGGCAAACAGAAGCAGACGATTTACAGCGCCAATCTGAACCAGCTCGACCAGCTCGTGCCACAGATTGTCGAATCGAAGCCCAAATTCTTCCATAGCGGGGCTACGTTCCTCAATTCGTATAATCGCGGCGACTATGGTATCCACATCGCAACCGGCCTGCAGTTTGGCCGACATATCACCGTCGGTGCCCGATTTAACCTCGGATTGAAAAACATCTCCTACACGTCGGGGCTTCAGAATCCAAACATCCACAACTATTCCGTAGCCGCCAAAGTAGGATATATCTTCTGAAGTTCGGAACAAAAACCAACCGCAATGCGTTGAAAAGGTAAATTTTCACACTACCGTTATGAAGAAATTGACCTTTTTAGCTTTGGCCGTGGCTGCGGCAGCGATGACAAGCGCGCCCGACACCGATGCCTGCACACGCGTTGTTTACCACGGCGACGGCGGTTTGCTCTTAGTCGGACGTTCGCTCGACTGGAAAACCCCTATTCCAACGAATATCTACGTCTATCCCCGAGGTATTGAGAAGCAGGGCAACACAACCGAAAATGCCGTGCGCTGGATCTCGAAATACGGAGCCATTTATGCCGTCAGCTACGACGGCGGCATTACCGAAGGAATGAACGAGAAGGGGCTCGTAATCAACGGACTGTTCTGCAAAGGCACCATCTATGCCAACGCCTCAACCATGGGACGCCCCGACATGTCGCTCGCCGTTTTCGTCGGCTGGCTCCTCGATATGAACGCCACGACTCAGGAGGTCGTTGACGTCCTGCGCAAACAGGATTTCAGCATCTCCGGCGCTACGTTCGATGGCGGCACGGTTTCGGCTCTCCACTGGGGCATAACCGATGCCGAGGGCAATTCAGCCGTCCTTGAGTTTGACCATGGCGTTGTCCGCGTCTATGAAGGCGACAGCCTCGACATCCTGACAAACGACCCGCCCTACCCGCAAATGACCGCCATCAACGACTACTGGAAGAAAGTTGGCGGCGCAAATATGCTCCCCGGAACGGTGAAGAGCCCCGACCGCTTCGTCCGTGCATCGTATTTCGACAATCACGTCGAAAAAACTGCCGACCCGCAGATTGGCGTCTCGATTCTCCGCAGCGTCATGATGAACGCCTCGGTGCCTTATCTCTACACCGTTGAGTCAGAGCCCAACGTATCGTCAACCCAGTGGCGCTCGTATTGCAACATCCCATCGCGCCTCTACTACTTCGATATCGTTACGAATTTAGGCGTTTACTATATCGACCTCATGAAATGCGACCTCCGCAAAGGCGCATCTGTCATGAAACTCGACACCTCCAAGAATACCGGCGCCGTCGGTGAGGCAAACTCATTGCTCGTACCCTCAGCCCCGTTCACCCCAATGTATTAAAGACAATAGATGAAACTCCGGTTGTTATTGATACTGTTAACGGTTCTCGCTTCGCTTGGCGCCCGCGGCGCTGAGAAGCGAGAACCGCTTGATTCTGCTGCTTTTGCCCAATTGCCATGGTACAAGCAACTGACTAAAAATAACTTCCGGATCAACGACCCGCGCATCCACTACCCGAAGTTCGCCAAATTATGCGTCGACGTCTACAACTGGGGCGACGAAACCTTTAACCGCTACGACACAACCTACGTTGTCGGTACCGGCAAAAACTGGAAGGCTATGCTACGCAGCTACAACTGGATGCAGAGCTACGCTATGTATTTCTCGTCGAAAAACTATCTGCGTATAATGTCTGACCCCTACGCCGACCTCGGTGCATACCTCTGTTTTATGGCGGTAAGCGTCGGCTACATGGAAAATATGAATGCAATAGCCAACCACAACGAGGGGCATCGTAAATCGTTCAACTTCGAGTTCTGCTGCGCGCTTTTCTCGGCAATGCTCCGCTACAACAAAACCTCCGGCGGCGCGAAGATTACCCATTTCGGCGATTACTCGCGGCGGCGAATGGATCTCGAGTTCGACAACATCGCCCAGCGAACCCTCTCGGGCGCGGCATATTACTTTTTCAACCATCGCAAATATTCGCAGGCTGCGGCCTACAGTTTCTCGAAATACCAGCTTAAAAGCGCCGGGACGTGGATTGCCGGCATCAGTTTTTCGCATCAGCGCATCGCGATGGATTTCAGCAGCCTGCCGCCGTCGATGACCGAACATCTGCCTTCGCTCGAGCCTCGCTACCTTTTCCATTACACCGACTACGACCTCCTCGGCGGATATGCCTACAACTGGGTGCTCAGCCCGCGCCGATGGCTCATCAACGGCACGATAATGCCGTCGGTCGGCTATAAGCGGTCGTTCGAGATGGCTACCGACGGTAAGCGCAATATGTTCTCCACCAATGTGCGCGCTATGGTCTCGGCGGTCTACAATCACCGCGCGCTTTTCGCCGCCCTTCAGCTTCATTTCGAGGGGCATCTTTATTTCGCCGGCAACTACACGTTTTTTAACTCGCTCGAATCTGTGTCGCTCGTGGCCGGCGTTCGTTTCTGAGAAAATGCCTACCTTTGCGTGCCGATGGATGATATCACCGAATTTGCCGAGAGAATCTACCTCAATCTGCCCTATAGCCCAAACGAGCAGCAGATAGAGCTTATCGCCGCACTGGCGCGGTTTTGTTCGCCGCTGGTGCCCGACGATATGGTCTTTCTGTTGAACGGATATGCCGGTACAGGTAAAACCTCCGTCACCGGAGCTCTCGTCAAGGCGTTGCGCGAGGTTCATGTGCCCGTTGTGCTCCTCGCTCCTACCGGGCGTGCCGCAAAGGTGTTCAGCAGTTTTGCGGGCTTTCCGGCAACAACAATCCATCGGCGCATCTATCGCGGGGCCGATGGCGCTTTCGGCTACGCCTCGGGTGATGTCGCCCCGAATCCTTCGCGCGGCGCGGTGTTTATCGTCGATGAGGCTTCGATGATTGGCGCTGATAGCGACGGCGGGCGCAATCTCCTCGAAGATCTTATACAGTATGTCTACTCCGGCGAAGGTTGCCGCATGATTCTGCTCGGCGACAAGGCTCAGCTGCCCCCGGTGGGCTGCGACGAGAGCCCGGCGATGAGCCCCGAAACTTTGCGCAGCTATGGGTTGCGCGTGGTCCGTGCGGTGATGACAAAGGTCGTCCGCCAGGTGGGTCATTCCGGCATTCTCTACAATGCTACGTGGCTGCGCAAGGCGATGCTGTTGCCCGAGCTCCCCGAGCCGCAGTTCCGCCTGCGAGGGTTCTCCGATGTCGAGGCGGTCAGCGGCGATGACTTGCAGGACTCTCTGGAGGCTGCCTACAGCCGCTCGGGAGCCGATGAAACAATTATCATTACGCGCTCCAACCGCCGGGCAACTCAATTTAATCTCGCCATCCGCTCAACGATTCTCGACCGCAACGAGGAGCTCACGCGCGGCGAACGCCTGTTGGTTGCGAAAAACAACTATCTCTGGGGGGCGAAAGTCGAGGGCGTCGACTTTATCGCCAATGGCGACGTGGCGGTCGTCAAGGAAATCCACTCGGTTGAGTTGCGCTACGGTTTGCGCTTCGCCGACGCTACGCTGACGCTTCCCGACCGCGATGTCGATGTCGAGTGCAAGCTCGTGCTCGATGCGCTCGTCAGCGACACTCCGGCTTTGGCGCCCGAGCTGGTCGCGAGGCTCTACGAGGGCGTCATGAACGACCGCGAGCTCTTCCCCGAGGGAATGGCCGAAAGCGCCCGACGCAAGGAGCTGAAGCGCAACAAGTATTTCAACGCGCTGCAAGTAAAATATGCCTATGCCGTCACGTGCCATAAGTCGCAGGGCGGACAGTGGGCCGAAGTTTTTGTCGACATGGGCTTCATCCCGCCCGAAGCTCGCGGTATCGATTTCTTCCGCTGGCTCTACACGTCGGTAACCCGCGCCACACAGCATCTCTACATAATCAACCCCGACATCAAGCTTATCGAATGATGCCGGGGACGAAGATATATAACTTTACCGAATTAGAATAGGCTGATTTCGGCGATGGCGGCTTCGTTGCTGTCGCCGGCGATTCTTGTCGGCTCTATCTTTACGTAACGTCCTTTCGCAGGCTTGGCGAAGTAGACCTGGCGCGGCGTCGGGTCGTTGATGAGGTTGCCGAGCTCGAACGTCGAGACTTCGGTCCATTTGTTGCCGTCGTTGCTCACGTAAACCTTGCCTTGCTCAATCATTCCGCGGCCGTTCTGTGCGGTCTGCGGCGTGTAGATGAATCCGGCGATGGGGCGGATGCTCTTTGTGTCGACTATCAGCGACGCGCCGGGCATCGTGGCTGCCCAGAACGTCGTGGAATTCTCGTCGATGGCGGCTGCTGCGTCGCTCTTTTCTACTGTGTTGACTGCCGAGGCTTCCCAGCCATCAACGATGTAGCCGAACTGATGCTCCATAACCGGGCTTTCGCTGCCGTTGAGCATGGCGATAGCCTTTACCGTTGCGTTGTCAACCGTGAACGGCGCAGTGTAGATTTCCGACATGGCAGTGGGCGTCGAACCGTCGGTAGTGTAGTGGATCACAACGCCTTCCGAGAGGTTGGCGGCGGCATTGTCGCCGAAACCCCCGCGCTTGGGCGATATCGTCACTTCGCCGTTTACTGCGCGCGAGGCTTCAAGCTCCGGCGCGTGGGCTTTATATTTGTATAGTCCGAGGGTGGCGAGCTTCGCTTGGGCACGTTTGGACGTGATGCGGAGGCGTATGCTGTCGGTCGTCACGTCGGGGAATCGAAGGATGCGTTTGTAGCCTACGTTCGCGGCGTTGGCAATCTGTTTCCAGCCGCCGTCTACCCATGCGTCTACTGCGTGCTCTTCTATTCTCTCGCCGCCGGTAGCCACGGGCTCTTGCAGTACGATTCGGTTGAAGGTCAGCGGCTGCGGGAAGCTAACTACAAACGTGTCGTCGATGTCGACAGCCGTGGCATTGTCATTGTCGGTAAGCTCGGCGGCAACAGCTCCGGCGGGAAGGAGGTTCACGGAGTAGGTGTCGGCAATGCGGCGTCCAACTTCGGCAAGCGTCAGCGAGTCGCGTTGGGCAAAACGTCCTTCGCGGTTGGGCGGGATGTTGAGCAGCAGTATGGAGTTGCCGCCCGTCGCACGCTCAAACATGTCGAACACGTCGTCGGCCGAGCGCGTGCGCTGCTTGTCATCGTCGCGATAGAACCAGCCGTTGCGAATCGAGACGTCCGTCTCGGCGGGCTGATAGTGTAGGTAACGGCCCTCTAAAAGCATATCGCGGCTGCCCAGGTCAAGATTCGTCATGTCGTGGAAAACCGTCATTGTGTCCGGGTCGCCGGGGTAGGTGACTACGTTCCACTCGGCGTCGCGCGTGCGGCCGGCTTCATTGCCACACCAGCGGATATCCTCGCGACCGAATATCACAGCCTCCGGAGCAAGCGTGCGTATCAAGCGCTTCCACGCCGGATAATTGTAGATCTGACCGCCTTTGCGCTTCGGATGTGCGCCGTCAAACCACACCTCGCTTATCGGACCATACTCTGTGAGCAGCTCAAATAGCTGGTTGAGGAAATACTCGTTATAATCGTCGACAACGAATTGGAATGTGTCGGTGCGCTCAAACGGGCGACCTTCGACCGCGCGGGGAATTGTGCGCAACGTCTTCTCGCTCAGATTGCCATAGAGACCCGTGGGGCTTTCAATCTGGTAAAGGTCAGCGGGTGAGAGATAGATGCCGAGTTTCAGGCCGTATTTCTGACACGACTTCGACAGGTCGCGAAGCACGTCGGCCTTGCCGTCCATGAAGTCCGACGACATTATGCCGTGGTCGGTGTAGCGGCTCTGCCACAGCACGAAGCCGTCGTGATGTTTAACCGTGAGTATCACCATTTTCATGCCGGCTTCCTTCATCGAGCGCACCCATTGGTCGGTGTCGAGGCCCGATGGCGCGAACGTTTTCGGGTCCTCCATGCCGTTGCCCCACTCGCTGCGGGTGAACGTGTTGGGTCCGAAATGGACAAATGCGATAAACTCGTTTTTCATGGCATTCATCTGGCGCTCCGAGGGCACTACGTGGACGGCTTTCTCCACGATCAACTCGTGAGAGTCGCCAGGCTCCACCTTGATGGTGTTCGCGAGCTGAATCTCATTTTGAGCCGTGGCGCCCAGTGCGCAAGCAGCCATCAATGCAACAATACTGATTTTCATGGCTTGTTGGGGTTGTATTGGGGTTGTTGGGTTGAAATATATCAATTTGTAAAAGATTTCAAAATAATATTACACATTGCCTGCAACGTGTAAAGAAAATGCGATTTCTTTTACAC
>CAYNSG010000046.1:0-1730 GCA_964399885.1 uncultured Bacteroides sp.
AGATATTTTATCAATATATCTGAATTTTCAGGTCGCAAATTTACACACAAATTCCCGATTATACAAATGGTTACGCCCATAAAACAATAGCTTCACATATTCCCAAACATGAAGGGAATTATTCACTCCGACAGTTCCACCAGTTCCTTCTTCAATTAAACGTATCACTTCTTAGCCGATAACCGGATAGGACAAAGTAGTCATGACGGGGCAAAAAATGGGGAGGGTTGGGAAAATTGTGTTACCTTTGTGGCACAATTCGGTGGCGGGTGAGCCGCGCCGATAAGACACAAACCGACAAACCCGCATATGTTACTGACAGTCAGAATATTCGCCACTATCGCAATGCTTTTCCTTGCGAACGGCGCCTTGCAAGCAGCCCCTGCAATCTCCTCCGACCCCGTCGATACGGAAACCGACGGCGATTTCTATGCCGACAGCATCCGCCATCTCGATGAGGTGGCTGTGACGGCCATCAAACAGCACGCCGAGCTGCGATTCCAGCCTCAGGCCTCGACAATCATAGGCGAGAAACGCATTGAGCAACTTGGCATTACCGCCATGAAAGGGATGAGCGAGATTGCCCCCAACTTCTACATCCCCGACTACGGCTCGCGAATGACCTCGAGCATCTACGTGCGCGGCATCGGCTCGCGCATGGACCAGCCGGTCGTTGGGCTCAACGTCGACAATGTTTCGTTTCTCGACAAGGACGGCTACGATTTCGACCTGCCCGACATCTCGCGAATCGAGGTTGTGCGCGGTCCGCAGAGCACACTCTACGGGCGCAACACTATGGCCGGCGTAATCAACATCTACACACTCTCGCCGTTCGACTACGTGGGCTCGCGCGTCATGGCCGAAACCGGCAAAGGCCCGATCATGCGCCTATCGGTTTCGCAATACGCCATGCTCAACCCGAAGCTCGGCATGAGCATCGCCGGCAACTTCTATTTCAGCGACGGCTTTTTCACCAACAAATGGCGCGGCTACAAGGCCGACAAGGAGAAGGGCGGCAGCCTCCGCTGGAAAACCGAATGGCGCCCATCGTCGGCGCTGCGCGTTGAGAACACCGCCGCCTTCACGCTCTCGCGCACTGCCGGCTACCCCTACGAATATGAAGCCGACGGCGAAATCAACTACAACGACACCTGCTTCTATCGCCGCAACGTTCTCTCCGACGGACTGACCGTTAAATGGAAAACCGACAACGTATCGCTCTCGAGCATCACCGGCGTGCAGTATCTCGACGACAACATGACGCTCGACCAGGATTTCCTGCCGCTCGAATATTTCACCCTGACACAGAAAAAACACCAGTGGAGCTTCACCCAGGACTTCATTGCCCGCGGCACTGCCGCCGAGGGACGCTACTCATGGCTCGGCGGACTCTTCGGCTTCTATAAACACACGAAGATGGATGCGCCCGTGATGTTCAAGCAGCACGGCATAGAGCGACTGATTATCGACCGCATGATCTCCGGTGGAATGCCGTTTGGAATCGAATGGGACACGCCCGAATTCGAGCTTGCCAGCGCCTTCAAGATGCCCGTCTGGGGGCTCGCTGCCTACCACCAAAGCGACTTCAAGCTCGGGCGCGTCACGCTCAGCGCCGGACTGCGACTCGACTACGAACGCACTGCCATGAGCTACGACAGCCACTCTTCTACAGGCTTCACGATGTACAACATCGCCAACCCCGACCATCCCATCGCAATGAGCCACGTACC
>CAYNSG010000046.1:1830-5338 GCA_964399885.1 uncultured Bacteroides sp.
GTTGTTACCTACAAACCCGAATACAGCTGGAACTACGAACTCGGCGGACACTTCACCTGCGCCGACGGACGCGTCGCCACCGACCTCGCCCTCTTCTGGATTGAATGCCGCGACCAGCAGATAACCACCTTCCCCGACGGAACCACCACCGGACGCATCACATCAAACGCCGGACGCACACGCAGTCTCGGCGCCGAGCTGCAGTTGCGCTACTCGCCCGTCGCCAACCTTACCTTCAACGCTTCCTACGGCTACACCCGCGCCAAATTCCGCCAATTTGTCGACGGCGGCGACAACTACCGCGGCAACCAAGTGCCCTACGCACCGTCCAACACCCTCTTCGGCGGCGCTACCTACATATGGAACGTCAACCGCTGGCTCGAATCAATCACCTTCGACGCCCACGTACGCGGCATCGGCGACATCTACTGGAACGAGGCCAACACCGCCCACCGGAAATTCTACGCCCTCGCCGGAGGCTCCGTAGAAGTGCGCCGAGCATGGCTCTCGCTGCGACTCTGGGGAGAAAACCTCACCTCGACGCGCTACACCGTGTTCAACTTCACCTCGATGAACAACACATTTCTTCAGCGCGGCAAGCCCATCACCTGGGGCATAACCCTCCGCATGACCTTCGCCCCCGCCAAAATTTAACCGAAGCCTTTGGTCTGTCGGGGAAATCTGAGCTCTCAGAGTTCTCTGAGATCTCAGAGTCCTCTGAGCGCCTATCCTTTTTGCACCGCCCGCTTTTCCGCTAAAAATTCTAAAATTGGGCGGAAGGTTTGTTATATCTCGCCCGGATTGATTAAATTTGTAAATTGAACAACTTTGCAATGAAAGCAATTGCTATGACCGAACAGTACCAGATGACACCCGAAGAGGAAGACCGACTGATTGAAAGCGAGTTCAATGACGTGTTGCAGGGCTATCTCAATAGTAACCACCGCAAGAAAGTCGACATCATTGAACGGGCATTCCGATTTGCAAAAAAAGCCCACGCCGGAATCCGTCGCCGTTCAGGAGAACCATACATCCTCCACCCTATCGCCGTGGCGAAAATCGCTAGCCAGGAAATCGGGCTTGGAAGCACGTCGATATGCGCGGCGTTTCTCCACGATGTCGTTGAGGACACGGAGTATACCGTCGAGGATATCGAGCGTCTGTTCGGCAAAAAGATTGCACGCATCGTAGCCGGCCTGACAAAGATTTCAGGCGGCATCTTCGGCGACCAGGCATCGGCTCAGGCCGAAAACTTCCGCAAGCTGCTGTTGACCATGAGTGAGGATATCCGCGTTGTGCTCATCAAGATGGCCGACCGCCTCCACAACATGCGCACGCTCGGCTCCATGGCCCCCGCAAAGCAATATAAAATCGCCGGCGAAACCCTCTACATCTACGCTCCCCTCGCACATCGCCTCGGTCTGTTCGCCATCAAAACCGAGCTTGAGGACCTCAGCTTCAAATATGAGCACCCGCAGGCCTACGCCCGCATCGCCGAGCAGATTCGCGAATCGGAGACCCGCCGCTCGGCAGTCTACAACGACTTCTCCGCCCCCATCAAGGAAAGTCTCGACAAGATGGGACTGAAATACGATGCCAAAGCCCGACTGAAATCAGTCTACTCAATCTGGCGCAAGATGGAGACAAAACGCGTGCCGTTCGAGGAGGTCTACGACCTTTACGCGATGCGCATCATATTCGATTGCGACGACCCCGCGCAGGAGAAAGCTATCTGCTGGAACATCTACTCGGCAATCACCGATCTCTACCGGCTGCACCCCGACCGCACACGCGACTGGATTAGCAACCCCAAAGCCAACGGCTATCAGGCGCTGCATCTGACCGTTATGGGTCCCGACGGCAACTGGGTGGAGGTGCAGATTCGCTCGCGGCGTATGGACGAAATCGCCGAGAAAGGGTTTGCCGCCCACTGGAAATACAAAATCGGCGAGGGCGACGAGGAGTCGGAACTCAACGTCTGGCTTCGCACCATCAAGGATATCCTCGACGACCCCAACCCCAACGCCATCGACTTTCTCGACACGCTGAAGCTCAACCTTTTCGCCTCGGAAATAGTGGTATTCACCCCCAAGGGCGAGCTGATAACGCTCCCAACCGACTCGACGGTGCTCGACGTTGCCTTCGAGCTCCACTCGCAGATAGGCACTAAATGTATCGCCGGCAAGGTGAACCATAAACTCGTCCCGCTCTCCCACAAGCTCAACTCGGGCGACCAGGTTGAAGTGCTCACCTCGCAGTCGCAGACCCCGAAGGAGGAGTGGATGGCATTCCTCGCCACCGCCAAAGCCCGCACGCGTCTGCGTGCCGCCCTGCGCCGCGAGCATCAGCCTATGGTCGACAAAGGCCATGCCATTCTCGACAAATTTCTCGCCGACGCCGAAGTGGAGCCGACAAACGAGATTCTGACCAAGATGATGGCCTACTACAAGGTCGCCTCGCGCGAAACGTTCTACTACAAACTCGGCACGGGCGAGCTGTCGCTCGAAGGCTACGTGCTAAAAGAGTCGCCCAAAACCGAGAAGTCGCTGCTGCAGAAGATTTTCCGCATCGGGCGCAACAACAACGCCAACAACAACCAAGCCGAGCTGCCGCTGATCATCCCCGAGCATATCAACCTCAAGGAGACCTACCACCTGAAATTCGACGAATCGGGACGCAACTTCGTGTTTGCCGACTGCTGCCGCCCCATTCCGGGCGACGACGTGATGGGCTTCGTCAACGACCTGGGGCAGGTTGAGGTGCATTCGCTGACGTGCCCCCGCGCGCAAGTGCTCAAAGCCGGCCACGGAACGCGCATCGTCAGCACGTCGTGGGACGACATCCGCGAGAAATTCCTCGCCGAAATCCGCATCGACGGCGTTGACCGCCACGGCATCCTCCAGGAGCTCACGCAGATGATCTCGACGCATCTCAACATCGACATCCGCTCGCTGCATATCGACGCCGACAAGGAGGTGTTCACGTGCAGCCTTACCGTGCTGGTGAGCGATGCCGAAGTCGTCAACCACCTCTGCGAGCGAGTCAAGAAAATCAACGGCGTTCAGAGCGCGCTGCGCGTTTCTGACGCTATCGACAACGAAAACTGACACCAATGGCCGACAACAACAAACGCAATAACTCACTGCTGCGATGGCTCGTTTTCGTCATCGCCTCCGTTGCTATCGTCTACTTTCTGCCGCGCAACGACGGCCGCCGATTCACCTACGAGGAGAATCGCCCATGGGCCTACTCGCTGCTGACAGCGCCATTCGACATCCCCGTACATCTCGACTCGGTGCGAGCCCGCGAAGTGCGCGACAGCCTCGAAGCCAACTTCGAACCCATTTTCCGCCGCAACGCCGAGATTGGCCGTAACGCCGTTGTCGACTTCAACTCACGCCTGCGCGACGTCGGGGGAATCACCTATGCCGACCGCGCCCACCTTACCAACGAATTCAAACGCCTGTTTGACAACGGAATCGTCGACCCCGACATCTACAACGAAATA
>CAYNSG010000046.1:5438-13209 GCA_964399885.1 uncultured Bacteroides sp.
TGACAACCTACGAGCAACTCGCCGCCAAACGCGGCCTCAACTCCGGCTCAAAGGACTACTATCTGCTTGGCGGACAGCTGCTTTACGTCGTTCTGCTTTTCTTCTCGCTCTACGGCTTCCTCTACTTTTTCCGCCGCAAATACTATGAGTCGCGCACCGTTCTGCTGATGCTGATGCTCGTCATCACGCTCTTCACGCTGACGTCCTTCGCAATTTCCAACGTGTTCACCTCGGGGCTGTTCGTCGCTCCGTTCACAATCATTCCGATTGTGTTAGTCGTTTTCCTCGACTCGCGCACAGCCTTCTTCTCGCTGATTGTCACCGTGCTGCTCTCAACGCTCGTCTCTACATTCCCGTTGGAGTTCATCTTCGTGCAGTTCCTTGCCGGAGCCGTAGCCATCAACAGCATCCAGGAGCTCTCGCGACGCTCGCAGCTTATACGCACGGCGCTGCTCGTGTTCCTCACCTACATCATCGGCTACACTGCTATCGAGCTGATGCACAACGCCTCGTTCTCTACAATCCAGCCGCGAATGTTCGGCTATTTCGGCATCAACGCCGTATTCATCTCGTTTGCCTACGTCGCCATCTTCGTGATTGAAAAGGTGTTTGGATTCACGTCGAAAGTAACTCTTGTTGAGCTCTCCGACATCAATAACCCGGTGCTCCGCGAGCTTTCCGAGGAGTGTCCCGGCACGTTCCAGCACTCTATGGCCGTCAGCAATCTTGCCTCGGCCGCAGCCCACCGCATTGGCGCCAACGTGCAGCTCGTCAGAGCCGGAGCACTCTACCACGACATCGGCAAAATCGACAACCCGGCGTTCTTCACCGAGAACCAGCATGGCGTCAACCCCCACGACGCCCTCGATCCCGTTCAGAGTGCTCGCATCGTAATCAGCCACGTAACCGACGGCGTGCGCCGTGCCGACAAGGCGAAACTTCCCGCTGCCATCACGCAGTTTATCCGCGAACACCATGGCAAGGGCAAAGCTCGCTATTTCTACAACACCTGGTGCAACCGGCATCCCGACCAAACGCCCGACGAGGAGGCATTCACCTACCCCGGACCGAACCCAACAACGAAAGAAACATCCATATTAATGATGGCCGACGCCGTCGAAGCCGCTTCGCGCAGCCTTAACGACCACTCGCCCGAGGCTATCACCGCACTCGTCAACCGCATCATCGACAGCCAGATTGCCGACGGACTCCACAACGACTCGACGATTTCGTTCCGCGACGTCGCCGACATCAAGGAAACCTTCGTCAGCCGACTCCGCACGATGTACCACTCGCGCATCTCCTACCCCGAGTTGCAGAAAAAAAACGCCACAGAATGAAACCCATGAAATATCTCTCCGCCCTTCTGATGCTCGTTGCTGCCGCGACTCTTTTCGCGCAGTCGAAGCAACCCGAATTCAAACGCGAAGCCCCCGACATGGACGCCATTCGCGAAGCCACACTCGACCGCCATTCGCCCTACTATTATCCGCGGCTGATGGAGGAGTATCACCACAACGACACTCTGATGAAGCTCGACAAGTTTCGCCACCTCTATTTCGGCTATATGTTTCAGGAGGACTACAACCCCTATCGCCACAAAGCCTACGAGGACAACCTCAGCGAGTTCACCGCCAAACGCGAATGGTCGCGCCAGGAGTGCGACTCCGTTATCAAATACTCCGAAATGGCGCTCGACGACAACCCCTTCGACCTTCGCCGAATGGTCAACCTCATCTCCGCGCTCCACACAAAAGGCAAAAACAACCTCGCGAAAATCTGGCAGTATAAACTCGACTATATACTGATGGCCATAGTTTCGTCCGGCACCGGGCTCGACGAGGAGAACGCCTGGTATGTCATCCAGCCCGAGCATGAGTATGTGTTGCTTAACGCCATGGGGCAGATGGCCGTAAACCATGTGTTCTACGAGCCCTACTACGAATATATTAATGCCGTCGACCCCGAAGGAAAAAAGTCGGGCTACTATTTTAATATCCAGACGATTCTCGAGGAGTACTACCGCAAATATCCCGAAGAACAATGAGCAACCGCAAACCGACGCTATATCTGCTACCCACGACCCTCTCCGATGTCGACCCGCTCACAGTCATACCGGCGAGAAACGTCGACGTGGCCCGCACGGTCAAGCATTTCATCGTTGAGAACATCCGCTCAGCCCGCCGATTCCTCAAGCGCTGCGACCGCACGATTGACATCGACTCGCTCTCGTTCGTAGAGCTCAACGAGCACACCCCCGCCGGCGATGTCGAGGCGATGCTCCGCCCGATGGACGAGGGTTTCGACATGGCGGTTCTCTCCGAGGCGGGATGCCCCGCCGTGGCCGACCCCGGAGCCGATGCCGTTGCCGTTGCCCAGCGCCGGGGCTGCAACGTTGAGCCGCTCGTAGGGCCGTCGAGCATCCTCATGGCTCTCATGGCCTCGGGATTCAATGGCCAGCGATTTGCATTCGCCGGCTATCTGCCCGTCGACGACTCGCAGCGCACCGCCGCCCTGCGCGAAATGCAGCGACGAATCGAGCGCGAACGCCAGACGCAGATTTTCATCGAAACACCCTATCGCAACTCGCGCCTCCTCGCAGCACTCTGCCGCACGCTCCCGGCATCGATGATGCTCTGTGTAGCCACCGACATAACCGGACCAGAACAGCGGATACTGACGCGCCCGCTGTCGTGGTGGGCAAAGTCGACCGAGATTCCCAAACTCCCCACAATTTTCCTCCTCTTCAACTAACCGCATGTTCAACTAACCGCATGGCGAAAAAGATAAAATTCCACTTCAACCCAAGGCTCCACCCCGGACTTTTCGACGACCTCGATCTCCCCGACAACGCGCTCGAGGAGCCGCCCGCCATGCCTTCGGTCGAGGAGTTTATCGTCAATGAGCTGAAGCGGGAGGCCGAGAGCGAACCGACGGAGCCCGACAATCCGCTGGCGCAACCCATCGACGGGCTGCGCCAGCGCGACTGCATATATTTCATCAGCTTCGGCAGCGGCAGCAGCGGTAATACCGCCCTCGTTGCCGACAACACCGGCGGCTTTCTCATCGACGCCGGAGTCGACCTCACAAAGGTGACCGACACCCTGGCGCAGATCGGGTTTTCGATGAAAGATATCAAGGGGATAATCCTGACCCACGACCATAGCGACCACGTTCACTACGTCTACTCCTACGTGCGCCGCAACCCCCACATCGGCGTCTACTGCACGCCCCGAGCCTTCAACGGCATCATGCGCCGCCACGGCATCTCGCGCCGACTGAAAGACTACCACCACGCCATCCACCCCGAGATTCCCTTCACACTCGCCGGATTCCAAATCACTGCGTTCAGCGTCTCCCACGACGGCACCGACAACGCCGGATTCTTCATCACCCGCGCCGATGGCTCCGGACCGCGCCTAGCAGTGGCCACCGACCTTGGCTGCATCACCGACCGCGTCGACTACTACATGCGCCGCGCAACCCACATCGTCATCGAGAGCAACTACGACGCCACGATGCTACGCAACGGCCCCTACCCCGCCCACTTGAAAGCTCGCATCGCCTCCGACACCGGACACCTCGACAACCTCGTCGCCGCCGGATATATCGCATCAATAGCCTCGCCCGAGCTTTGCCAGGTGATGCTCTGCCATCTCAGCCAGGACAACAACCGCCCCGAGATTGCTACCGCCGCCATGACCAACGCTCTCAACCGCCTCCCCGAAATCTCCGATACCCCCATCGGTGTCTGCGCCCTTCCCCGCCTCACTCCCTCCACACTCTTCACCCTCCGCACCAAAACCGGCCCCACCCCGCCCGAGAAATAGCCTTCATGATTCATCATGATGCAACATGATTTATCTTGATGCATCATGAAATCTCCGCCCTCAAAAAATAAAAAAAAGCTGAAGCGCCCAACGCCTCAGCTCTATTTTTGTTAGTCGACTGCCAATCAGACTGTCAGGATCTCGCGCTCTTTAGCAGCGAAGATTTCGTCGATTTTCTTCAGATATTTGTCGTGAAGTTTCTGAGCGGTTGCCTCGGCGTCTTTCTCAACATCCTCGGGCATACCCTGCTTCACGGCCTTCTTCAGGCCTTCGATAGCGTCGCGGCGAGCGTTGCGCACCGAAACTTTTGCCTGCTCAGCCTCGGCTTTCGATTGCTTCACGAGCTGTTTGCGACGCTCCTCGGTCAGCGGCGGAATGCACAGGCGGATAACCTCGCCGTTGTTCTCGGGCGTGATGCCGAGCTCCGAATTGATGATTGCCTTCTCGATTTCTTTGAACATCTGTTTCTCCCAGGGGGTGATGGCGATTGTGCGCGCGTCGGGCACCGACACGTTGGCAACCTGCGAGATGGGCACTGCGCTGCCATAGTATTCAACGCGGATGCCGTCGATGATTTTCGGGTTGGCTTTGCCGGCACGGATATGCGCGAGCGATTCGTCGAGATAAGCTACTGCGAGCTCCATTTTCTCCTCAGCGGGCTCAAGATAGTCTTTAGGTTCCATAAGTATGATTTTTATTGATTTTTCAGTAGACGAGAGTGCCGATAGGCTCGCCGGCAATTACCTTGGCGAGGTTGCCGGGGGTATCCATGTCGAACACTACGATAGGCAGATGATTCTCCTTGCAGAGAGCCGTTGCCGTAAGGTCCATCACCTTCAGGCCGCGAGTGTACACCTCGTCGTAGGTGATTTCCGAGAACTTCGTTGCTGTCGGGTCCTTCTCGGGGTCGGCGGTGTAGATGCCGTCGACGCGTGTGCCCTTGAGCATCACGTCGGCCTCAACCTCGATGCCGCGCAGCGCCGAGCCGGTGTCGGTCGTAAAGAACGGATTGCCCGTGCCGCCGGCCATAATCGCAACCTTGCCGGCCTTGAGAGCGTCGATGGCGCGCCATTTGCTGTAGTGCTCGCCGATGGGGAACATATTGACGGCCGTGAACACCTGCGCCGGCTGCCCTGCGGCTTCGAGCGCCGAGCTCAACGCCAGCGAGTTAATGACCGTTGCGAGCATTCCCATCTGGTCGCCCTTGACGCGGTCGAATCCTTTGGCTGCGCCCGAAAGTCCGCGGAAAATGTTTCCGCCACCTATCACTATCGCTACCTCGACGCCGCTCTGCGCGATGTCGCGGATTTGCTCTGCATATTGACCCAAACGGACAGTGTCGATGCCCGTTCCTTTCGCTCCGGCGAGCGATTCGCCGCTAAGTTTCAGCAGCACGCGGTTATATTTGCTTCTCATTGCCGATTTAAGATTTCGTTTGATTGACAAAAATAGTAGATAACCGCGAAATCCGCAAATTTTTGGCGCTCGGAAGCTGAAATTCGCTCAATTTTCAGTAACTTTGAACTCAATTATGAATTCCGACTTCCTTAACGAACTCAACCCGCAGCAGCGCGACGCCGTGGTCTACACCGAAGGACCGTCGCTCGTCATAGCCGGCGCCGGCTCCGGCAAAACACGCGTGCTGACCTACAAAATAGTCCACCTTATCAACCAAGGCTACGAGCCCTGGCGCATTCTCGCGCTGACTTTCACCAACAAGGCCGCCCGCGAGATGCGCGAGCGCATTCAGAGCCTCGTCGGTCCCGCCGTCGCCTCGAAGCTATGGATGGGCACGTTCCACTCCATATTCGCCCGAATCCTGCGCGTCAACGCCGAGAAAATCGGCTTCAAGCAAAATTTCACCATCTACGACTCGGCCGACTCGAAGTCGCTCGTAAAGCTGATTATCAAAGACATGGGGCTCGACGACAAGATTTATAAGCCGGCAACCGTCCTCTCGGCCATCTCTACGGCAAAAAACGCCCTGATTTCGCCCGAACAGTATGCCGCTTCGCCCGACATCATGGACGCCGACCGCAACTCGCGCCGACCCGAGCTTCACGAGATTTACCGAACATATCGCAACCGCTGTTTCGCCGCCGGAGCCATGGACTTCGACGACCTGCTCTACTACACCAACTTGCTACTGCGCGACAATCCCGAGACGCTCCGGCTCTATCAGGATTATTTCCGCTACGTGCTTGTCGATGAGTATCAGGACACTAACTTCGCCCAGCACGTCATCGTCACGCAGCTCTGCCGCAACCACCATAAACTATGCGTTGTTGGCGACGACGCCCAGAGCATCTACTCTTTCCGCGGTGCCAACATCCGCAACATCCTGAACCTCAACAAGGCCTACCCCGAGCTGCGCACGTTCAAGCTCGAACGCAACTATCGTTCGACCCAAAACATCATCAACGCTGCCAACTCGCTCATCGACAAGAACACCGAGGGCATAAAAAAGCAGGTCTACTCTGAAAACGAGCCGGGGCAGCGCGTCGAAGTAGTGCAGAGCTACAGCGACTTCGAGGAGGGCTATATGCTCGCCACACGCATAAAGCAGCGCAAGATGCGCACCGCCGACAGCTACGACGATTTCGCCGTGCTCTACCGCACCAACGCCCAGAGCCGCCGCGTCGAGGAGTCGCTGCGCAACCGCAACATCCCCTACCGTATCTACGGCGGACTGTCCTTCTACCAGCGCAAGGAGGTGAAGGACGCCGTAGCTTATTTCCGTCTGTCGGTCAACACTGCCGACGACGAGGCGCTGCGTCGAATCATCAACTTCCCCGCCCGCGGAATCGGCGAGACAACCCTCGGCAAACTGACCCGCATCGCTATGGACGCCGGCGTCAGCATTATGACCGTCCTCGACAATCCTGCGGCCTACGGCGTTGCAATCAATGCCGGCACGACGAAGAAACTCACCGCATTCAGTGAGATGATAAAGCGCTTCGCCACGCTCAACGATAAGGGCGAGAACGCCTCGGAGGTCGTCAGGAAAATCATCTCCGAAACCGGACTGCTCTCGATGCTCGTAACCGACCGCACGCCCGAAAGCATCTCGAAGCAGGAGAACCTCCAGGAGCTCATCCGCGCCGCCGACGAGTTTGTTGAGATGCGCGAAGAAACGGGCAACAAGAACGTCAGCCTCGTTGATTTTCTGAGCATCGTTTCGCTCGCCACCGACCAGGACTCCGACGACACCTCCGACGAGCGCGTCACGCTGATGACCGTCCACGCCGCAAAAGGCCTCGAGTTCAACAACGTCTATATTATAGGCGTCGAGGACGACCGCTTCCCCTCCTCCATGGCCGGCAGGTCGCTGAGCGAAATCGAGGAGGAGCGCCGTCTGCTCTATGTCGCCATCACCCGCGCCCGAAATTTCTGCATGCTCAGCTATGCCGCTACCGGCATGCGCAACGGCCAGCCGGCGGCGTGCGCACCGTCGCGTTTCCTACGCGACATCGACCCGTCGCTGCTGAAAATCGACTCCGGGGCGAAGGAGTTCGCCGGCGCGCCGAGAACGTCATCGTCGACCGGGCGCAGCAGCTACGGCTCAAGCCGCTACACTCCCGCGTCATCCCGCCCGACATCGACAACAACAACTACTACAACTTCCACACCGGCTACTCCCGACCCTTCGCGATTCCGCTCTGTCAACTCTGCCATCGCCTCCGCCGCACCGAAAAAACCGGCTTCGGCCGACGGCGTGCGTGCCCACACGGTCGACGAGGTTGCCGTCGGGATGCACATCTGCCATCAGCGCTTCGGCGAAGGCGAGGTAACAGCCATCGACACATCGGGCGCCGAACCGAAAATCACAGTCGACTTCGGCGACGGCAACCAGCGCGTACTCCTTCTTAAATTCGCAGTTTTCAAGATAAGTAACTCTTAAAAATTAGCTTTGAATGAATTTTCAGGGATTTTTGATTGAT
>CAYNSG010000047.1:0-9360 GCA_964399885.1 uncultured Bacteroides sp.
TTCGGAAAAGCGACAATCGACTGATAATCGCTCGAATAAATAAATATTAAAAATTAGTCAGATTTGAGAGGGGTGATTCGAGGAGATGACTCTTGAGGTTACACCTTATTATAATAGAGAGTATTTGGGCAGGGTTGCGGGCAAGAAACGCAGAAACGCGCTTCGCGCTTGGCAGAACCCGCAAAACCACGCAGAATTTTCTCGCGCAAGGAATTAAAACGCAGAAGCGGTCGCGTCGCTCCCTCAAACAGAACCCGCAGGACGGCCGCCTCGAAGCCTTGACAACTCAGAGCAGCCCGGCGCCTCGCAATCAGAGGACTCTGAGAGCTCTGAAAACTCTGAACGGCACAACGCCTCGCAATCAGAGAACTCTGAGAACTCCGAGAACTCTGAGAACTCTGAGTAGGCGACACCCGCACTCTGAGAGCTCTGAGGGCGCTGGCGGGCGGAGAGGGTTTGGAGAAAATTTTGGGGGAGGCAAAACTTTTTGAGGGGAAGGGTTGTTGTAGTCTTAGAGGGATTTTATCCACGACTCTGCTTAACTAACCAAAATTACGAATTCCAAATAGATTTATTTATGAGTAAATCAATCAAAGGCACTCAGACCGAGAAAAATCTGCTCGCTGCATTTGCCGGCGAAAGCCAAGCCCGCACTCGCTACAACCTCTTTGCTCGCAAGGCGAAGGAGGAAGGTTACCACCAGATCGCACGCATATTCAAAGAAACAGCCAAGAATGAGCTGGAGCACGCTGCTATCTTCTTCAATCTCCTCGAAGGAGGCACAGTCGAAATCACCGCCGGCTATCCTGCAGGCGTCGTTGGCGACACAAAAGCTAATCTCGCAGCTGCTGCTGCCGGCGAACGCGAGGAGTGGTCGGACCTCTATACCTCGTTTGCCTCAACCGCCGAAGCCGAGGGCTTCCCGAAAATCGCCGCAGCTTTCAAACTCGTAGCGAAAGTTGAGGTGGAGCACGAGAAACGCTACGTTCAGCTCCTCGAACGCCTTGAATCGGGCACTGAGTTCAGCCAGGAAGAGCCCACAAAGTGGAAATGCGACGTGTGCGGCTACGTTCACGAAGGCAAATCAGCTCCCGGCAAATGCCCGGTTTGCGGCGCACCTCAGGGCGATTTCGAGCGTAAACCCGAGAACTACTAAACGACCCCACACCATAGTATAGGTGGCATCAGCATAGGTTGCATCGCGGCTCAGCGGCTGCGATGCAACTATTTTTTGGCCAGAAAATTCCGCAGACGCTCCAACTCGGCCAAGCACGCGTCGCGCCCCATCTGATAAACTCGCTTCATCTTCACAGGATCGACATCAACGCGCCCTATCGGCAAAGGTCGGTCGGGGGCAATCACCATCGTCAGCCCCAGGGCTTCCTGCTCATTAAGATAATCGAGCTGGGCATTATACATCTCGTGCCGCCGCCCCATAGCCTCAGCAATTGCCGGCGCGCCCGGCAGCAGCATTCGGAAAAGCCACTTCTTCGCTGGTTTCTTGCGATAATCGCGCGGCTGGGTCAGCACGACAACATTCTTCGCAAACCCTCGCTGTTGGAAATACTTCAGCGGGATGGAATCACTGATGCCGCCATCGAGCATCGTCCGCCCATTGTCGACCTTCACCGGACGCGTCACTACCGGCATCGACGCCGAAGCGCGAAGCCATTCGAGCGAGTTGTAGTCGACTTTATCCATCACGTAATAAACCGGCTCGGCCGTGGCTACGTCGGTGCAAACCAGATGAAACTCCATCGGGTTGCTCTCGAACGCAGCAACGTCGAAGATGTCCAATTCGAGCGGCATGGTATGGTAGGCAAACTCCGCGCCGACAAGATTGCCTGTCGTCAGCAGCGAGCGCAGGCCCATGTAGCGCGGGTCCTTGCCATAGCGAAGGTTGTAGCGCAGCACTCGCCCGGACTGGCGTGACTTATAATTACAGCCGAAACTCGACCCGGCAGAGACACCCACCAGGCCGTCGAACTCGATGCCCTGCTCCATCATGACATCGATAACCCCCGCTGTAAAGAGCCCACGCATAGCTCCGCCTTCAAGCACAAGTCCGGTTTTCATCTGTTTCAATTTTTTCTTTGGCAAATTTAGCCGATTCTGCGCAATTGTGCATAATTATAATAAAAAATAGTGGCGCACCGAGTTTTTTAATATAAATCAAAGCAGTAACTTTGCGCTGAATTTTCAACAAGAACCAATTACAACCAGGAAAAACATAAGTAATAAGAGCTATGACTGAAAATACGAATGTTAAGACGCTCGATAAGGTGGTAGTGAGGTTTTCGGGCGATTCCGGCGACGGAATGCAGCTCGTTGGCAACATTTTCACCAATGTATCTGCCGGCATCGGCAACCAAGTTTCAACTTTCCCTGACTATCCCGCCGAAATCCGAGCCCCGCAGGGATCGCTGGGCGGAGTCTCCGGATTCCAGGTGAGCGTGGGTAACGACGTCCACACACCGGGCGACGCATGCGACGTGCTCGTAGCGATGAACCCCGCCGCTTTGAAGCAGAACTGCCGCAACGTGAAGGACGGCGGCGTGATTATCGTAGATATCGACTCGTTCAAGGAGGCAGACTTGCGCAAGGCCCAGTTTGCTACGGACGACCCCATTCATGAGCTTGGCATCAAGGCCCAGGTTCTGGAGGTGCCCGTAACGACGCTTACGAAAGAAGCCCTTGCCGACAGCGGATTGGACAACAAGAGCATACTGAAATGCCGCAACATATTCTGCTTAGGATTAGTTTGCTGGCTGTTTGACCGCCCCCTCGAGAGCGCTCTCCACTTCCTCAAGAAGAAATTCGCCAAGAAACCGGCCATTTTCGAAGCCAACTCCAAGGTGATCAACGCCGGCTACAACTATGGCAACAACATCCACGCCACCGTCTCGACCTATCGCATCGAATCGGAGCCGGCACGTCCGGGAATCTACACCGACATCAACGGCAACACCGCAACCGCCTGGGGATTGATTATGGCCTCGGAGAAGAGCGGACGTCCGCTGTTTCTCGGCAGCTATCCCATCACTCCCGCAACCGACATTCTCCACGAGCTTGCCAAGCGCAAAGATACCGGCGTGAAAGCCGTGCAGATGGAAGATGAGATTGCCGGCGTATGCTCGGCCATCGGCGCATCGTTTGCCGGCGACCTCGCCGTCACATCGACCTCCGGCCCCGGCCTGGCGCTCAAGAGCGAGGGCATCGGCTTGGCCGTCATCGCCGAGCTGCCGCTGGTAGTCATCGACGTTCAACGCGGCGGACCCTCGACCGGCCTTCCGACGAAAACCGAGCAGACCGACCTCATGCAGGCGCTCTACGGCCGCAATGGCGAAAGTCCCGTGGCTGTCGTAGCCCCCGCAACCCCGACCGACTGCTTCACGATGGCCTTCGAGGCATCGCGCATAGCAATCGAACACATGACCCCGGTAATCCTGCTCACCGATGCATTCATCGGCAACGGTTCATCGGCATGGCGCATTCCCGAGGCCGACGAATATCCCGCAATCTGCCCGCCCTACATCTCGCCCGAAGAGGCTGCCGAAATTGCCTGGCGTCCCTACACGCGCAAGGACGACACGAAAGTGCGCTACTGGGCTATCCCCGGCACCGAGGGATTGACCCACCGCCTGGGCGGCCTCGAGAAAGACTTCACAACCGGAGCCATCTCGACCGATCCCGTCAACCACGAGAAGATGGTCTATACGCGCCGCGAGAAAATAGCCCGCATTGCCGACGACATCCCGCAGCTCGAAGTGCTCGGCGACGTTGATGCCGACACCCTCCTGCTCGGCTGGGGCGGCACCTACGGACATCTGCGCACAGCCGCCGGCGAACTCAACACCGAAGGCATACCCGTGGCGTTCACCCACTTCCGCTACATCAACCCGCTGCCGGCGAACACCGGCGACGTGCTCCGCCGCTATCGCCGCGTGATTGTCGCCGAGCTCAACACCGGCCAGTTTGCCGACTATCTGCAGGCACGCTTCCCCGACGTAGAAATCCACCGCATCAACAAGGTGCAGGGTCAGCCGTTCCTCGTTGGCGAAGTTAAAGAAGGCGTGAAAAACATTATCAACAAAAAGTAAGCTCTAACATCATGGAACAGCATAATTTCACAGCCGCCGACTACAAGAGCGACCAGCCTGTGCGCTGGTGTCCCGGATGCGGCGACCACGCAATACTCAACTCACTCCACAAAGCCATGGCTACGATTGGAGTGCCCCCTCACATGACAGCCGTGATTTCCGGCATCGGATGCTCGTCGCGTCTGCCCTACTACATGAACACCTACGGCTTCCACACCATCCACGGACGCGCCGCAGCGATAGCCACCGGATTTAAGGTAGCCAACCCGCAGATGACCGTTTGGCAGATTTCGGGCGACGGCGACGGCCTCGCCATTGGCGGCAACCATTTCATCCACGCCGTGCGCCGCAACATCGACATCAACATGATTTTGTTCAACAACAAAATCTACGGCCTGACCAAAGGACAGTATTCGCCGACATCGGCCCGCGGCTTCGTCAGCAAATCGTCGCCCTACGGCACGGTTGAGGACCCGTTCATCCCCGCCGAGCTCGTGTTTGGCGCACGCGGCAACTTCTTCGGCCGCAGCATCGACGTAGAGCTGCAGATCTCTCAGGAAGTCCTCGTAGCCGCCGCACGCCATAAAGGCACATCGGTTGTTGAAATCCTGCAGAACTGCGTTATCTACAACAACGGCATCCACAACTTCATCACCGACCGCGAGCACCGCGCCGAGCGCACAATCCACCTCGTTCACGGCCGGAAGATGCTTTTCGGCAAAGACAACGAACGCGGCATCGTTCAGGACGGCTTCCTGCTCAAAGCCGTTGAGCTTGGCAAAAACGGCTACACGATCGACGACGTGCTCGTCCACGACGCCCACTGCCAGAGCAACTTCCTCCACCAGCAGCTCGCCATGATGGACGGCACCGACCTGCCCCTGGCAATCGGCGTGATCCGCGACGTTGAAGCTCCGACCTACAACGACGAGCTCGACCGACAGGTTGCCGACGTGCGCGCCTCGAAAGGATTCGATTCGCTCCGCGAGATGATTCTTGCCGGCGAGACCTGGGAAGTGAAGTGAACACCGCGCAACGCTTAATTGTTTAACTTGAAGTAACTATTTCAACTAACAGTTTATGAAAACAGGAAAACTGATGCTGATGCTCGCCGTTGCAGCCGTCGCCGCAACCGGATGCACGAGCAACAAGAAATATGCAACCCTTCAGGGACGCTACGACGACTTGAACCGCGAGTATAACGACACGAAAGTTGCCCTCGCTGAGTCGCGCGCCAACGCCTCGAGCCTCGAAACCCTCCTGGCCGAAGCTCGCCGCAACAACGACGACCTCAAGCACAACTACGAGCAGATGCAAGGCTCGCTCAACCAGAGCCTTCTGCAGAACCAGCAGGGAAGCATCAACATCTCGAAGCTCGTCGACGAAATCAACGCCTCAAACCAGTATATCAAACAGCTTGTTCAGGCCAAATCGAAGAGCGACTCGCTCAACATGGTGCTGACCAACAACCTCACCCGCTCGCTCAGCCGCGAAGAGCTGAAAGAGGTCGACGTGAAGGTGCTGAAAGGCGTTGTCTACATCTCGCTTGCCGACAACATGCTCTTCAAATCGGGAAGCTACGAGGTTAACAGCCGCGCAATGCAGACCCTCAGCAAAATCGCCAAAATCATCAAGGACTACGGCGACTACGACGTGCTCGTTGAAGGCAACACAGACGACGTTCCAATCTCGCGCACCAACATCCGCAACAACTGGGACCTCTCGGCACTGCGCGCATCGTCGATTGTCCAGGTGCTTCAGAACGATTTCGATGTCAATCCCTCGCGCCTTTCTGCAGCCGGCCGCGGCGAATATAACCCCATAGCCGACAACTCGACCGACCTCGGACGCCAGCGCAACCGCCGCACCGAAATCATCATTACTCCCAAGCTCGACCAATTCCTCGACCTAATTGACAAGGCTCCGGAAACCGACGACGCTTCAGCTAATTGATAGCCCCCATCACATCAAGGCTGCCGGAACCCGATAAGCTCGAATCCCGGCAGCCTTCTTTTTAAGAGACAGACTCTAACCTACTCGCCAATCATCAATCGTTCGGCCCAATGGCAGATAAACGACTAATCCTACTCGACGCTTACGCGCTAATCTACCGCGCCTACTACGGCATGATTCGCTCGCCGCGAATCACGTCGAAAGGACTCAACACGTCGGCCGTTTTCGGCTTTGTGAACACCCTCGACGAAGTGCTCCGCAAGCAAAACCCCACGCATATTGCCGTTTGCTTCGATCCCTCGGGAGGCACCTTCCGCCACGAAGCCTACGCCGACTATAAAGCCCAGCGCGACAAACAGCCCGAGGACATAACCAACTCTCTGCCATACATCAAGCGCATACTCGAAGCCTACAACATTCCCGCTATAGAAGTGGCAGGCTATGAGGCCGACGACGTCATCGGCACGCTTTCGTGCAAAGCCGAAGAGGAAGGGTTCACGACCTTCATGATGACCCCCGACAAGGACTATGGCCAGTTGGTCACCGACATGGTAAAAATCTACAAGCCCTCGCTCAAAGGCGATGGTGCTGAGATTCGCGGTCCGCGCGAGGTTTGCGAGCGCTACGGCATTCAGCGCCCCGAGCAGATGATTGATTTGCTTGCCCTCGAAGGCGACGTTTCCGACAACATCCCCGGCTGTCCGGGCGTAGGCGAGAAAACCGCTCAGAAACTAATCGCCCAATGGGACAGCGTAGAGAATCTGCTTGACCACACCGACGAGCTCAAAGGCGCCGTGCAGAAACGCGTCGTTGCCAACGCCGAGCAGATACGCTTCTCGAAATTCCTCGCGACGATCAAGACCGACGTTCCGCTGCCCGACATCACGCTCAGCGACTTCGAGCGCCGGCCGGAGAACAGTGAGAAACTCGCCGAAGTTTTCCGCGAACTGGAGTTCCGCACATTCCTGCGCCGCCTCGATCTGCCCCTGAATGCCGAGCCGAAAGCAACGAAAGCTCCCGAAGCACCCGCCCCGAGAGCCGACGGCTTCGTTGGCTCGCTGTTCGACGAGCCTGCCGAGGAGCCGGCCGTGCGCAGCGACATCAACACGAATCCCCACGACTACACGACAGCCGTCGGCCTCGAAGAGATTGGCGCTGCCATTGCCGCAGCCGCCAAGGAAGAGCGCGTCGGCGTTGCCATCAACGCCACCGGCGAGCAGCCGATGACCGCCAAGATCGAAGGCCTGGCAATCAGCACAGCCGAGCGCCGCGCAGTCTACATCGCATTCCCCGCCAACGCAGTTCGTCGCGCCGAGCTGATGGCCGTCATCCAGACGCTGTTTTCCGGAACGACGACGATTGTCAGCCACGACATCAAGCGCGTGATGCTCTGCCTGCGCCGCGAAGGCGTCCGCCTGACCGCGCCCTACTACGACACCTCTGTTGCCCACTACCTTCTCGACCCCGAGAAGAAACATACGCTCACCTACGTTGCCGGCAGCTATCTCGACTACACAACGCTCGACGCCAACGACGAAACCGCCCGCTCGCAGCGCAAGCTCAAACCGCCTACGGAGGCCGAAGCCATTGAGCGTGCTCAGGAGTTTGCCGACATCAGCCGCCGACTCTACGCTCGCCTGAACGAGTGCATCCGCCGCCAGAGCATGACGAAACTTCTCGACGAGATTGAATTGCCGCTGACGGCCGTGCTCGCCGAAATGGAATGGACCGGCGTGCGCATCGACTCTAACGAGCTTGCCAAACTCGCGGCAGAATTCACCGCGCGGCTCAACGCCCTCGAAGGCGAAATCTTCAACCTCGCCGGAATGCAGTTCAACATCGCGTCGCCGATGCAGGTTGGCGAGGTGCTGTTCGACCGCCTGGAGCTCATGCCCGGCGCAAAACGCACAAAGAAAGGCAGCTACAGCACGACAGAAGAGATTCTCGAGAAACTCCGCCCGCTGCATCCGATTGTCGACCTGATTCTCCGTTACCGCGCGCTGCGCAAACTTCTGACGACCTACGTTCTCGCCCTCCCCGAGCTCGTCAACCCCGCCACCGGGAAAATCCACACATCCTACAACCAGACCGTGACCGCCACCGGGCGCATCTCCTCGACCAACCCGAATCTGCAAAACATCCCGATTCGCTCCGACGACGGCCGCGAAATCCGCCGCGCGTTCATCCCCGACGCCGGCAATCTGATTATGAGCGCCGACTATTCGCAGATTGAGCTGCGACTTATTGCCGACCTTAGCGGCGACCCGACGATGATTGAGGCGTTCCATTCGGGCGTCGACGTTCACCGCGCCACTGCAGCAAAAATCTACCACGAGTCGCTCGACAGCGTCACCGACACGCAGCGCCGCAACGCAAAAACCGCCAACTTCGGCATCAGCTACGGCATCTCGGCTTTCGGACTCTCGGAGCGCCTGGGCATTCCGCGCGCCGAAGCAAAAATGCTTATCGACGGATATTTCGCCACCTACCCCAAGGTGCGCGACTATCTTGAAAACACCAAAGAATTTGCCCGACAGAACGGCTACGTAACTACAATCATGGGGCGCAAGCGCATGATTCCCGAGATTCAGAGCCGCAGCGCCGTTGTGCGCGGCTATGCCGAGCGCAACGCCATCAACGCCCCGGTTCAGGGCTCGGCTGCCGACATCATCAAGGTTGCGATGGTCAACATCGCGCGCGAGATTCAGCGCGGCGGATTCAAATCGCGAATGATCATGCAGGTCCACGACGAGTTGGTGTTCGACGTCGTGCCCGACGAACTCGCCCGGCTGCAGGAGATGGTGGTCCGACTGATGGAGGGCGCCTACGACGGACAAGTGCGACTCGAAGTGGCCTCCGGCGTCGGCGAAAACTGGCTTGAAGCACATTAATCATTAACTATGGTACGGCTGGCATTCATAGGAGCAGGAAACAGGGCGCACACCTATCTTGAATGGGTGCGCCGCAACCCCGAGCGCGCCCGCGTAGTAGCGGCGGTCGACATCAATCCCGACACGCTCGCCGAGTTTGCCCGCGAGGCATCGCTGCCCGCCGAAGCCTGCTTCGCTACTGTCGACGAGCTTATAGCGTCGGGCATCGAGGTCGACGCCGCCGTCGTCTGCACGCCCGAAGGCGCCCACCGCGACCCCGCTATCGCCGCACTGCAACGCGGATGGCACATTCTGCTCGAAAAGCCCGTCGCCCCTACGATTGAAAAGTGCCAAGAGATTATCGCGGCCGCCGAACGCTCCGGCAAAGTAGCCGCCGTCTGCCATGTGCTCCGCTATAACGACTATTTCCGACGCCT
>CAYNSG010000047.1:9460-13120 GCA_964399885.1 uncultured Bacteroides sp.
CCCGAGAATGCCCCCGAAGGCTCGGCGCAGCGTTGCATCGACTGCGCGCTCGAAAAGAGCTGCCGGTTCTCGGCCGTCGACCTTTATCGCCGCCGTCGGCAGTGGATTCGCACGTTCACGTCGCCCACGCCCGACGAAGCCATAGAGTATCAGCTCCGCGAGGGGCGCTACGGCCGCTGCGTCTACCATTGCGGCAACAATGCGCCCGACCGCCAGGCACTGATCTTCACCACCCCATCCTCGGCGCTGGTGACAATTACCATGGAGTTCTTCACCGACGACGACTCGCGCCTGACAACCATAGCCCTCAGCGGCGGCGAAATCATTGCCGACTCGCGCACAATCCGCATACATCGCTTCGCATCGTCAACCGCGCCCGAGGCCGACGAGGTGATAACATTCCCCGTCGAGACATTCGGACCCTACCATGGCGGCGCCGACCTCGCCGTTGTCGACGACTTCATCTCGGCCATCGACACTCCCGGACACCAACTGCTCACTCCCCTCGCCTCGGCCCTCGAAAGCCACCGCGTTTGTCTCTCATCCTAAGAAGCATTCACCATCAATGAAAAAGCCATTCATCATCATCATTTCTGCTCTTGTATCAATCATCTTATCGTCGCTCGCCGCCAAGGACCTCTCAAAGTTCTATCTGCGAACCTATGTGACCAACGACGACTATCATCTGCTCGACAGCCTTGAGGTCTCGATTATGAAGAACGACACGGTGGCTGTGCCGTTCAGGGTTCTCAGCACTGTAAAAGGATGCGGACCTGACGTAACCAACGGCGAAGTGCGCCTGCTCGTTGAGTCGGGCTACGGCAACTACAAACTTTTCCTGACGAAGGACGGCTACACGCCTGCCGTCAAAGAATTTAAGGTCAATGCCGCCGGCGACGACCTGAAATATGTCGACATGATTATCATGCACAAAGAGGCCGAGCGAAACCTCAGCGCCGTAACGGTTACGTCGACGCGCCTGAAAATGGTGATGAAAGGCGACACTATTGTCTTCGACGCCGCCGCATTCAATCTCCCCGAGGGGTCGATGCTCGATGCGCTCGTGCGCCAGCTCCCCGGCGCTTCGATCGATGAAAACGGAGTGATTACCGTCAACGGGCGCAAGATGAACGAGCTTCTCATCAACGGCAAGGATTTCTTCAAGGGCGACCCGAAAGTAGCGCTACAAAACCTGCCGGCCTATACGGTTAAGAATATTCAGGTCTACGACAAGGCTGCCGACGATGCCTATCTTACCAAGAGCAACGTCAAGTTGACCCGAACCGAGGATGAAGAGAATATGGTAATCGACGTCACACTCAAAAAGGAATACAACGCCGGCTGGATGGGCAACGCCGAGGGCGGCTACGGCACGAAAGAGCGTTATCGCGGCCGACTTTTCGCCATGGGCTACACCGAGAAGCTCCGCATATCGGTGTTTGGCAACGCCAACAACGTAGGCGACACCGAGACGGCCTCGTCCGACGGGCGATGGGTGCAGACCGGAGTGAACAAGGGCGTCACCAACCGACAGAGCGGAGGCATCGACTACACCTACGACGACTCCAAGCGCGTCCGCGTCACCGGCAACCTCACCGCCAGCCACTCCGACCAAACCGTCCACGAAATTCTCTCCACAACCGGGATATTCCCGACCGGAAACACTTATAGCCGCGCGATAAATCTCCGCAACGACCGCCTGAGCAACCTCTCGACCACCCACACGCTGCGCTACAGCGGCGAGAGTTTCTTCTTCAGCGCCACGCCCTCGCTGAAATGGAACGTCGCGAACTTCACCGAGAACAACCGCCAAGCCAACTTCACCGCCAATCCTCAGGAGGCCTCGCGAGGCGAAGCCATCGAAACGCTCTTTGCAAATCGCTTTGAGGGCGTGTTCAGCCAAAACCTGCTCACCGCCCTCCAAACCCTTCGAAATCACCACGACACGGGGCTCAACGCACAATTTACATCGTCGGCCTCCATCCGACCCAAATCATGGAAAGGAATGCTCAGCCTGTCGGCCGGGGGCACTTATCGCACAACGCCCTCACGCGAGGCTACGCTCTATCTCCAGGAGATTGGTCCTAAAGGCGACCCCGCAGCCGACCCGCTCGACCGCCTGAACTTTTCGCCGACAGCAAAAAAGAACTCTGCGGTCGATGCTTCGATAGGCTACACGCATCAATGGCGCCGCTTCAACGACGTCAGAGTCAACTCCGCTAATCTCAGCCTCAATGCCACCTATAACTTCCAGCAAGGTCGCGACACAATAAACTATTATATGCGCAACGCCACGGGCGACATGGCCGTCCTCCCCTCGCTTCAGCTCGCCACCGGCATGACGTTGGTCAACGAAAACAGCCATTTCGACCGCTCGATTACAAATATGTTTATGCAGTCGGTCGGCCTTTCGTTAGGGTCAGAACCGGCAGCGCCCGGCGACTCGACGTTCAACCCGGCGTTCCATCTCAATCTGAGCGCCAACATCCGCGAGCAGCACGACCGCCTGCGCTACGAGAAACCGTCACTATTCCGCCAGCAGGTTAATCGCCCGACAACAATGGGCGGAGGCATGGCGCAGCTGATGATGTTTTCGTCCAACAAAGTGCGCTACATGACGTTCGTGCTCTCCCACCAGATTACGATGACATCGCCCTCAATGCTCTATCTGGTCAACACCGTCGACGATTCCGACCCGTTCAACATCGCCTACGGAAACCCCAACGGTCTCAGCAACGCCATTACCCACCGCACTACCCTGCAATTCTCGCGTTTCGCGCGCGGACGCCACCCGCTCAACATCTACTGGGACATCCACTACAACTCGACAAACAACGCTATCGCCCTCGCACGCTCATACAACCCGACTACCGGCGTCGCAACAACCTACCCCACGAACGTGCACGGCAACTGGAACGTCGACTCATATCTGCAGATTATCCCTACGTTCGGAAGCCGCAACCAATGGCAGTTCTACACCGTGGTCTACGGCGAATATCACCACGACGTCGACTACCTCGGGCTGGAAACGACTCCCGCGCCGAGCGTTATCCGCACCTCGCATCTCCACAACAACATCCGCCTCACCTACCAAATCAACAAGCTGGGCTCCGTGGCATTCAACACCACCAACGGCTTCACCCACATGAGATACCCCAATGGACGACAGACGCCCCACAACCACGTGTTCGGACTCTCGACGACTCTCAACCTGCCGCTGAGCTTCGAGTTCAACACCGACTTCAACGTCAATATGGCACGCGGACTCACCGACTCGTCGATGAACGTCGACCAATGGATCTGGAACGCATCTGTCGCCAAATACTTCTTGAAAGGACGGCTCGGAACGCGCCTGTCGGCCTACGACATCCTCAACTCCGCGCGCCCCGTATCAACGTCGGCCACCGCACAGTCAATCGTTGAGCGCTGGACCAACACCCTCCCGCGCTACATCATGCTCACCCTCTCCTACCGCCTCGAAATCAAGCCCTCCAAATCAACCCACACCGGTCCCTCCCGCTACTAACCCTGCGCCGGGACGGCTCAAATAAAGATGGGGGAGGGCCGCGCACGCGGCTGCAAATAAAATAGAGCGATTAACCATTCGGGAATGATGTCGGGGAGAGAGGGGGTAATAGCCGGAATAGCCCTGATAGCAGG
>CAYNSG010000048.1:0-12977 GCA_964399885.1 uncultured Bacteroides sp.
CGCTCCCATCCAACGCTCCCATCCAACGCTCCCACCCAACGCTCCCGCCCAACGCCCCCGCCCAACGCTCCCGCCCATCTTCTGTTCCAGGTCGCAACGCGACCGCTTCTGCGTCCCAATCTTCCCCCACTAACCATGTCGCCAACCGAGGGCTCCATCCTGCTTCAGCGAGTTCTGCCAAGGTCGCAACGCGACCGTTTCCGCGAGTTCTTTTAGCCGTCCACGCCAACAGTTCTGCGTTGTTTTGCGGGTTCTGCCAAGGTCGCGCAGCGACCGCTTCTGCGTTTCTCTCGCCACCAATCCCGCCCCCCACATCCACCGCGTCGCCCTATGGTCGTGAGGCCATAGATCCGCGTCTGGCCTAAATCTCTCCTATTCCCTCCTCAAAATTCCACCCCTCTCCCTCTCCGCCAGCATTTTTTCCGGTAAATTCGCCTCCAACCGTTGCACGAAATCAAAATAATTTCTAAATTTGCACCCTGAATATCAGCGATAATAAAACAAAATCGATATAAGGCAATGAAAAGAACATTCCAACCCTCTAACAGAAAGCGAGTTAACAAGCATGGTTTCCGTGAAAGAATGTCGACTGCCGATGGCCGCAAGGTTCTCGCTCGTCGCCGTGCTAAGGGTCGCAAACGTCTGACTGTAAGCTGCTCGATCGCCGGAAAATAATCCGACATCCACCGCAGCATTCGGCCGTAAGCTATCAAAAGCTTAACCGGGAGGGGTTTCCGCCAGCGGAAACCCCTCCCGTATTTTGTGTTATAACAGTGTGGATTGATTAAAAATTGCAGTGTATTTGCTTTTTTTAACTATGTTTTTTGTAAAAATATCTTTGTGAGGCATAAATTTGCGTCATGAAATCGTTGATGGCTAATATAATCGTTGCTATATCTTTGATTGCATTTTTTTTGTGGAGCATGCTCTAAAAGTAACTCTACGCGCAAAATTGTGTCTCAATCAGTGGGAAAGAATATTCGGTTTCCAAAAGAATTCAAATGTGAGTTTAACGGAAAAGATACTATCGTATCAATGAATAGTGAGAACTATAAAATCATTACAATTGTTGAGTCTCCAAACTGTACATCTTGTGAAATGCAATTGCCATATTGGTTAAAGACGTTGAAGACAATCAACGATTCGATTAAGTCAGAAATTGAATTTCTTATGATTTTGAATACTCCGGATACGATTACGGCTCGTTTTGAACTTAAAACATATGCATTCAATTACCCTATAGCGATTAATGTTTTGTCCGGTTTTGTAGAAGATAATTCTTTACCGTCTTGTACCGCGAATCGAACATTTCTTCTTGATGCGAATAACAGTATAAAAGTCATAGGGAATCCAGCTAAAAATCCAAAGATTAGAGATGTCTATATTAATGCAATCAAACAATCTGGTTCAAGATAATCATATTATAAACCTATAGCAGTATGAAAAAAATCAAGTTATTCTTATTTCTTGTGGCGGCTGTGGTTGCGGCAACCACATTCATGCGCTCAAGAGTGGGCGATGAAAACACGTTGAGTGACCTGGAACTTCAAAACGTCGAAGCTTTATCCTTAGATGGAGAACAGTTGATGAAGCTCTGTGAAAGTGGGTGCCATACAAACTATGATACAAATTGTATCATCTACACAAACATCGGTGATATTAGATGTCTCGAACAAGCACCAAACGAAATATGGGGCGGACATTAATCAGAGCTTTTGCCGGGCTCGTTCTCGCTGCGTCTATGTGCGCTTGTGGCAATGGACGTCAACAGCAGACTGAGGCAGTTAACGACATCAGTTTCGCATCAATCGATGAGGTGCCTTTGGATAGCGTTCGGTTGGTTGACGTGGCGAACATCGACACGGTTCCCATGGGGCGACCGATGAGAATGCTTGTGGCTTCCGATGACACTCTCGTTATCTTGACGTATCGAGATGAAACTCAAATTAAGTTTCTTTCGTTGAAAGATGGGGCGATGGAAAGCTATATCCGTAAAGGCGAAGGTCCGAACGAAATGCTTCATGCAGAAAACATTACTCTTCTGAGAGACACGGTTTATGTTACGGACAATCTTGGAGGTAAGGTCGGGAAATTCGTGCGTGATTCCTTGGAAAATCGAGCATTCAATGTGATTGGCAAGGTTGACTACAACGTGCTCACATCGATTCCTATCGATGACGACTGCGTGATAACGATGCCTTCATTGCCCGATTCAACACGTTTCCTAAAAACAAACTTGACGACGGGTGAGAGCGACACTTGTCGCGTATTCCCATTCTCCGACCCGAATATCAATAATTCGGTAGCGCAAGCAATGTTGGGTATGTCGCCGGATGGGAAGAATCTCATAGTTGCCAATATGTCGTGGGGAATAGTTGAGCTGTTTGACCCTGCTACAATGACACGAAAGGCCGTAATTTCCAGTCCAATAGAGGTGGATTCTGAAATCAAACGACAAGATTTCGAATACGGTTTCAGAGTCCTGCAGTCGCCCTTCTATGATATCTACGGTCGTGGAGTGGTTACGACAAACGATCGATTCTATTTGGGATTTATCGGCTCTTGTAGTAAGATGCCCGAAACAGAAGACCGAGAAATCAATAAGATTCTCTCGTTTGACTATGATGGTAATCTCCTTAAAGCGTATAAATTGCCCTACGATATCATGACTTTTACAGTCGATAATTCAGGGAATCTGTATGCTATATTCGACGATAACGGCGTGCTTAGAATAGTAACAACGAAGCTTGACTAATCAGGCTAACCGGCTCCAAAAACAGTTTGAGGAATTCGTGAATTCGGGTTCCTCCGACTTTTTTTGTGAATTTTGCTGCGTTTCGCGGCTCTACAGGCGGTTTTCCCGAAAATAAAGCGTAATTTTGTGGAATAAACCATTCAACCGATGAACGAGGACGCACTGAGTCAGCTTTATCTGCGCGACACGGCCTTTCAGAATCTCATGCAGCGGCGCATTTTCAATGTGCTGTTGGTCGCATCGCCCTACGATGCCTTCATGATGGAGGAGGATGGCCGAATAGAGGAACAGCTTTATTTCGAGTATGTTGCACTCAATCTTAGCTCTCCGCCGCGAATAACTCAGGTTGCCGATGCCGCCGAAGCTCTCGCGGCGATGGAAACAAAGCATTTCGACCTGGCGATAATGATGCCCGGCATGGACCTGAGCGAGACGTTCAGCGGCGCACGCAGCATCAAGAACCGCCGCCCCGACATGCCGGTGGTTGTCCTCACCCCCTTCTCGAAAGAGGTTTCACGCCGACTCTCAAACGAAGACCTTTCGGCGGTCGACTACGTGTTCAGCTGGCTGGGCAACGTTGACCTGCTGCTCGCCATCATCAAGCTGCTCGAGGACCGCCTCAACGCCGACCGCGACATCAACGAGGTTGGCGTTCAGATGATTCTGCTGGTCGAGGACTCCGTGAGGTTCTACTCGTCGGTGCTCCCCACAATCTACAAGAATCTGCTGAAGCAGTCCTACGAATCGTCGACCGAGGCGCTCAACCAGCACGAGCAGATGCTCCGCATGCGCGGCCGCCCCAAGGTGATGCTCGCCCGCGACTATGAAGAGGCTATGGAGCTCTACGACCGCTATGGCAACAATATGCTCGGCGTGATCAGCGACGTATCATTCAAACGCGACGGCGTCAAGGATTCCCATGCCGGACTGCGCCTGGTCAGCCTCCTGCGCAAGCGCGACCCGCATCTGCCTATAATCGTCGAGTCGTCGGAGCCCGACAATGCCGACCCTGTCCTCCAGATGCGCTGCGTGTTTCTCGACAAAAACTCCAAGAAACTCCCCGTCGACCTCGGCAACGCGATTAAAACCCGGTTCGGTTTCGGCGACCTCGTGCTTACCGACCCTGCAACCGGCCGCGAAGCAATGCGCATCCGCTCGCTGAAGGACCTTCAGTACAAGATGTTTGAAATTCCCTCGGAGTCGCTGCTCTATCACGCCTCGACCGACGACATCTCGCGCTGGCTCTATTCGCGCGCGCTATTCCCCATCGCCGAAGTCATTAAGGACCACCGCTTCTACACGCTCGGCGAAGTCCCCGCCGTACGCCAGCTCTTCTTCGACCTCATCGTCAAATATCGCAAGATGAAAAACCGCGGCGTCGTTGCCGTGTTCCGCAAAGACCGTTTCGACCACTACTCCAACTTTGCCCGCATTGGCGAGGGATCGCTTGGCGGAAAAGGGCGCGGCTTGGCGTTCATTGACCAGATTATCAAGAAACATCCCGAGTGCGACAACTTCGACGGCATAACCATCAACATCCCCCGCACGGTTGTGCTCTGCACCGACATCTTCGACGAGTTCATGGCTACCAACAATCTCTATCCGTTGGCTCTCAGCGATGCGCCCGACGAAACTATCCTGAAATTCTTCCTCCAAGCGCGACTTCCCGAACGCCTGATCGAGGATTTCTTCGCGCTCTTTGAGGTTGTCGACAAGCCGCTGGCTATCCGCTCGTCGAGCCTGCTCGAGGACTCCCACTATCAGCCTTTCGCCGGCATCTACTCAACCTACATGATTCCCCACCTCGACGACCGCTACGAGATGCTCAAGCTCCTCAGCGACGCCATCAAGGGAGTCTACGCCTCGGTATTCTATGCCGACAGCAAAGCCTACATGACCGCCACGAGCAACGTCATCGACCAGGAGAAGATGGCCGTCATTATCCAGGAAGTCGTAGGCGCGCAGGCCGGCGACTGGTATTTTCCCTCGATGTCGGGCGTCGGACGCTCGCTCAACTACTATCCGATAGGCCACGAGAAGCCCGAGGATGGCGTGGCAGAGGTTGCCGTCGGGCTGGGCAAATATATCGTCGACGGCGGCATGGGCTTGCGTTTCTGCCCTAAGCATCCTGAAGCCGTGCTGCAGACATCGGAGCTAACCCTCGCCCTGCGCGACACCCAGACGCGCATGTATGTGCTCGACATGAAGGGCATCCTCGGCAAATTCCGCGTCGACGACGGCTTCAATATCCTCAAGAAGTCAGTGCAGGACGTCGCCCCCACCGGAGCGCTGCGCTACATGACCTCCGTGTTCGACTATCGCGACAACGTGTTGCGCGACAACGACTATGGCGAAGGCCGTCGCGTCGTAACGTTCAACAACGTCTTGAAACATAAAGTGTTCCCCTTGGCCGAGGCCGTCGGATTCATGCTCACCACCGGCCAGCGCGAGATGTCGCGCCCCGTTGAGATTGAATTCGCCGGAATGATCGACCGCCAAGACTCACTGAAAGGCCACATCTATTGGCTGCAGATTCGCCCGATTGTCGACCGCAAGGAGCTCGTCGACGAGCATCTGCTCGACCTCCCCGACGATAAGCTCATAATGCGCTCCGACACAGCTCTCGGCCACGGCACAATCGACGGCGTGCGCCGCGTTGTCTACGTCCGCCCCGAGCGGTTCTCGTCGAGCAACAACTCCCTGATTGCACGCGAGGTCGAGAAATTCAACCGCGAGATGACCGAGGCGGGCGAGAACTACATTCTCGTCGGGCCCGGACGATGGGGCTCGAGCGACACCTCGCTCGGCATCCCCGTCAAATGGCCGCAAATCTCCAACGCGCGCCTGATTGTCGAATCGGCCGTCGGAAACTACCGCATCGAACCGAGCCAGGGCACCCACTTCTTCCAGAACCTCACCTCGTTTGGCGTTGGATATTTCACAATCGACCCCAAGGCCGGCAACGGCTTCTTTGATGTCGACTATCTCAACTCAATCCCCGCCGAGCGCGAAACCGAATTCATCCGCGTGGTGCTCTTCGACTCGCCGCTGCCAATCGGCATCAACGGCCGCAAAGGCGTTGGCGTCGTTGCAAAGCCCGATGCCGAAAGCGTAGCCGGAACCAAACAAAAAGAATAAATACCCTCAGAATAATCCCAAACCGGAAAAAATAATGTCGTTCATAACATCAGTGCGCCGCGCATTCGGAATCGGAGCCGATGCAACAGATTTCGAAGAGTTCTCAGATGCTGAGGTCGAAACCTCAGCCCCCGAAGCCCCGCAGCCTGCCGTGCCCGCCCCCGTCGCGAAGCCCGCCGACGATTCGCTCCCTGCCGACATCCTTACCGCCGTCGTAGAGCTGTTCAACACTCAGCAGCCCGAATTCGTGCGCAACTGCCTCAATACCGATGCCCAAAAACAATATCTGCTCAACGCCATCGATGCCGGAGTGCGCTCGCGCATCGAGGCCGCCATCACCCGCGCCCATGAAATCGGACGCCAACAGTTTGAGCAGGAACGCCGCAACTTGGACGCCGAGATAGCCACCCTGCGCCGACAGAAGCAGGAGCTCGAGCAGCGCCGCGAGGAGTCGAAGAGCGAGAAGCTGAGCGCCGAGCGCCAGAAACGCGCACTGAACGAACGCGTCCACGACCTCGAAAGCCAGGTGCAGACGCTCGAGGCCGACAAAGAGCAGTATATGCTCGAAAACCGCAGCATGCTCAACAAGCTGCGCGTTGCTCAGGTGACTGGTGCGCTGCCCGGCGGCGAACTGCCCGACATGGAGGAAATCGACAATCAGCGCAAGGAGCTCGAAGCCGCCCGCAAAGAGATTGAGGAGCTCAAAGTCACCATCGAGCATGCCAACGTCAAGTCGCGCAAGAAAGGCGAGCAGCTCAAGCAGTTGCAGCAGGAGGCCGAGCAGCTCCGGCAGAAAGTAGCCGAGCTCGAACAGCAGGCTGAAGCAGCCGCCAACAATGCCACCGGCGCCGACACCGAGATTTCGCGCCTGCGCAGCGAGATTGCCGAGCGCGATGCGATGATAACCGAGCTGCAGGAGTCGCGCAACGCCGCCGCTCACCGCAACGACGACCTCTGTCGCGAGGTCGACTCGGCCAAGGCACGCGAGAAGGAGCTGACGGCCGAGATAGAGTCGCTGCGAGAGACGATTGCCGAGAATCTGCGCTCCAACGCCGAGCTGATTGTCGCTATGCCTTCCGTATCGTCCGACCCCGAAACGAATTTCACCATCAACCCCGACCGGATGCTCGCTAAGACCGACGACGATGAGCCCGCCGCCGAAACCGTCGCCGACAAGGCTGAAGCCCCGGCCGAGCTCCCCGACGGCAAGCACCGCAAACGCCGCCGCGGACGTCCGCGCGGAAGCAAAAACAAAAAGCGCATATCGGCCATCGACGAGCTGATGGACAGCTCCGACTGGCTCGTGGCGCCAACGCCCGAAACCGTGCAGCCTGTCGCCGAACAGCATAAGAGCGACGACTTCGGCTACCAGGAGCCCCCGCGCAAACAAATCGACGAAACCGACCAGCGTCAACTCTCGCTTTTCTAAACGGAAATCAACAACAACTTCACGATATGAAACTGATTAAAAGCTTTGCCCTCGCCGCCGCGATTTTCTCCGGCGCTACCGCCGCAACCGCCGGCCTGGCAGACTACGCCGACATGGACCGCTATTTCGGCCCCGAGCGTTACGCCGCCGCCCCCAAGGCGTTCACCTACATGCCCGACGGCAACTTCTATATGCAGCTGACACCCGACGGCAAGAAGGTGGTTAAATACGACACCCGCACCGCCGCCGAGGTTGAAACCCTCATCGACCTTACTCACACTCGCGAGACAACCCTTGAATCTATCGACGGCTTCACGATGAGCCCCGACGGCTCGAAGCTCCTCGTCTGGCGCAACTCGAAAAGCATCTATCGCCGCTCGTTCTCGGCCGAATATTACTTCTACGAAATCCGCACGCGCATTCTCCGCCCGCTCTCTACCGAGCATGCCCGCCAGCAGGCTCCGCTCTTCTCGCCCAACGGACGAATGATTGCATTCGTGGTCGACAACAACATCTATCTGAAGAAACTCGACTTCGGCACGGAAACTGCCGTGACAACCGACGGCGCCAAAAACAGCATCATCAACGGCATCCCCGACTGGACCTACGAGGAGGAGTTCACAACGTCGCGCTCCATGACGTGGTCGCCCGACAATACCACTCTCTGCTACATCAAGTACAACGAGACCGACGTGCCGATGTTCACGTTCCCCATCTACGAGGGTTTCTGTCATCCCGACCCGCAGTATGCGCTCTATCCCGGCGAATTCACCTACAAATACCCGGTTGCCGGACAGAAAAATTCCGTAGTTTCGGTCCATTCGTTCGACGTCGACACCCGCAAAACCAAAGATATCGAGCTCTCCGACCGTCAGATTGAGTATATACCCCGCATCGCCTTCGCCCATAGCCCCGAGCGTCTGATCGTGACGACCCTCAATCGCGCCCAGACTCGCATGGAGCTCTACGTCGTCAACCCCAAATCGACCGTGGCGAAATCGCTCCTGGTCGAGGAGTATAAAGCTTGGCTCGCATCGGCCACCTACGAGGATATCCGCTTCTTCCCCGAATCGTTTGTCATCACCTCGTCGCGCTCGGGCTACGACCATCTCTACCAGTACTCCTACGCCGGCGTGCTCCTGCGCCAGATCACATCGGGCGACTTCGACGTCACCGCCTACTATGGCTACGACGCCAAGCGCGACCTCCACTACTATCAGTCGACGGCCAACGGCCCGACAAACCGCGTCGTGAGCCGCATCGACCGCAAAGGTAAAGTTACCGACCTCAGCCCCGCCACCGGCATCGCCTCGGCTTCGTTCAGCCCCGACATGACCTTCTACACCCTGCGCTATTCGAGCACGACAACCCCGCCGGTCTACACGCTATTCTCCGCACCCTCCGACAAGCAGGTGAAAGTCCTCGAGGACAATGCCGCCCTCAAAGCTCGCTATGCCGACATCCCCGGTCGCGAATTCTTCACGATGGAGAGCGACGGAGTGAAGCTCAACGGCTACATCTTGAAAGCTCCCGGTTTCGACAGCTCGAAGAAACATCCCGCGATTATGTTCCAGTATAGCGGCCCCGGCTCGCAGCAGGTGCTTAACGATTGGTCGATAGGCTGGATGAACTGGTTTGCAGCCCGCGGCTACGTTGTAGTCTGCGTCGACGGGCGCGGCACGGGCGGTCGCGGACGCGCATTCATGGATGTCGTCTACAAGAATCTCGGCCACTACGAGTCGATTGACCAGGTCAACGCCGCACGCTACGCCGCAACGCTGCCCTATGTCGACGCCTCGCGCATCGGTCTCCACGGCTGGAGCTACGGCGGCTACGAAACTCTGATGGCCGCATCGCAGAGCAACGCTCCCTATGCCGCCGCCGTCGCCGTTGCCCCGGTGACCGACTGGCGCTACTACGACACCGTCTATGCCGAACGCTATATGCTGACGCCTCAGGAGAACGAGGACGGCTACCGAAACAGCGCTCCGCTCAACCATGTCGACGGTGTAAAATGCCTGCTGCTGATAATGCACGGCACTGCCGACGACAACGTACACTTCAGCAACACGGTTGAATATGTTGGTCGCGCCGAGGGCGCAGGTCGCTGGTGCGATATGCTCCTCTTCCCCAATATGGACCACTCCATTGCCGACTGTGGCGCGCAGAAAGTTGTCTATGCCCGCATGCTCGACTACTTCGACCGCAACATGAAATAAGCACCCGCAGCTTGTTAAAAACGAAACTTTTCGCTTTCCGGAGTGTTTTTCCGGTATGATGGACACGCAAAACAACAACGTTAAAGGCATCCTGCAACTTTGGCTCAACTGGGTCATGGTTGCAGGTGCGCTCTCGTTGTTGGTGGTCCTGTCGCTGTGGCTGCGCCCTACGGTGATGACGCTCGCGGCTTTCGCCATGCAGATTGCGTTCTATCTCTACATCCGCGCCAATCGCCGGCGGTCAAATCCGCTATGCTTCCTGATTCCGTTCGTCGCTACGCGAATTTTCTTCTGGACCGGTGTCATCATGCTGCTGGTCAACTTCCTCTATTCGCCATGGATGATTGAGCGCGTGTTCGACATGGGTTCTATCAACACGGAGATTCCGTTCATAACGATTCTGATTGTCTCGCCCGTGACGTTCGTCGTAGCCATGTTTGCCATTATTCGCGGGCAGCGGTTGGGATTCTGCGAGAATTGTCGAGCACGCTACGGCACCCCCGGCGAACGCGGTTTCCTCGGCAATCTCTTCAGCCAGGAGGGGCGCTACCAGCTGCGGCTCATGCGCGACATCGCGTTGATGCTCACTCTCGCATCGTGGCTCTACTACGCCATTGAGTATGTCAACGTCAGCCTTAACCAGCCCGACCGCTATGTGTTTTTCTGGGCGCCGGTGATTATCTTCATCCTCTCGATCGTCTACACGGGCGTCCGCTACATGGGGCTCTGGAACTACTACACGCAGGATGTCTGCAAAGGCGACGTCCACACCCATTCCTCGGCAACTCTCATCCGCTACCTCATCATCTGGGACAACTATCTCTGCGTCGTCTCGCCCGAGCGTAATCCCGACAAGGCGGTGAGCGTCGACAGCCTCAAGTATGACACTCCGGCTATCCTTCGCGTGCCGTTCCGCGAGCGCCTTTCCGACCACGAAGCACTGGAGTTTTTCCGGCGCATGTCGCATCTGAAAGACCCCGACGTGCGGTTCATGTACTCCAACATGATGGGCAATGCCGACAGCAACGTGTTCCATTATCTCGTGTTCCTGACCGACGAGCAGAAGCAGCAGGTCGTTGCCGAACATCCCGACTACGAATTCCTCACTCTCGGCGAGGTCGGCAAGCTGCTCAATGGCGGCAAGTTTGAGACGATGCTCTCGGCTGAGGTCGTAAGGCTCCACACTATAGCGATGGCGTGGAAAACCTACGATATCGAGGGTCACCGGCTCTATCGCATTAAGCACTACACTCCGACGTTCCGCCTGCGCGACGTGCATAAATGGAACGTTGACTACAACGACGGGCGCTGGTTTCGCGTGGCTCGCATCAACGAGGATAAGCCTTTCTACCGGTTGCAATATCTGTGGAACAAATATATAAGTAGCTAAAAAGCAGGTGAGTAATTTTGCTTCCCCCTACAAAATACTGGCAATAACCGGCCCTACGGCATGCGGCAAAACCGCGCGTGCCGTCAGTCTCGCGCGCCGATTTGACGGCGAGATTGTAAGCGCCGACTCGCGCCAGGTCTATCGCGCTATGGATATCGGCACCGGCAAGGACCTTGACGAATATTCCGGCGTGGCGTATCATTTGATTGATATCGCTCCCGCCGGCTACAAATATAACCTCTACGAATATCTGCGCGACGCTTCGGCGGCGATCGACAATATCCTCTCGCGCGGCAAGTTGCCAATTGTATGCGGCGGCACGGGGCTCTATCTGCAGTCGTTGTTGAGCGGCGTGGCTATGCCCGAAGTGCCCGAAAATAAGCCGCTGCGCGCCGAGCTTGCCGACAAGTCGCTCGCGGAGCTGACCGAGATTCTCGCCTCGATGAAGCAGCTCCACAACGTTACGGATGTCGACACGGCCAAGCGTGCCATCCGCGCCATTGAGATTCAGCAGTATTATCTCGACCACCCTGAGCTCGATGGTGGCAAACCCGCTGCCGCTCCGCGCTCGGCGCTGATTGTCGGCGTGGATATTCCGCGCGAGGAGCGTCGCCGACGGATTGAGCTGCGACTGAAAGCACGCCTCGATGAGGGAATGATCGATGAGGTGGCGGCATTGCTGAAATCGGGCATCCCGGCCGACGACCTGATCTACTATGGGTTGGAGTATAAGTTCGTGACGCGCTATCTGATAGGCGAACTGTCGCGCGACGAGATGTACGAGCAGTTGCTGATTGCCATTCATCAGTTCGCCAAGCGGCAGATGACGTGGTTTCGCGGCATGGAGCGTCACGGCTACAAAATCAACTGGTTGCCGTTCGACCTCTCCGACGAGGAGTTTAATAATCGCGTTGTAGAACTGCTCAACGTATGAATCGGCGTATGAATCGGCGTATGAATCGGCGTATGAATCGGATTGTTGCTGCCATTCTTTTTGCGCTTACCGTTGCGACGGCGAGCAGCGAAGTGCGTCGGATTTATTTCGACGAGGTCGCCGCGCTGACCGATTCTACCATTGCGCTGCCCGGCAGCCCGGGCGCGACGCCGTTGGCTCTTGAAGCGCGATTCAAATTCGAGAAGCCCGACGATTCGCTATGGCTGCTCTGGAACGTGACCGATTCGGCAAATTTCTGTGCTGTCTCAGTCAGCGGCGTTAAGGATAATGGCGAGATGTTTGGCAGCCGGCAGCGGCTGGAGATTGCGCTCCATAATGTCGTTGCCGGGCTCGACTCCGCCGAGGTTGTTGCTCAGCCCGAAATGGACTATCCGCTGAATCTTCGCGAGCATACGATGGCGGTTGAGGCTGCCGACGGCGGCGTGCAGCTCTCGTTTGGTGTCGGCAACCCCGAGCCGGTGGCGATGCTGCCGGCTACGTTCGATGCCGCGGGGTGCTTCGGGCTTCGCGCCGACGGGGCAGTGCGTTTCTCGCTCGTGGCGGGGGAGTGGCAGGCTGATAACCTGCCGGAGAGCTACAAGTCAGTTCTTCCGGCCGATGAAATTGCTGCATTAAAAGCCGCAGGGCATGCTGCCGGCTCGCCCGCAGGCATTTGGGAGTATCTCGACCGCGACACCGACAGCCGCAAGGCTATGTCGGGCGGCCGTTATCGGCTGCTCATCGCCGACCGTGGCGCGTGGTTCGACATCATCTACCTCGACGGCGCCGAAACCAACTCCGACCGTTGGAAACCCGGGCAGCTCAAAGGCCGACTTATCCCCACACGTTTCGAAGGCCACTACGACCTCGAATGGCTCGACGCCGAAGGCCGACTGATCGACCGCGACGCCAACGCCTCAATCGACCGCGACGTCATCCTTACACTCTCCTTCCCCCTCCTCTCCTCCTCCCTCCGCCTCTCCCGTCCCTAACTAATATCTAAAAACTGACAACTAAAAACCTCGAATGGGGCGTTTCGCAAGGAACGCCCCTTCGTCGTGTCGTAACTTTGCTCGTGGAAACCGAACCACAGAGGTGGAAACGTCGGTTGG
>CAYNSG010000049.1:0-1699 GCA_964399885.1 uncultured Bacteroides sp.
TTATATCTTTTTTATCTGCAAATTGTTACCACAGGGAGTCTCTCCGAGACGCTGGCGGTGGGAGGTCGGCTGGTCCCCAGGCGCCGCTTGCTGAGTTTCGCTGTGCTCACCACAGCGCGCTCTGCCCGGGGTTTAAGCACAAAACGAGGTCTCCGACCTCGGTAGTGAGCTATCGCGCCGGTTTGCGAGCGAGACATTGGTGGGAGGAGAAAAAAATTGTGGATTTTTTTGCGGGTTTGGGAAATTGATAATAACTTTGCGGTGTATTAGTACAATAGTACACTAATTCACACAGTCACTAACTTTAGATAGACAGCGACATCATCATGAGGCTTGATTGACAGCGACAACATCAGGAGGCTTGATTAACAGCGACAACATCACATTTATATGATTGACATTAAGGACATAACATTTGGTCACAAAAAGAGACAGACGGTGCTCGAGGATTTCTCACTGCGCATCGCCGACGGGGGCATCTATGGCCTCTTGGGGAAGAATGGCACCGGAAAATCGACACTGCTCTATCTCATTGCCGGTCTTTTAACCGCGCAGCAGGGCACAATCGAAGTCAACGGAGCTAATCCCCGTCATCGCCGTCCCTCGACACTCTCTGACATTTTTATCGTGCCTGAGGAGTTCAGCCTTCCGTCGGTATCGATGGCCGACTTTATCGCGTCGAATTCAACGTTCTACCCCAACTTCAGCCACGACGATTTGCGCCGCAATCTCGAAATCTTCGACATGACCACGGATATGCATCTCGGCCAACTCTCGATGGGACAGAAAAAGAAGGCGTTCATGAGTTTCGCACTTGCTTGCAACACGCCGATACTGCTCCTCGACGAGCCCACCAACGGACTCGACATCCCCGGCAAGAGCCGTTTCCGCAAATTCATTGTCAGCGCGATGACCGACGAACGCACCGTCGTCATTTCAACACATCAGGTGCGCGACATCGACCGAATTTTGGACCACATAATAATCACTGACTCGAAGCGCGTTGTGATGGACAGCTCGGTTACCGACGTGCTCTCCGCCTACAAGTTCGCCACCGCCGCCGGAAAAGATGATGCAGCCGCAGCTCTCTATGCTCGTCAGTCGGTCGACGGCTTCGAAACCATCGCCAAGAACACCGACGGCGTCGACACAGAGCTAAACCTCGAGCTCCTATTCGAATATATAACAACAGCTAACCGTTAAGAATCAACAGCTAACCGTTCCGAATCATGACTATCGACTCATGCAGCATACGTCGCACACTGCGGCTCACTCTCGGATATCTTTCCGACTCACGCCGACAACTGATGCTCCAGGCAGGCGCAATGGCGGGGATTATCGTGATATTCGCGTTGGTAATCCTTCTGAATAACTATAATTCATATATCTACCACATTTCGAACGAACCGCTGCCGCTTGATCCGTTGCTCGAAGGTTTAAGTGCTTTCTACCTGTTGGGGTTCATCATATTCGGATGCCTCGGAGCGTCGGTAATGTTTTCCGACCTGGGCACGCGCCAGGGCCGCATCAGAACATTGATGCGTCCGGCACGGAGCGACGAGAAATTCATTTCGCGATGGATAGTATTTCTGCCGATGTTCATCGTTGTCTACTTCGCAGCATTCATTATCGCAGAGACCATCCGCGTAGCCATCGTGAATTATTACATTGAAGGCGCATCGCCCACGCCGCTCTACGT
>CAYNSG010000049.1:1799-12967 GCA_964399885.1 uncultured Bacteroides sp.
CATACCACCGCGATATTCATTACCATCGCGGCGGTTATAACGCTGACCAACTGGGCTCTGACCGCCATGCGCCTACAGGAAACCGACGCCATAACCACCAAACGCTGAACGAGATGCCGACAACTGGTTCAAAAGCAATCTACTTGCAGCTCGCCGACAAGATTATGGACAGCATATTGGCGGGGACTTACGAGCCGGAGCAGAGGATACCCTCGGTGCGCGAATATGCTGCCACCGTCGAGGTGAACGCCAACACGGTTATGCGCACCTACGACACCCTGCAACAGCTCGGAATAATCACCAACCGTCGCGGCATAGGCTTCTTCGTGGCCGCCGACGCCGTGAAAACGATACTCGACACGCGCCGACAGCAATTTTTCAACGACGAAACCGCATACTTTTTCGAACGTCTGCGGCAATTCGGCGTAACGCCCGACGAGCTTAAAACGATGTTTACCAACCACCTCAACAACACGAAATGAAACGAACGACACTAATCATAATAGCGCTCTTCGCCGCAGGCTACATAGCATTTCTGACGTGTGTAGCCATTGAGAGCCGCAACGTAATCCCACTAACCTACATTGCTATCGCAGACACGACCGACGTTGAATACACGTAGATTCCTCTCGCCGACGCCGATACGTTAACGCTGGGCATCGACAACGAGAAACAGCGCATCTTCGGAGGTCTGACCGGCGAATTGCGAATAGTTGCCGGCGACACCGTAGGGCAGAACCGCCTCGTCGTCCCGCAGCAGTTGAAGCGATACTTCATCGAAAGCGTCGCCCACCGAACCGTTTCAATCGTTATCGGCGACACGGCGAACAGCCCCATGGTGATTAATTGCTCAGTGCCCATCACGGTTTATCTCAAACAGTTGCCCGCGAGCATTGAGAACCACCTATCGTTGCCGCTCAATATTGCCGGAGGAACCGCCGACAGCCTTAAAATCGCCACAACGCGTGAGCTCGAATTATCAGCCATTGCGGCCCGGAAGGTAACAGTCGGCAGCCGCTACGGCTACAACGACGGGCAAGGCAGCTGCCGGTTAAGGGTGAATGACGCCGCGAAAATCGATACCCTTTGCATTGGCAACCAATTTCATAACGCCAACGTTGCGACCGACTCACTATCGACGGTCGGAAATCTCGTGATGCTCACTCCGGGCAAGACGGCCATTACAGCCGATGCGGAATCAAACATTGGCGACTTCAGCTTCCCCGCCGAACAGGGCGAGAAGTCGCTCATCATAAAATCCACCGAAAGCTTCGAATTTTCAAACACAAATAACCACTTATGAGATTATCAACACTCGCGCCGGCTGCGGCAATTCTGCTGCTGACGGCCTGCGGTGGCAACGGCTCAAACAAGCTCGTGACCGTCAACATCGAAGAGAACATCGGCGCCGCCGACTCGCGCAGCGACCGCGTCAAAGCCGAAATCATCCTCCAGCCTGAGTTTACCGACTCGACGATGCTCCGCCACCCGAACGTCACCGCCCTTCGCGACGGCAAAGCCTACGTTGTCGACGTCAACCAACTGATGACGTTCGACTTGAGCAACGGCCGTTGCGCCACGTCGTTCAACCGCGCCGGCCAAGGTCCGGAGGAGTACACCCGCCCACGCTCTATCTCCGTGACCGGCAAAGGCGACTGGACACTCTTCGATCTGGCTCGCCACGACATCATGTCGTTCACTCCCGGGGGACAGTTCCTCTACCAGCGCAACAACGACTCCATTCAAAACTTTGCCTGCGTCGACAACGGCTGGGCAGCCATTCAATTTGGCACAGGCGACAAGGGGAATCTTCTGTTCTATTCGCCCGACTGGCAGCTCGAAGCCATGGTTGAGGCACCGGTTGGACGTCGCACAGCAAAAATTGCCGACGGCAATATGACCGTAAGCGAAGGGAAAACGCTGATGTCGACAGCCGATGCAATCAGCTTTGTCGACAACGACACAATCTACACCGTCGACGCCGCGGACCGCACATGCCAAGCCGCCGTTGCGCTCTACACCGGCAAATACCGGTTCCCCGACCTGCGAACCATCACAACTCAGGCACAATTCATGGAGGCTCAGGCTACGAAGGTGAAAACCAGCAGCTTCTGCACGAAGGATTATGTTCTGGTAATCACCGCCCTCGAGCGCGACGCACAGATGATGATTTTCAGCTGCAAGGATGGCAAGCTGGTGATGAACGTGAACGTCAACAAAGAGGCTCGCGCTTTCCCGATAGAGGTTGACGGCAAAGTCTACGACTGTTCGCCCTCGAGCTATGCCGACGGCAACATCTTCTATCTCTGGACCACAGCCGACGCGATGATTGAGGCCACGGGCGACGAGAATGCCAACCCGGCGCTCGTCAAGCTGGAAATAAAATAACCTCGCAAAAAAAATGATCGAATTGTAACTTTTTCACTCCATAATTCGTCTAAAGGATGAGTCGCATCGCAACGCGGCTCATCCTTAACTTTTGTATTATATATGGAACCCGGAATGAAAAAATGCCCCTACTGCGGCGAAGAGATACGCAGCGAAGCCATAAAATGTCACTACTGCCTGAGCATGCTCAACGATGACGACTGCGAACCGAACCAGGAAAGAACCACCCCGCCACCGCCCCCATACGGCATACCCAACAATGCGTGGGCGGCCAACGATGCTTTTGCCGACGGCCCCGAAGGTAAGAGCCGCGGCATCGCCGCCCTGCTCGCCCTTCTTTTAGGCGGACTGGGCATCCACTATTTCTATCTTGGCAAGCCGGTTGGGGGAATAGTGTACATACTTCTGACAATCATCTCGTGCGGCTGCCTGGGCGTCATCCTGGGGTTGATTCAGGCTATATTGATGTTCTGCATGACCAACGAGGAGTTCCGTCGCCGCTACGTGACGACGACCTCATCGTTCCCATTCTGAGGCTTAGACTCTGAGATTATTTCTTGCTGACCGTAGGCTGGAAATCTTTGCGATACCAGGGCGTTGAGTAGGCGAGGTCGAGAAACTCGCGGCGCGACCATGCGAGTTCGGCGAGTGCCAGCATATCGACGGCCAAGGGCTTGACGTCGGGCACGAAGATTGCCGTCGGACCGGCCAATAGTTCGCGAGCCTTGTCGCTGCCGTTACCACAGAAAATCACCGGACCCTCGGCGAGCCACTGTGCATAGCTATCCGGCTCGAGAATCAGCGGCTGCGGCTCCATCAGGGGTTGCAGCGCGGCATCGTAGACGGCAGTGAACACCTCCATGCGGCGCGCATCGATCATCGGCGCATAGACCGCACCCTCGGGGATGTCGCGCCCCGAGAACATATCCGACACCGCCAACAGCTTGAGCGTATCGACCCCAATCATCGGGATATTAAGCCCATAGGCCAACCCCTTGGCTTCCGACAAGCCTATGCGCAAGCCCGTGTAGCTGCCGGGACCCATCGAAACCGCCACGGCATCGAGCTTCAGCTCCAGCTCGCGGGCGCGGTCGAGACAATCCTTGACGAAACCGCTCAGCAGCGCGGCATGGTTGCGCCCCGTGAAATCCTCACGGTGGCAAAGCACTGTTCCCTCGGCTGTCAGAGCGGCGGAACATACGTCGGTCGACGTGTCGATACAAAGTATTACTGCCATTACTCGAAAAACTTTGTGCAAAGTTACGTTTTTTCGCTCTTTTGGCGTAATTTTGTCGAAAACTTGTTCTATATGCTTCTTTCAATGACGGGATTCGGCAAAGCGGTGGCCGAAGCCGACGACAAAAAAATCACCGTGGAAATCAAGTCGCTCAACAGCAAGCAGCTCGACCTGTCGTTGCGCTTGCCGCAGCTACTGCGCGAAAACGAGCCTGAGCTGCGGGCTGAGATTGCCCGGAAACTCGAGCGTGGCAAAGTGGAAGTGACCGTCTACGTAGAGCAGTCGGGCGAGGAAACCGTGGCGCATTTCAATCTACCGCAGCTGAAAGCTTATCGCCAAAGCCTCGCAGAGATGGCCGCCGAGCTCGACATCCCGGAGCCTGCCGACTGGTATGGCGTGCTGATGCGTCTGCCCGACGTGATGCGCAGCGACATCCCCATTTCGGCTACCGAAGCCGAGACCATCGCACTGATGGACGCCACGGCCAATGCCACAGAGGCGTTGATGCAGTTTCGTCGCCGCGAAGGCGAGAAGCTCGAGCATTTTTTCACGCAGCGCATTGAGCGCATCGCGGCGCTTCTCAAAGAGGTCGACAAGTTTGAGAAAGAGCGCGTTGCCCACATCCGCGAGCGCATCGAGGACGGTCTCGCCAAGCTCACCAACGTTGAGATCGACCGCGGACGCCTCGAGCAAGAGATGATCTACTACATCGAGAAACTCGACGTCAACGAGGAGAAGCAGCGTCTCACCCAGCATCTCAACTATTTCATGGAGACAATGCAGTCGGCCCAGGGCCAGGGCAAGAAGCTCGGATTCATCTCGCAGGAGATGGGTCGTGAAATCAACACCCTCGGCTCGAAGAGCAATCATGCGGAGATGCAGAAGCTCGTTGTGAAGATGAAGGATGAGCTGGAGCAGATTAAAGAGCAGGTGCTCAACGTAATGTAATATTCAATCTCGAATGAAAACCGGAAAAATCATCATAATCAGCGCCCCCTCGGGTTGCGGCAAGTCGACTATCATCAACGCCCTGCTCCAGCGCGGCGAGATTGACATGGAGTTCTCCGTGTCGGCCACCAACCGGCCGCCGCGTCAGGGCGAAACCGACGGCATAAACTACTGGTTTCTGACCGACGAGGATTTCCGCGTGGCGATTGAGCGCGGCGACTTTGTGGAGTTTGAGGAGGTCTATCCCGGACGTTTCTACGGCACGCTGCGCAGCGAAGTTGAGCGCCGGTGTGCCGAGGGCCACAACGTGATTCTCGACATCGACGTGAAAGGCGGCGTCAACGTCAAGCGAATGTTTGGCGACCGCGCGCTGAGCCTCTTCATCATGCCTCCGAGCGTCGAGGAGCTTCGCCGCCGCCTCATAGGGCGCGGAACCGACCCCATCGAAGAGATTGAAAAGCGCATAGCCAAAGCCGACTTTGAGCTCAGCTTTGCCGCCGACTACGACGCCGTTGTTGTCAACGACAACCTCGAGAGCGCCATCGACGAAACCGACTGCGTCATAAAGAACTTCTTAGCTCAGTGAGATGACGATAGGGCTTCTCGGCGGTTCGTTCAATCCCGTGCATATCGGCCACACGATGGTTGCGGAGTACATTGCCCGTTTTGGCGATGTCGATGCCGTGTGGCTTGTGCTCTCGCCGCGCAACCCGCTCAAGGACTCCGCCGAGCTTATCGACGACCACCATCGTCTCGCCATGTTGCGGCTTGCCGCCGAGGGGTCGGAGGTGGTCGACGTCTGCGACATCGAGCTGCAGATGCCCCGTCCATCGTACACCATCGACACGTTGCGACGACTCCGCGAGCTCTATCCGCAGCACACCTTCCGCTGGATCACGGGCTACGACAACCTTCTGCAGCTCCCGCAGTGGAAAGATTGGCAGAGCATACTCTCGGAGTTCGGGCTGCTTGTCTACCCTCGCGACGGCGCAGACGGCTCGGCCGTTGATGTTCCTGAGGGCGCACGGATTATCACAGCCCCGCAGATCGAAGTGTCGAGCACGATGATTCGCCGTGCCGTCGGCCAAGGGATTCTGTTGCATTACTTCCTGCCCCACGGCGTTGCAAACTATATCAAGACCCACAACCTTTACGCAAACACAACTGATGAACACTAACTCATTAGCCTTCATAGCGCTCAGCAACGAATACTGCGTTGCGCTCGAGAACGCCCGCGAAGCCGAGCGCGACGAGTTTGTCGCCAACATGCTGCGGCTGCTTCCGCGGCTCTACATTGCCGCCACCGACCTCAAGCCCATAAGCCTTACGGACGAGGAGATGTATATCAATCCGGCGCTTGAGGAGGATTACTATGACTCAATACGCCGCGGCGTAGAGCAGCTGCTCGGACCCGACGACACATATCTCGAAGTGTTTGAGAACGACATGAAGTATTCCGACACGCCGATTGGAGCGAGCATCGCCGAGGGATTGACCGACATTTTCCAGTCGCTCTACAATCTGCTCGAAAATATCAAGGATGCGCCCGACGACATTGCCGAAACCATGCTCGTTGCCGCCCGCGAGGAGTTTGAGGCCTACTGGAGCCGGATTCTCTGCAACGTCATGCGCCCGCTCAACGCGCTCCGCTACGTTGAATAACTTTTTCTATTAACCGCAACAAAACTGATAATACAACAACCAATATACCATGGATAAAACCGCCCTCTACACCGACGACCTGATGGATTTCCTCAACAGCTCGGTTGTTAATTTCTTCGCCGTCGACACCGTGCGCCGCCGGCTCGAACAGAACGGATTTGAACGCATCGACGTCCGCGACCACTGGGACTTGCTGCCCGGAGGAAGATACTACTTCACGCAGAACGAAACTGCCATATTCGCATTCATCGTCGCCGAGAATGAGCCTGAGCGCGGTTTCCGCATCATCACCGCCCACACCGACTCCCCCGGATTCCGCATCAAGCCGTCGGCCGAGATGCTCTGCCCCGGAAACGTTGTGAAACTCAACACGGAAGTCTATGGTGGCCCGATTCTCTACACGTGGTTCAACCGCCCGCTGTCGATGGCCGGCCGCGTGCTTCTGCGCAGCGACGACCCGTTCCGCCCGGCAACGCGCCTGGTGAAATTCGACCGCCCGATGCTGACTATCCCCCACCTCGCTATCCATTTCAACCGCGAGGTAAACGAGGGCAACAAGCTCTCGAAGCAGAAAGATATGCTTCCGGTTCTGGGCATCGTTGAGGACGGCACGAAAGTCAAGGGACTGCTGACCGAGCTCATCGCCGCCAAAATCGGCGTTGATGCCGACGACATCCTCGACTACGACCTCTCGCTGTTCGACACCACGCCCGCCACGCTCGAAGGCCTCGACTCGGAGTTCATCTCCAGCGGTCGCCTCGACGACCTCAGCATGGTCCACGCTGCTTTGACAGCCCTGCTTGAAAGCGAATGCACCGAGCAGACGCGCGTCGTTGCGTTCTTCGACAACGAGGAGACCGGCAGCGGCACAAAGCAGGGTGCAGCTTCGCCGATTCTCGCCGACGCGCTGCGACGCATCGTCGGTTCGCTCGGCGGCGACGAAGAGAGCTATCTCCGCGCCGTGGCTTCGTCGTTTATGGTTTCGGCCGACAATGCCCACGCCACGCATCCCAACTACGTTGAGAAGCAGGACCCGACGAATCATCCCGTTGTTGGCGGCGGCCCGGTAATCAAAATCAACGCCAACTGCAAATATATGACCGACGCCGACTCGGCAGCCGTGTTCCGCAGCATCTGCGAGCGCGCCGAAGTGCCCTATCAGTATTTCGTGAACCATAGCGATGTTGCCGGCGGCTCGACGCTTGGCAATATCCTGACGTCGCAGATACCCCTGCGCGGAGTCGACATGGGCGCCGGAATCTGGTCGATGCACTCGGCAAGAGAAACCGCGTCGGTCGACGACCACACCTATATCATCCGCGCTTTCACGGAGTTTTTCTCCTGCTGATTGGGGCGTTTCGCTTTGTCGGCGGCCACCATGGCGTATAAATTTGCGCCATGGAAACTATCGCTGCAAACAATCCCGAACTGCTTCGCCAGGGCGCAATGCTCCTGGCGCTTATCGCCATCGACTATACCGGCGTGCTCGCTGCCATCCTCGCCGACCTGCGCAGCGGGCTGCTGAAGGCTCGTCGTCGCGGCGAGAAACGAACGTCGCGCGGGCTGCGCCGCACCGTCGAGAAAGCCTCGCGCTACTACGTGACGCTCTTCGCCATGACCGTCATCGACGCCATGACCATCGCCTCGCTGGCCTATCTCCGCGCCGTCGGGGCATGGAGCCTCCCGCTGTTCCCCCTGTTCACTACCATCGGAGCCGTAGGGCTTTGCGTCATCGAGCTGAAAAGCATCTATGAAAATTCGCAGGAGAAAGGCGACTACGACATGATCAGCCGCGCCCTCCGCCGCATGATCGCCGACCCCGACTTCCGCAAATCGCTCACCGCCCTCCTCTCAAAATAAACGGCCGCCGCATGAACGCCCGGTCTGATAAGATGTGCTCTACTCAGAGAACTCAGAGGCCTCAGAGTTCTCTGAAATCTCTGAGCGATAGCCGGAGAGTTCAGGCTCCAAATTTGGGGGATACTGCCAAATTCGGCCTAACAAATTTGGGGGAGACTGCCAATTTCGGTCAGATGAATTTGGGGGAGACTGCCAAATTCAGCCAAATAAATTTGGGGGAGACTGCCAATTTCGGCCAAATAAATTTGGGGGAGACTGCCAAATTCAGCCAAATAAATTTGGGGGATATTGCCAAATTTGGCCAAACAAATTTGGGGGAGACTGCCAAATTCGGCCAGATAAATTTGGGGGAGACTGCCAAATTTACTAAATTTGCACCTGAAATTCAAATACTACCGAATTATGATTTTTAAACGAAAACTTTACGGCGAATTACTCAAGTGGAAACATGACTCCAATGGGAGCACAGCCTTGCTCATTAAAGGAGCGAGACGTGTTGGTAAGTCGACTCTTGCACAAACTTTTGCTGAGAGGGAGTACAAATCATATATAGCCATAGATTTTACTACGTGCAGAACAGAAGTCAGAGAGCTCTTTGATGACATTTCCGACCTCAACTATATATTCATGCGTCTGCAAATGTTGACTGGAGTGGAACTGCATGAAAGAGATTCAGCAATAGTCTTTGATGAGGTTCAAAACTGTCCCAAGGCTCGTCAGGCTATCAAGCATCTTGTAGCCGATGGAAGATATGATTATATCGAGACCGGTTCATTAATATCAATACGCCAGAATGTGAAAGATATTCTTATACCAAGCGAGGAGGACGAAATCATCATGAATCCTTTGGATTATGAAGAATTCCAGTGGGCTTTGGGCAATGAAGTTTCAACTCCGATCTTGAAGAAATTATTTGAAGCAAATAAAGGCCTTGGCGATTCCGGAACAAGAGGTGAAATGCGACAACTTAGATTATATATGCTTGTCGGAGGCATGCCACAAGCTATCAGGACTTATATCGAGACAAACAACATGGAAAAGGTCGACAAGGTTAAGCGATCAATTATAAAATTATATGAGCAAGATTTTATAAAAATCGACCCTTCGGGCAATGCCTCCAAAATGTTCTTGGCAATACCTTCGCAATTGGCGAACAATTGGGGACGGTATCAAATTTATTCAGCAACCGAAGGAGAGCGCCCCAATCGGTTGATGGAAATAATTTTTGACATGCAGGATTCAATGGTTGTTAATTTATCATACCATGCCAACGACCCCAATGTTGGTTTTGCCCTTCATCGCGCTACTGATAGGTTCAAAATGTATATGGCCGACACCGGCCTATTCGTTACTCTTGCTTTTTGGGACAAAAAGTTCACAGAAAACATTATTTATGAGAAGCTGTTGTCCGATAAGTTAAGCGCGGATCTCGGCTATGTATATGAAAATCTTGTAGCACAGATGCTGCGAGCTAACGGTCACGAACTATATTATTATACATGGTCGTCTGAAACGAACAACCACCTATATGAAGTTGATTTCTTGCTATCTAACGGCACAAAGATAGAGCCAATTGAAGTAAAGTCATCCGGCTATAAGACTCACAGATCGCTTGATTTATTCTGCGAGAAATTCTCTTCGCGCGTTAGCAAGCGGTACTTAATTTACACAAAGGATTTACGCAAGGAGGGGAATACAACATACCTGCCGGTCTATATGACTCAGTTCTTATAAAGCCGGGATGCGCCCGGCGGGATTTTTGCGGGATTTTTGGAAAAAGGGACGGGAAGAAAATTTGCGTATGTGGCGAAAAATCACTACCTTTGCAGCCGATTATGCCCGATACGTAATCAAGCAGAGTTTTAGCCGTCGCGGCCTTTGGCCTGGCTGCGGCTGCGAAGCGAAGCAAAACATTTAACAAACAACAAATTAAAAAGTGGATACTTTAAGCTACAGAACAACATGCCCCAACGCCCAGAGCGTTGAGAAGGAATGGGTAGTGATCGACGCTACCGACCAGGTTCTCGGCCGCCTTTGCGCAAAAGTGGCCAAGATCCTCCGTGGCAAGAACAAACCTTGCTACTCGCCCAACGTAGAGTGTGGCGACAACGTAATCATCATCAATGCCGACAAAGTTCGTCTGACCGGCAAAAAGATGACCGACCGCGAATATCTGACATTCACCGGCTATCCCGGCGGCCAGCGCGTGTCGACCCCCGAAGTGCTGATGAAAAAATCGTTCAACAAGCACCTCAAACCCGGCATCAACCCCCTCTTCATCCGTGTGATGAAAGGCATGCTCCCGAAGAACCGTCTGGGACGTCACATCATCAGCAACATGCACGTCTACAATGGCCCTGAGCACCCCCATGCAGCCCAGAACCCCAAAGTAATCGACATCAACACCATTAAATAAGCTGAAGAATGGAAACAGTTAACGCAGTAGGCCGCCGTAAAGCCGCCGTAGCACGAGTTATTCTCAAAGAAGGCAATGGTCAGATTACAATCAACCACCGCCCCATCGACAAATACTTCCCCTCGTCCATCCTTCAGTATATCGTTCGCCAGCCGCTCCAGACTCTCGACGTTGCTGAGAAATACGACATCCTCGTCAACCTCGACGGCGGTGGCTACAAAGGACAGGCCGAGGCTCTCCGCCTCGCTATCGCACGCGCACTCGTCAAAATCAACCCCGACGACAAGCCCGCGCTGCGCAAAGAGGGCTTCATGACCCGCGACCCGCGCGCTGTAGAGCGTAAGAAACCCGGTCAGCCCAAAGCCCGCAAACGCTTCCAGTTCTCGAAACGTTAATCTGTTGAGAACGGCAGCATAAGTGTTTAGTATCTAAACTGCGCAGACGGCGGCGATTAACACCAAAACCAATCGAACAAAACCCGAAGCCCCCTACCGCGCGGTTGAATCGTAAAGAACGTAAACAAACAAATCATCAAAATGTCAACACCCACATTTGACCAACTCCTCGAAGCAGGTTGCCATTTCGGTCACCTCAAACGTAAATGGAATCCTGCAATGGCGCCCTATATCTTCATGGAGCGCAACGGTATCCACATCA
>CAYNSG010000050.1:0-12960 GCA_964399885.1 uncultured Bacteroides sp.
ACATCGTCATAAGAAATTCGTATGCATCGCCGAAAAGATCTATCTGATTATCTTCGTAGTCTCCTTTGAGATCGATGCCACCTATATTGTTGAGAATCTTTGTGAGCCGTTCGTTGCGCTTCTCAATAGTGCCACCAAGTTTGTTGGAGTTTACGTCAATGTCAGCAAACAGCCCCTTTAGGTCATCTTCACTCTCTGTTCCGACCGCCGATGCCTCGATATCCTTGAAGATTTCAGAAAGCGTAACATTAAGATTCTTGTCGTTCTTGGCTCGCTTCCGAACGTTGCAGAACAATTGCGAGGGCAGAATAAAGAAACCTTTTTCGCGCACAAGGTCGTCTTTGGCGGCAATGGCTTCTTCATCGGAAAATGCTGAATAGTCGAAGTCCGGGTCACCGGCTTCGCGTTGCATCTTGTTGATATAGTTGGTAATGTTCTCTGAGATAAATCGGTAGAACAATATCCCGAGCACGTAGGACTTGAACTCCCAACCGTCGACTGCGTTGCGGAGGTCTTCGGCGGTTGTCCATATAGCCTTGAAAAGTTCTTGTTTCTGTTGCGTACCTGTAGCCATTAGTGTAAAAAATAAAACGTCCGTATGTCTTTGCTTAGTGATTGGTCATTAACAGATTGTTGTTTAGATTGCAAAAGTACAAATTTTTGCGGTATTTGTCACTATCGCATCACTGCTTTCCTGCGGATTCTGACGGGCAAAAGTTCTTTCTGTGGTTACTGTTGGCTGCAATCCCCGGGAAATAAAACCGGGGAAAAAATCGGAGCCGGCTGGTGCGACCGGCTCCGAGTAGATATTGGGGGAGGGGGGATTATTCTGCTATGACTTCGAATTCAGAGCCTGAAGCGTAGTCGTAGCCGTCCTGCGACGAGAGCGCCATGAAGCGAACGTAGCGGCCGTTGACGGGTTTGTCGAACGTGACGGTTTTCTGCTTGCTGTCGGTGCTGAATGTGCCCTTCGCAATGGGTTCGCCCCAGTTCTGACCGTCGGTGCTGACGTAGATTTCAAAATCTTTCACGTTGCCGGTGCGGCTGCCATCCTGGCGCGGCAAATAGGCTACGCCTTTGATGTTTTTGAGTTCGCCGGCGTCGAAGTCAACCCAGTGGGGATAGGGAGCGACGGTCACGGAATACATTGTGTGCCAGATTGTCGAGGGGTCGCCGTCGGTGAGGTTGGTGCCTTCGCCGTAATCGGGCTCCTGGCTGCTGGAGAAGATGGCGACTGTCGGCACGGTTTCAATCTTGTCGAACGTAGCCGTGGCCTTGATTGCGGGATTATCTTTGAGCCATGCGGTAATTGTGCCGCCCTGCTTGAAGTTGAACGCACCCTCGTAGGTGAGCGGTTTGTTCTTCTTCGTCACGCCGTCGATTGAGTAGAGCACGGTTGCCGTCGAGTCAGGGCGGTCAATCGTCAGCTCTCCGCGGCGGTCGCGGCTGATGCCGAGGGGTTTCAGACCCTTACCGCGAACCGTAGCAAGCTCCTCGAGCTGCTGCTCGGTTGCGGGACGGATGATGAACGCGAAGCGATGGGTCGTTGCAAGCACGCGCTGATGCTCAAGCGGGCCGCCTTGGCCGCAGCTTGCACCGCCAAGACCGGTCACTCCGAGGTCGAGATGAAGCACGGTGCGGTCGCTCTTCGGCAGTTTGTGGGGATGGTCGGCCGAGAAGAGTTCCATCTCGGTGTAGGGCGTTGCGGTGACTGACATCATGCCGGGGGCGATAAACAGGGCGCCCTGCTTGCCGTCGGTCAATGCTGCCCAGCGAACCTCCTCGCGGTTGCCATTGCTTTGCGGGCGGGTGTAGTTGGTCCACATCTCCTTAACAGGAGCGCTGTAACGGCCAACGAACTGACCCGTCAGGCGGTCGGAGTAGTTTTCAATCGGGCCGCGGCCGTAGTAGGTGAATTCGCCGAGAGTTTCGGGAACTTCCATCGTGTAGCCCAAGCGCGGAAGGATTACCGATGCGTTGTTCGACGTGATGATGGCGTTGAGCTCAACAGAGCCGTCGGCATAGACGGTCCAGATCTGATTCGTGGTGAACTTGAAGTCGTTCGGGCCAAACGGTTCGGCCTGCGATTCGTCGATTGAATATGTGCCGCGCGAGTTGCCGTTGCCGCCAACCATGCGTCCGCCATTGGGCGCCTGCGATTCGATAGAGAATGAGAGCACGGCGCGTCCGTCGGCGTCGACGAACGTTTCAAACGAGGTGACTTTGTGCTTGAGGTTGTAGAGACCGTTGGCAAACCACTGGCTGTAGACCCAAGTGTCGTTGTTCATGTAGGCGCGGAAGGCGTCGAGCGTCGGGCCGCAGCCGGGAACGATTACGTTCATCTCTCCGTAACGCAGCTCGCTGAGCGTGCCGGTCGAGAGGTTGAATGTGGCGGTGAAGTTGTCGCCGCTGACGGTCTCGAGCGAGTCCTGACGGGCAACAGTCACGGTTCCGCCCTTCACGGCGCAACCCATGCAGTGGATGCCGCCGGCGGCCTTGACGGGCAGCTGCTCGTCCATCTGCACGTAGCCTGCCTCGGCCCACGGTTTGTCGGCATTGAGGCGGAACTCGATGTTGACGAAATACTCAGCCTTCGGGTCGAGCGATGCGTAGTCGTAGGGGATTGTGTAAGTCAGGCGTTCGCGCGGTCCGAGCGGCATGCGCGGTCCCTGCAGGGCGTCGCCGCTCTCAACCTCTACGCCGTTCTTATAGAGCTTCCAACCGATGTTGTAGTCGGTGAGCGGAGTGAAATAGTTCTTGTTGAAGATTTCAATCTGACCTTTGGTCATGTCGACCGGAGTGACGCCCACGTTCTGGTAGACTTTCTTCACTTCGGCATACTGAGGCTTCGGAGTCATGTCGCCAAACACGAGGCCGTTCATGACGAACTGGCCGTCCGACGGATTGTCGCCGAAGTCGCCGCCAAAGGCGAGATACTGCGTGCCGTCGGGCTCGTAGTTGTAGAGCGACTGGTCAATCCAGTCCCAGATAGCGCCGCCCATGAAATGGTTGGTGCTTTCGATAGCCTCCCAGTAGTCGGCCAATCCGCCAACGGCGTTGCCCATCGAGTGGGCATATTCCGATATGTGGAACGGATATTTCAGATTGAGCGTGCCTTTCACGGCTTCGCGTACCCAGTTGATTGAGGGATACTGGTTTGAGCCTATGTCGACGATGTCGTTGTTGCGCTCATACTGCACGGGGCGCGAGGTGTCGAACGCTTTGATGGCGTTGTAGGCCGTGACGAAGTTCTTGCCGGGACCGGCTTCGTTGCCGAGCGACCAGATTACAACCGACGGGCTGTTGACCGTTGAATGAACCAGCTCCATGTCGCGGGCAACGTGGGCTGCCTCCCATTCGGGAACATGCGAGAGCGATGCCTTGCCGTAGTAATACTCGTGCGATTCGAGGTTGGCCTCATCCTCGAGATAGATGCCGTATTTGTCGGCGAGATAATACCAGTAGGGGTTGTCGGGATAGTGAGAGTTGCGCACATGGTTGATGTTGGCGCGTTTCATCATCATAACCTCTTTCTCCATCCGGTCGCGGCTGATAGCATGGCCTACGGCGGGGCTTGTCTCGTGGCGGTTTACGCCTTTCAGCTTCACGGGCTTGCCGTTGACGTAGAAATAGCGACCGGCGAGTCCGAACTCGTCCTCCTCGGCGGTTACGTCGCGGAGCTCAACCTTGCGGAAGCCAACGTAGCTCGAGACGGTCTCAAGCACGCGTCCCTTGGCATCTTTCAGCTGACCAACCAGCACGTAGCGCCAAGGCTGCTCGGCGCTCCATTTCTTCGGGTCGGCAACCTTCATCGTAGCTGTAACCTCGGCCTCTGCGCCTTTCTTAACCTCGACGGGCTGAGTCTGAACACCAACGCCGGCAACCGGAGTGTTGTCGTCCGAGTAGAGACCACAAGCATAGAGCGAATAGTCCATCGTCAGATTCTTTGCATCCTTCTTCGAGAGGTTGCGGATCGACGAGGTGATTGTCAGTTCGCCGTCGGTGTAGTTGTTGGTCAGGTCGGGGATGACAACCATGTCGCGGACCTGAACGGGCGATGTCGACGTCAGGCTGACGCTGCGGAAAATGCCCGGCAGGCGGAACATATCCTGAGCTTCGAGAAACGAGCCGTCGCTGCTACGGTAAACCTCAACGGCAACCGTGTTCTCGCCCATGACGAGATATTTCGTGATGTTGAAGCGAGCGGCATTTCGCGAGTTCTTGCTGAAGCCAACATATTTGCCGTTAATCCAGAGATAGAAAAACGAATCAACGCCGTCGAAATTGATGTAAACCTCGCGACCTGCCCAGTCGGCGGGAACCGTGAAGTTGCGGCGATATGAGCCGACTTCGTTGCGAGCGTCGTAGGTTGTCCAGCTCTCCGGCGGCGTGCGCATCACACCGCCGCGCCAGTCGTCAACCTTCACCTGGTGCCAGAAAATTACCGGCTGGTTAACGTAGATCGGAGTGCCGTATTTCTGCGAGCCGTCCTTCTGAATGCCAACGATGTTCCAGTTCGAAGGAACGATGATGTCGTCCCAGGCGGCTACGCTGAAGCTCGGCTGATAAAAATCGGCCGGACGGAGCGAAGGCTCCTTAACCCAGTTGAATTTCCACTTGCCGTCGAGCAACATCCAGTACTTACTGTTCTTAGGGAGCACACGCCGCGCGGCGTCCAAGCTCTCAAACGTGTAGAATGTAGCGTGGGGCTGCTCCTTGTTGTAGGCCAGCGAGTCGGGCGATTGCCATTCATGGCCGCCCGGAGCCGCCGCGTCGCCGTAGTAGAACCCCTTCAGGGCCGGCACGGCTGCCGCAGCTACGGCCGCAACACATAGAGCGCCAACGCTCATCAATGCTTTTTTCATGATAAAGAAGTTTATATTGTTTGTTTCTGTTTTTATGCTTAAGTTTTATGTTATCATTGCTCAATTCAGCGCAATTACGTGGGGATGAATTGTCAGCAGAATGAGTGTCGTCGGGTCGTCGTTCGCAACTTGAATAGGCATCAGCTGAAACAACGGATTTAGTTTGTTTGCCCATTGCGCGGCACGTTCGTGATTTATATCGGCGATTACGATATGAATCGGAGGCGTCGCATACATTTCACGATTGCGATAAGGCGGCTGACTGACGTTTGTCAACATCGAAATCTCTTCTTGCAGGCTAACCGGGCGGAGGTAGGGGAATTCGTCGCCGAGAAGGAAGTTAGCTATGTTGAAATCCGACAGCAAGCCCTCGATAACTTTAGCTACCGAGTCCTCGACAGATTTATGCGAAGCGTCCAACGAATCGGGGTCAGCTTGGAAATTACCGAACAGTTCAATCAAATCAATTTGATTGACGATATTTGACTTGTTATCGTCGAAGAAACTGTTCAGTAGCGGAGTGGCGTCGAGAAGTCGGAACATCTGTCCGTCGCTGACGGCAGGGGCGCCAATCTGACGCGAATAAGACTTTTGCCACTCGCGGAGTGCATCATTATAACTAACGAGCCGGTCGTAAGTGTTTCCAATCTCAATCGATAGATTATGGAAACGATTTAGCCACATGCCTGCTACGTGGAACCGAATCTGCATCTCCAGCAGCTCTTGAGCCTGACGCCGAGCATCAACTGCAACTTGGTCAAGCTCGTCTTGAAGCTCGCGACGCTTAATGCGCTTCCACCATTTGTATCCAAAAATGGTGATGAGGCACACAGCTGATGAAATCAAGAATAGAACCAAAAATACGTAACTTTGGCTGAAATACCACAAAATGCCCAAACCTAAGGTGATTACAGCGAGAAAGATTATTATTTTAATCAGGTTGTTCTTGTAATCCTTCAGTTTGGCCACAAATGTATCTTCAAGCTCGCTTTTTTTCGCGTCAACATTAATGTAGTTAATGCTTTGAGCGGTTTCGGCAGCCGAACGAATTTCTTTCTGCACTTTCGGCATCGTGAGCTGCATTACAAGCCGTTGATAGTACTTATAGTATTCGGCGTAAAGCTTCTGACTGCTCCTCAGATCAACCCTTACTCTTGCAATCGCGTTTCTTATTGCAGCCAGGCTGATTTCCGCTTCGGTAGCTGCGAAATTAGCCAACACTGTTGGCACATCGGCTTTAGCCCCTTCGGCGTTGTCGCTTATCTCAGTGATTATGCATGCAAAATCCATGTAATCGGGGTCGTCGATATACGCTGTCGGTATATAGCAATATCCGTCCTCGCCAAATCCCTCGCCCCATGAGTTGCGCACAATATAGAAGTCATTCTCCTCCGAGTAGCCTACTATAACCATGGCATGCCGGCCGTCTTCCTTTGCATCGGGTGTGTCGTCGGGATGAAGTATAAATGCTCCTTGTTTGCCAAAATCTTCAAATAATTTTAGCGAGATTCCAATCGGGTAGCCTTCCGACAGAGCGCTGGTCAATTGAGTATGATTCCGTTTAAGCGTTGCTGATTTGTCGGAGCTGTTAAACAAAGGAATCTGTTTTGCCGATAAAACGCGATGGTTCTTTGCATCCTCCTCTGCCGCTTCCGAAGGCTGAACGCTCAGAGAGCCAACGTCGTAGGCGTACAACTGTTCGTAGCAGACGCCGTGGGTGCCAAGAACTTCAAACTGCTCGTGGTAATTGCTTCCGCCTTCAGGGCGACCCGTAATAATATTGGAGTAGTAGAAAAGATATGACGGACTCATCTCGGTGTCGCCCTCAATGTTTGTCTGATTCATCATCGCCTCATACATTGCGACGGCGGCAAACGAAGTGCACGAGCCGACTTCCAGCTGGTTCTTAACCGGGTTGAAAAATTTACGCAGGTCTACGGTTTGCTTGATTTTAAGCCCCGGAGTTGGCGTGTACTGTTGATCGAGCGGTTGCTCTTTGTATTCGATATCTTTCAGAGCACCCTTGGGGCGTCGCCACTGTTTCTTTATTGTCTCGACATCATTGCGCTGTTTGACGGATTTTCGCAAATGCTCTAATTCGTCCTGTTTGTCGCGAATAAATGATGTGCTATTTATGATTTCTTGTTTCAGGCGTTTGATTTCGTTGAGCGGATTCAGAGCCTGATGATTTTCAGGACACTCAACGAATTCTTCTGTGGCTTCGTTCCACCGATAAAGTTTCAGCGCTTCGAAATCGCCGCGAACCGGCAGCAAACCCGAATCGTGGCAACAGCGATTGAACGCATCGACATAGAGATTTATCGGCTTCTCGCAGGCGTCGTCAAGCAACAGACCCTCATGCTCATACTGCATGCCTCTGATATTCTCGTTGTCTCGGCCTAAAATCAACCCTAAGACGGCTTCTTTTTCGGGCAACGACAACTGCTCATCTTTCAGAACAGAGAGAATCTTTTCCTTGAGCTCCTTGATATCGTCATCAAGAATCTTTGCGGCTTCAGCTACGGCCTGTCCTTCATCGAGCCCGTTATCGTGATAAAGCGGCTTTATCGAGCGGTCGAAGAGTTTCGGATAACGCTCAGAAATTCCCGCTAAGATTGATTCAGCTTCGTGGGCAGCTTTTTGCGCATCGACTCGCTGATTGTTGATGCCGACATTGTCGAGCGCTTCCAAGAATGCCAAGCCGAGGAGCTGGCGGGCTACAGACGACCGATTGAACTCCAACGACGCTATGCCCATTGAGATGTTATCGCCCGTGTGGGCCATTAGCAGCGCCGGCGAAAGAATCTTGTAATAGTCCTGCAGCAAGGCTGTTTGCAGTAACGCTATGTAGCGCGAAAGGCTCTCGATTGTAAACCCCATAGGCGCTCCATTCTCGGCATAGTTGTCGATAATCGAGTAGGATAAGCCTAAGGTTGAATTTCCGCAAAGCGACAGGAGAGTGCCGTGAGATTTTGTATACTCCGTTGATGCTGCCTGCAGATTCGCTCCCGAATCAAGAATCGGAGCTATTTCTGGGGCTAAGCCTATTATGTGCAACGTTATGTTGTGCCGTAATGACGAACACGCCTCATAGAGCGTTTGAATCTGTTCCGATGCGTTTTTTTCATACATCGCGACGACTGCCACTATATGAAGCGTAGGGTTAGTCATTGTCATATTGACCAGACGATTGAAAGCGTCCCTCAGGCGTTCTCTTGTCTGGTCAACAGAGCAGCCGACAACTGAAATCGAATCGTAGCCGGAATCTCCCTCTTGGGTTGCGCTGACAATCTGCGCAACCCGAGTTTGGAGATTAGCCGTTGAATCCGATGTCCATATCGTTACTAACGATGACATTTACTTAGGCTAAATTTGAGATTATGTAATCGATTTCTTTCTCTATCAAGTTGGCTTCGGCCTGGTAGAACTCGATGTCCTTGAGCGAGATGGGGCATTTCGATACTGCCTCCAGGTAGCTGCCGTTCTGACAAGCCTTGACGGCTTTTTCCGTGAGAAGGCGAATCGGATTTTCCGGGCCGGGAACATCCAGATCGTGAACAGCCTTGCTTACCTCCGGTCCGAGAACATCGATGTTGTTCTCAAGATAGCGGAACGCATCCTGACGGGTTTCGCCCATGTCGACCAGCCAGCCACGGAGAGCACGTCCGCCCATTCCGCGACTCTTGATTTGATACTGCCCGGAGGCGGTATCGAATTTTATCAGATCGTAGATTATGGCGTTCACCCAGGTTTCCAGAACGAGCTGTTCCGAGACATCGTCCTTCGGCGAGAGTTCGTATCTCTCCTTCTTCATGCGCTCGCAGAGGTTTCTATCCCAGTGAGAGCCGAACGGCTTTTGCTCTTCCCAGCGGTCGTATTCGGCCTGGTAGCTGTCGAGGGCCTTTATGGTGAATGCCGGGATGACGCCCAACTGGCGGTAGATGATAACGCGATTGTTGAATCCCACCTCTGAGAACTGAACATCCTTGGCGTTGGCCACGATGCTCTTAAAGAGGTTGTCCTTTGTCAGGCGCGATTTGTTTTTGTTTGCCACGCCAACATAGTAGCATTCAACCGGACGTTCGCGAATGTCGGCATCGAAACCGCGCAGAGTGTAGGGCAGGAGCGGAAGCGATTTCTTGACGGCCTTGTCGACGAGATTACGCATCTCTTCGTCAGAGAGTTTGTTCAATGCGTCGTCGATTGTCATAGTTTCGTAGTGTTTTACTTTCGAGAGCGTGCGGATGAAGCGCATCAGAGTCTCTTCGGTCTGCTTAGATGTGAGTCCGGCGAGCGACGAAACCCCGCCGTCGGGTTGCATCTCTTTAACAAAGTCGTTGAATACGATATCCGACATCGGGCATTCAACCTTGCTTGCCGCATCGGCCGAGAGGTCGAACTGGAAGAAGCTGCTGCTTGCCGACGAGCGCAGTGTTTTCTGAACCTCCGTGTTGCAGTCGTTTCTGACGGTCTGTAGGTTGCTGATGATGATGTCGACGCGATTGATCAACTGATTCACTCTTTCTTTCAGCCAGCTGTAGAACTGACGCGCCATTTTGCGTCGAATCAATTCGCGTTGGGCAACGGCAAGCTTCATCGTCTGATTGATCACCTCGGCTTCGTAATCTTTGCGATTGCGTTTGAAGAACGTGCCCATGCAGTCTTCAAGCTCTTTGCAAGCGGTTTTCAGAGCCGATTCGAGTCGCGGCATCTCTTCCTCGAGATTCTCTTTCTCGTCTTTCATCTCCCCGTCGCAGAGCTCAATCTGATGCAAGATGGCGAGGAGTATTTGCTGGCAGAGATAGATTCCGCACTCGCGATTGGCCTGCTCGCTCATCAAGCGGGTTAAAGCATCATCAACGCGAGCTTCAAGAGCGGTGAGTTTTTCGTCGAGTTTGGCTTGGGGCTCGATGGCTCGTTTCGAAATGTACTGTTGGCACTCCGGCTCGGGATTGTCGGGCTTGTCGAGGTCGGTTAGCGTGTGGGGCGGCGTCGGCACCATGAAGTAATCAATGACATCGTCTTTGCCCTGATTTTCGCGAATCTTGGTGTTGTCAAACCAGTTGTTGGCTATTGTTGCGGGGTCGTCGCAGCCGGCGTTCAGCATCTTGTTGATCAGCTGAACCATCGCCTTCAGAGAGTAGATCTTTGCCAGGCGATTGCCGTCGAAGATGATTTCTGCACAACCGAAGCCGGCAACCCACGCTTTTTTGTTGCGGATATCCATCGTGCCGTCGGCAATCAGCTTCGTAACGTTATCGCTTACCGAGGCCATTGCTACACCGAGTTCACCAACAGAGGTCACGATTGCCAAAGCTATCATCTGGCAAAGTGAATCCACGTGGTTGAATGTGTCGTTGTTTTCATTCGAGTTATCGATGAAATATAGTGCGTCAAACGGACGATAGTTCACCCGGTCGGTTTCTCTGAGCCATTTGATATCTACGGGCGTTGAGCTGGGTGTCAGGTGGGCGAGGTAGTCGAGGTCGATGATCGCACCCTTAGCATTCGGTTTCACGCACGCCGACATTGCACCGGAGACCATATTGCGGAACACGTCTGACAGAACGGCATAGCCCGACAATTTAATCTTCGGGAACATCCGTTTCAATAGGTATGCTGTGTTCAGGAACGTACCGCTGCCCGTGCCTCCGCCAAGAGAGAACACCATGTGGACTTCGGTTTCAGAGCCGAGCAGTTGGTAATCAGCATCGTCGATAATCGACGCGTTGTTGATTTCGTTTATTTTGTTCTGGATAAACGATTTTACGTTCGATTCGTTGACCGTAATGGCAAAACGGCCGTTGCTTCTCATCTGGCCTGCGCCGATTGACAGCGCCGTGAGGCCCTGCTCATTGCACTCCGGCATCCAATCAAACAGCTTGTTGGAGCGGTTGTTTGAATATATTGCACTCGGAGTGTCGACCGATATGCACAGCTGTTCCGACATGTCGAGCGAAATTCTGACGCCGTCGTTTGCGATGACGAAAGCGTTGCTCAGTCCGGGTTTGTCGGTGTCAATGCCGACAAAGCCAATCATCGGGGGGATTTGTCCGTAGTTCTCATAGAACATTTTCTTGGCATTCAGTATCGTATTGATGCCGGTGCCACCAAGTCCTATCAGGAGCGTTCTTCTTAGTTTTGCCATGTTATGATGTTGATAATGATTTTACAGATTAACAGAATTCTATTTCAGATTTTTCGCCGGAGGCCGTGTTTGTCAGTGTTCCGGTATCGTCCTGACCGAAGATCGACGAGGGCATAATATTCCACGCTCTTACCGACTTTCCGTCGGAGCATATCTTCACTTTCTTTTTTCTGCCACTCGGCAGAATGCACAGCTCGGGCGAAAACTGCTCGCCGACGATATATCGAATTTCTCCCGTGAATATTCGCGAGAAGAAGTTTTGCGATTTGCGACGCGAAGTCATCACTACTTTTCGCGCCCCCTTGATTTTCTTCGAAGTGTAGTATGTGCCGGGGTCGGTGATGATTGCCTTACCCATCTTGATTGTCGGAAAGAATATTCGCCTCAGGATTATAAACCAAACAATCAGGCAAGCGACGAGAGCTATCGCCAGCCAGAACAAAATTGTCTTTAGCGGATTCCAATTCACGTCATAATGCGTTCTGATAGAAGTCCCGGCATAATTCTCCGAAGGTTTCTCGTTGATGAAGTCGATGTCGGTGATTGATGTGGGCATCAGAGAAAAATAACGCTTGCCGGTTGCTGCATCATGATTGAATTGAACCTCTAAGATGGCCGGTTGATTGGGCGCTATCGTTATCGTGCTGCCGTCGACGATGGGGCTGCCATTGAAGCTTGCCTGGAAATCGTCCGACGGACCATTGTCGGCTTGAAATTTCAACGTGAGCTTCGAATCGCGCAATTCGTTTTTGAATGCCGGAGTCAAATCCCAGACGGCTTTTTCGTCGGCTGCCGCGTCGCTCCAGAGGAATGAATCATACCAGTCGACATCTGCGGCCTGCAACTCGTCAACCCCATCGGCAAGCGTAAGCTTCGACGGAACTTCGTCTAAAACGTGGACGTTGACTATCGGACTGGCAATTACAAACCGGCGGTCGGCGCACGTTATTGTTGCTTGAAATTCATGCTCGTTACGTTGCAGAATCTGGTGGAGTCCGTCGATTGAGCGATTCTCTTTGGGCGTAATCGCTATCTTGATTTTCCCATCCGAAGCCTTGGAGCCAACGATGCTGAAATCAAACAGCTCGTCGGCCGAAGCTATCGATAAGTCGTAGTCGCCGGGGACGCTGAACGTTGCTTCAACAACCTTGTCGAGCTCGTCGAGGTTGGTGTAGATGTCTGTCGAGATGTCGGTTATGACGGGGACGATTCCGTCCTCACATTGAACGATCGATGCGTCGGGGCAGCCGTCGACTGCAGCCTTAATCAACGGATTGATGACTCCCTTGGTCAGAGCTACGTAGAACAGCTTGGAATTGCGATGATTAGCACACCATTTTGTTATCGTCTCAGCGACTTTTTGCGGCGAGTCGCCTCCATTGGGCATTCCGTCGGTGAGCAAATAAATCTCATTATCTTTGTTTGAATCCGTTTGGCTGAATCCCGATTCGAGAACCTCGGAAATGTTTGTATACTTAGCCTCCTTTATGTGCTTCTCAAACGATTGCGTGATAGCCTGCTTCTTGCTGCCGTACTCGTTGTTGCTGAACGAGAACGTCTGATACGGATTGTCGCCAAACGGTATTACCGTAAAATGGGAATTGGAAATTGCAGAACGCAGAGCGATATTATTGTCAAGCGCACTCTTCGCCGGGTCCCATAATTCATTCTTGATCATCGAACCCGTGCAGTCGAAAAGATAAATATAGTTCTTTTCACGCTGCGCCATAGATGTAAACGCACATAGTGCCATTACAACTAAGGTTATGACATATCTTAATTTCAAATTGTGCACCATGCAGTTACGTTTATATGAAATTGATTCATGGTAGATAGTTATAACTCAGAGTTCACTCAGAATTTCCGCTGAGCTCTCTAATCGCAAAGGTAGTAATCTTTCTCAATATTAAAAACTTTTCCCCCGAATATTTTTCAACCCCCTGCGTT